>CANJQC010000009.1 GCA_947476295.1 Planctomycetaceae bacterium | reverse complement strand
GAAGCAATGGCGCGCGGGAGGCGGTTGGATAAACAGAGGCTGCCAGTGGCCTCAGAGGCGTCTGGGGCACGTCGGTCACCGTCAGGCATGCAGTCCGTCATCAACGTTTGTCGAGGGAATGCTCGCCCAACACATCGCGGGACACCTGGCCACTGCGTGAGGTGTCAAATTGAAAGTGAACGTACCTTGCGTCGCAGTGAACCCAGTATCCAGTTCGCGTTGCAGCCGCTCGTTTTCGGCGACGAGCCGTTCGTTGCGAGCCCGTTCGGCATCAATCGTGGCATGCAAGGCCCGCCGAGACTGTTCCTCCCCATTCGCCAGCAACACCAGCGTCCCCAACGCCGCCCCGCCCAAATGCGGGCAGTGGCTCACATGCGGACATTTGTGTTCATGTTTGGGGTAAAAACTGAATCCCATCGGCATCCTTCCCGAATGCCGATACTCCAAGCAGATGCAAAATTCTCGCCAAGAGCAGTCCCAGAGCGACTAAACTGTTACGAAACCTTTTCTGTCCTTGTGTGCCTTTTCTGTGCAGTGATCCCTCCAACGGCTTGGGCGCCGATGGAAAGGGCTGACACGTGAACCTTGGAAAAGGGGCTTATCGCCGGTCTCGCAACTTCGCCATTAGACGCAGGATTTCAAGGTAGAGCCACACCAGCGTCACCATCAACGCAAAAGCACCGTACCATTCCAAATACTTTGGAGCACCGCGCTCGGCTCCCTGCTCAATAAAGTCAAAGTCGAGCACCAAATTGAGCGCAGCGATGACCACGACAAAAAGGCTGAACCCGATGCCCATCAATCCGCTGGAGTGTATAAACGCAATCGGAAATCCAAAATAGCTGCCGATGAACGAAATCAAATAGACCAGACCGATGCCCCCTGTTGCCGCGAAGATGCCCAACTTAAAATTCTCTGTCGCCCGAATCAGACCCGATTGATACGCCAGTAAGAGGCCAAAAAGAGTTCCGAACGTGCCGCCGACCGCCGGAATTACAATGCCCGGATATTGCATTTCTAAAACTGCAGATGTCCCGCCCAGAAAAAGACCCTCGGCGATTGCGTAGACTGGCGCTAACACGGGAGCCGACGTCTGCTTAAAGCAGATGATCAGGGCGACGATGAATCCCACGATCGCCCCTCCGAACGCCCACGGCATAGCGATTGCCGGCGCGCCCCCAAATGTCTTCGACCATGTGAAGCAGGCCGAGCCCATGGCTAAGAGGAGTAAAAACGCTGTCTTCTGCACAGTGCCACTGATTGTCATCGTGGTGGCACGTGTCTGCTCGCGGGCAAGATCCCGACCGTAGTCGCCGAAGTTATCGAATGTCTTATCGTTGAGCGTGGGGTTGCCGCTGCGCATCATAGGAGTGTTTCCAAGAGTGTGTCTCGTTAAATCAACGATTGCAGGATAGCAGATTGGTGCCGCAGGCGTACAACATAATCCCGCAAACGTTACTGGCTCTTGGGAGTCGAACGAGGCGGAGGTTTTAGGAAGCGCGATAGTCTGCCGGGTATCTGCCCACCGTGCTCTTCAGTTTGGTACACCGCAGTTCATGGACGGAACGGCCCCACAGCGCTGTGGTGCAGGCCGACGAAACCAGCTGGGGCCTGAACTCCGTGTGGGCATTTCTGTCAGAGAAGGCTCGAGTGCTGGTGTTTGGCTGTCGAAAAGATGGCGAAACGCTCGCCCAGCTTCTTCCGAAAGACGGCTTTGTCGGCATTCTTGTGAGCGATGATGCGGCCGTGTATCAGGGATTCTCGAATGCTCAGAAATGCTGGGCACATCTGATTCGCAAAGCGATTCGTTTTACTCTGTTGCAGCCGGACAATGCGGAGTACAAAGACTTTCTGGAGGGGCTGCTGGCGGTTTTCACGAAGGCAAACCGCTCAGCCGCCGATCAGCGTCTGAAGGAATCAGGCCGCGCGGCACGTGTCGCGGAATTATTCGATGATGTATGCGAACTGTGCTTCGCTCGCTGCAGTGACGAAAGTCTTGAGCCAAAGTCGGGCGATGAAACAGATCGCGAATTCCATAATCTTGCCCACGAAGTCTCGCGGCTGTCGTGCGACGAAGAGTTATTCACGTTTGTGCTTCATCCGGCGGTTGACGCAACCAACAATGAAGCTGAACGCAGTCTTCGAGGTGCGGCTCAGGACCGCCGAACCGGTCGCACGAGTAAAACACTTCGAAGTGCTCAGCGGCGAACAATTCTGATGAGCGTGCTGGAATCTTTGAAACTGCACCTTGCAGAATTCACCCTCAATAGTGTGCTGACGGAAGTTCAGTCATGGTGGCTTCGCGGCGAAAGCCTGTTCGACCGCTTGGTAGAAGAATGCGGGCTTGATCCACCGACGGATTACCAGCTTTCCAAACTCGTCCCCCTCCAGAAAACTGCGTGAATATGCCGCTGGAGCGGTGTTCTGCGCGGAAATGGACGGCTACCAGCGGCCTCTGTCAGTTCTTCAGCCGTCATACTCACGTCGATATCGAGATCTTCCACGTCCAGTTGGCCGGAGATCAGCTTGGGGAGCAGCAGGTCACGGGTTGTGCGGAGATTTTCATTCTTACGTCGGAAGCCCAAGAAATGCACTCTCCATTGGCGTATTTCCCGGCGTCTGAATGTGACCACATCACCGGGACGCATTTCCAGCAGGCATTTATCGGGATGGGCAGGCAGCAAATACTTACTGTTTCCGAATCTGTCGAGCCACGCAATCACCAGCCAAATACCGCCGTCGTCAGTCTTCAATTCGAACAAAAGGGCGTAAATCTTGCGGATTACCGGCATTCTTTCCCATCCACGGTCGCCGCAAAAAAGACAAAAAACTGCCCTATGCAGTTTGTTTTGTCCTGTTACCATTCACTGTTGGGAATTAGCCCAACACTGGAATGTACCAAACAGGTCGGAGATTGCCATGCTTGTACTCAGACGCCGAATAGGCGAAGAAATCCTTATCAACGACAACATACGTATTGTTGTCTCTCAAACGACTGATCATGGTTGCAGCTTGGCTATCGAAGCTCCCAAATCTTGTCGAATTCGCAGGGCTGAGCTTCCACCATTCCAAGAATCCATTGTTCAAAGAACGGCATCTGCGTTGCAGGTTCAACAATGAGTGCTGACGTTGGCAAAATGATCAAAGATGCACGGCAGGCCCGTGGCATATCACTTCGTGCATTGGCCGGTCAGGTCGGCATTCACTTCACCCATCTGTCAAAGATCGAGAATGGCAAAGACAAGATCGGCAGAGATTCTCTGGCAAAAATTGCTGAGGAGCTTGGCGTCGATCCTGATTTGATGCTTGGAGAAGCTGGGCATCAGGCACCACCATTTCGATTGCTGGGCAATATCGCAGCAGGCAGACCAATTGAAGCCATTGAAGATGTGGAAACCTTTGATCTGACAAAGGTCTTCGATCCACATGAACATTTTCTGCTGCGTGTCAGAGGCACCTCAATGATTCTGGATGGAATCAACGATGGAGACTTGGCGATTGTGCGGCCTGCCAATACAGCAAAGAATGGAGATACTGTTGTCGCTGTTGTTGATGGCGGCGAAGCCACACTGAAACGCTTCAAAAAGGTGAAGAACACGATCACCTTAATTCCGGCCAATGATCAAATGACTCCAATGGAGTTTCCGGCATCACGAGTTGAGATTCGTGGGGTGTTTGTTGGGCTGGTCAGAACATCTGTGAAGTGATGATGTGTTCAATGATGCGGCAGCGATCGATACACTCACCTGCGGTGGCGGAACGGACTGGTACTTCCGTGCTCTGGATGACGTCATCACGGATCTCCTGGCAGGCGAGAGTCTTGATGTGCTCTGACGGAGTACCGCAGAAAATACGAATCCCGGCGCCTGAATCTCATCGTGATTGTTCAACCAAAATACGCCACGGCATTTCGAAAGACTTTGATCCCGTCACCTTCGCCGCGGAGGCCTCGGCGAGTCCACTGTGGGTGCTGCGTTGCGAACAGGAAACGTTCCGGATGCGGCATCAGCCCGAGGACTCGACCCGTAGTGTCGCAGAGGCCAGCGATGTTGGCGATGGAACCGTTCGGATTTTCTGGCTCGGGCAGAAGTGAAATCCGTGTCGGGTCGCCGCTGATCTTCATCATTTCACAGGCGGCGGGCGACCAGTAGCATGCTGCAAGCTGAGCATTCGCACGAAGCTCATCCAGCAGCTCGGGATGCTTCAATGCGATGCGTCCTTCGGCGTGAGCCATCGGGACGTCGAATTCATCAATCCCCTTCAGAAAAACGCTGTTGCAGGACGTGACTTTCAGTCGCACCCAGCGGTCGGTGTAGCGACCGTTGCTGTTCCATGTCAGTGTGACTTGATCTTCCCCTGTTTTCTCAGCCGCGTTTTCAATGCCACGTCGCATCAGCAGGCCAGCCTTCAAAATCGTCTGAAATCCATTACAGATGCCGAGTACCAGTTTGTCGGCCTGCAAAAACTCTCGCATGGCTTCGTTGAGTCGACCTCGAATCTGGCGAGAAAAAATCACTCCCGCACCAAGGTCGTCGCCATAGCTAAATCCGCCAGGGACGCACAGAATCTGATACTGCCTGAGTTTGACAGGATCCTCGAGCAGCCGGAAAAGATGAACTCGATCGGCCGACGCTCCGGCCAGCTCAAACGCATGTGCGGTCTCAACGTCACAATTCGTTCCAGGGGCTCGTAATACACAGACTCGAGGAGCAGCCATGAGATTAAGTTCGACTTCAATTAGGGGACGTTTTTCAGCAGAGTAACGTCGCGAGCGAGATCAACGGATCCGTCGCATTCCATTACCGCACGTTTTTTAACACCGATCGCTTTCGATTTCATCCGGTCCAGCAATCGCCGCACTGAATTCTCGCGTGCGTGGCCTTTCGCCTTACGAGCGGCAAGGCGCTAGCCGCCGGTGTACATTTCAGAAATCCCGGAAAAAACGGCGGCTAGTGCCTTGCCACTCACAAGAGCAGTTACAATGGGAGCACCATTCCGCTCACAATCTATTCCGAATGCGGCCTAGGACCGGCGCAGGAATAACTGTCGTAACCGACGCTGCCAGCGTCGCCACAATGCGACACTTATTAACATGGCGGTCCCTTGCCAGTCTTTTCCCATTCGTCTTCCCGCCCTAAAGTGCATCCATGCCACTGGACCTTGATGACACGATTGTCGCACTTGCGTCGCCGCCCGGCCCGGCGCTGCGCGGAATTGTGCGGGTCAGTGGTGTGGAAACGGCTGACATTGCAGCGAAGTTGTTCAAACCGGATGAAGAGTCGGCAAACTGGCGATTGGCGAAGGTGCCGCGGCGGTTTGCAGGACAACTCAATTTGCCATCGATCATTGTTCCGGTACCAACCGCGCTGATGTACTGGCCCACACGCCGCAGCTACACTGGCCAGCCAATGGCGGAATTCCATCTCAATGGATCCGTACCTTTGCTTGAAGCCACGCTTGAGCATCTCTGTGAAAACGGTGCTCGTCTGGCTCGCCGAGGGGAATTTACAATGCGGGCTTTTTTGTCCGGCCGTATTGACCTGCTGCAGGCAGAAGCGGTACTCGGTGTCATTGAAGCAACTGATCACGAAGAACTGCAAAAAGCTCTTACGCAACTGGGTGGGCGAATCACATCGCGGCTTGGACAATTGCGAATCGATCTGATTGCGTTGCTCGGTGATCTGGAAGCCGGCCTAGACTTTGTCGAAGAAGATATTGAATTCATCACGAAGAATGAGATTACTCATCGCCTTGATGCAGCTCTGGTGTTGCTTAAACAGCTGACGGACGTTTCTGCCAGTCGGCTTCCGGCAGGCTATCGACGTCGGGTCGTACTTGCGGGACTTCCCAATGCGGGCAAGAGTACGCTCTTCAATCGCCTTATCGGGCAACAAAAGGCCATCGTGTCTCCAATCGCCGGGACCACGCGAGACTATCTGACGGCGACTTTGCGGCTGGGATCGATGGAGGTTGAACTCATCGACACAGCTGGCTGGGAAGATGCCGATGATCTAATCATGAAGCGGGCACAGGAACTTCGCGCGGAACAGGTTTCGGCGTCTGATCTGGTCGTGTGGTGTACGGCAGTGGATTTGTCGGAAAAAGATCGGGCGGAAGACACCAGGTTGCGGCAACTGGCCGTGCTGCGATGTCCGACAAGCCTGAGCGTCATCACACGCTGCGACCTGCTGACGGACTCTGGAGCAGCGGATCCAGAATCTGAATCCAGATCGAATCTTCGTATTAGCGCAGGTCCGGGGGTTGACGCCGCCCGGCTTGCCGACTCAGCATCAATCAGTCTTCGTATCAGCGCAAGAAACGGGGACGGTATTGACGCATTGCGGACAGAACTGCGGCAACAGCTTGCAGGATCACGATCGGGGCGCAGCGAATTGCTGGGAACCACGACCGTGCGCTGCCGCGACAGTATACATCGCACGATGCAATCGCTTGAGCGAGCCCGTTCGGCCACAATTGAAAGCTCCGGTGACGAATTGATTGCCGTCGAGATTCGTCAGGCACTGCACGAATTGAGTACCATCCTTGGCGAGGTTTATACCGATGACATTTTGGATCACATCTTCAGCAACTTCTGCATCGGAAAGTGACGAAAATGCTGATTGCTGAATCCTGCGCAATTCCCGCTTCTATGCAGCAGAGCGGCGGCCTTGATTGTCTGGCGCACAGAGCGACATGACGACTCGTTCCATGTGCATGCTGCGGGATCCTTTGATCAGGACAGCGTCGCCGGGGGTGAGGAGGCAGTCGAGCATGACGTTGAGTGTTGTCATGTCGCGGAAGACTGAAAGACGATTCAGTGAGACGCCTGTCTGCACAGCCCCGGTTGCGACAGCGTCCGCGAATTCGCCGAACATTAACGCATGGTCGATTCGGGATTCCTTCAGTGCGCGACCAACTTCGCGGTGAAAGCGGATCGATTGCGGGCCAAGTTCCAGCATGTCGCCCAGCACCAGGATACGTCGTCGCGCTGAGACGCAGTCATTGAGCGTTTGAATTGCCGCAAGCACGCTGGCGGGGCTGGCGTTGTATGTCTCATCAATCACTGTCCAAGGATGCCGCTGAAGAATACGTCCACGTCCGGCATCGAGTTGATAATTGGCCAGACCTTGAGCAATCTCCGATGCATTCAGGCCCGCGGTCCGTCCAACCGCAATCGCCGCAACGGCTCCGGTAACAAGATGCGATGCTCCCTGAATCTGATAGGACTGGCCGTCCACATTAAATTGACAGATGCCGTCTCGCGAAAAAATCGACGTCGCACGAAAATCGGCATCGGCCGTGGTTCCGAACAGCACAACATTCGCCATTGTTGCTCCTGCCATCGACCGTACGGCAGGGTCGTCGGCGTTGAGGAACACAGTGCCGCCAGACGCGACCGCAGCAGGCAGTTCTGATTTTGCCTCGCGAATTGCATCCAGATCACCGAACGATTCCAGATGAGTCGCCGCGACTCGCGTCACCACAGCAAATTCCGGTCGAACCATGTCTGCCAGAATCGCAATATCACCGACTTGTCCTGCTGCCAATTCGAATACCGCAAAATCATGCTCAGGGCTCAGTTGTAACAGTGACAGCGGAACGCCGATTTCGTTGTTGTAGTTGTGCTGACTTTGGACTCCGGAAAATCGCGATGCCAGAACATGTGTGATCATCTGACGCGTTGTTGTCTTTCCCACACTTCCGGTGACGCCCACGACGAGCGCATCGGACTGTTGACGGTTCCAGCGTCCAAATAATTGCAGTGCGAAAACCGAATCGGCGACGCGGATTATGCGTCCGTCGGATTCTGCTGAATCGATCGCGGCCAGCGAAGGCATAGCAGGCATGACTTTCGATGGCTTTGCAGCCGAGGCCGCAGAGTCGGTTACGACACAGGCGGCACCGCGTGCGATGGCCTGATCAGCAAACAACACGCCATGCGTTTTTTCACCTTTGAGCGCGAAGAAACAGTCACCGAACGCAGTGGTTCTTGAGTCAATGCAACCTCCCGAGACACGATCGTGGCTGTAGCCTGAGTCTGTGAGGACTCCATGCACAATTTTTGTCAGTTGAGAGATTGAAAGCGGAAAAGTCATGCCGAGATTGCACTCCGCTGCGATGCAGATCCGGGAAGCGACCCAGTCAGAAGTTCCAGCAGCAGGCGGCGAGTGACTCGGCGATCGTCGAAACAAATCTTACGATCGCCGAATTCTTGGTTGGTTTCATGCCCGCGTCCGGCAATGATTACCACATCGCCTGGCTGGGCCAGTCGCAGAGCTTCTCGAATTCCCTGTTGGCGATCGACACATGTCAGCACTCGATCAAGCGAATCAAAACCGCCGACTATATCCCCGATGATTTGATCGGGTACTTCGGATCTTGGATTGTCGGATGTTACAACGACTGCATCTGCATCCTTCGCGGCCAGTGCCATCAGTGGCCGTTTACGGCGATCCCGATCGCCACCTGCGCCGAACGCCAGAACGACACGACCGGACGTCAATGTCCTCGCGGTCGCAACACATTGGGCGATTCCGTCCGGGGTATGAGCATAATCAACAAACACGGCAAATGGCTGGCCGACGTCAATGCGTTCCATGCGACCCGGGACCTGAAGGACCTGTTCGAGACCGTCGCGAATCTCGTTCACTGCGATACCAGATTGTTCCGCCAATGCTGCCGCTGCCAGAATATTCAGCGCGTTGTGCCGACCGACCAGCGCCGTTCGAATTTCGATCGAACCGCTGTGCAGCAACAGACGAAGCGTCTGTCCGGTCTGCGAGCACGAAAGCGACTCGACACGCACACTAGCATCCGCCGAGAATCCAAACGTAAGGACGTTTCGATCGGCTGTCAGTTTTTTACAAATTGCCTGACAGCCTGCGTCATCGATACCGAGCAGAATCGGCCTGTCGGACGCCAGGAGCGACGCGATACGAAGTTTTGCTGCACGGTAGCGTTCTGCATCACCGTGATAGTCGAAATGATCCTGTGTGATGTTTGTAATTGCTGCAGCGTTCAGCGTAATTCCCGCGCAACGCTGCTGATGCAGAGCGTGGCTGCTGATTTCCATCACACAGTCTGTGACACGATTGCGTGCCATCTGCGCCATGTACTGCGCGAGTTGTTCGGAATCTGGAGTTGTGAGCGATGCCGATTTAGCTGTTCGACCGTCGAAGTATTCCAGCGTGCCCAGCAGGCCGGTTGTTCGTCCGGCTGTTTCTAGAATCGATCGCAACAGCCACGTCGTGGTAGTTTTGCCGTTTGTCCCGGTGACGCCAATGACGTTAATTGAACGCTGCGGTGATCCCAGTCGTTCAAGGCAGATCTTTGCGAACGCCACTCTTGTGTTTGCGACGACACATTGCGGCACGTCAATGCGCGACGCTGGCCGCTCAACAATCACACTGATCGCACCGCCAGCGATCGCGGCCTCGAGATGCTGATGTCCGTCGATTCTTGATCCGCGCAACGCAACGAAGACGTCGCCCGGCTGAATCCGGCGACTGTCGCAGCAAAACCGCGATGCGACAATATCACTCGTGCCGACAAAGCTTACGGCAGAGAGCGATTTACGCAAACTTATGGATCTGACTTCCATGTCAGTCAAGTCTGAACAGCCCGAATTGAGGAATGAGAGAACTGGTTCGGCGCATTCTCTCCTTCTTCGAAAAGTCGGTCAATCGCAGTTTGTACCCTCCGGAACACGGCTGCGAGTGGCAATTGTGTCTCGTTTCGACCATAAAGAGATTGTGAAATATGACGCATAAAGGCTCACACGCTTGGCGAAGCCCTCCGCGTTTGGATATCCTTCCCTGATCGGGGCTCCTTGATTTCTGTGTGTTCGGCCCATGAGTCACTGGGCGAAGCTTCAGAAAATGTGCGTTCTCCCGAGAACATACCTGTGTAAAATTGTCCTCAGTGTTCGAAGTCAGACGGGCTTCTGGGGATTTCTGATTGGTCGCTGCTGTGACATTGTTCCAGCTTGACCGGCTCTGACAGGACCAGATGAGATGACAACGGATCCACAGCAACCAGTGTCCCCTTCAAACACAGTATCAGCGGGCGCTTTACCTGTCGCACCGGCCAATGATGCCCCTGCGATGGAGTCACAGCCGGATACAGTGCCGTCGCTGGGCTCTGTTGAAGCCATCAAGCCGGTATCCGACATCGCACTCGATGCAGCAGTGCAGGTGCATGTCGAAGCAATGCAGTCGCACGTCGAGGCAGCGCTCCCGCCAGAAACAAAATTCCTTGCAGAAGCGGAAGCCGCGATGGTGGCTGAGGGAGGTGCCATCACACGAGTGCGTGAGAAAATGGCGCAGTCGTCTGAACCACCGGCACAGCAGCCAGAACATGCGACTTCACGACAGGGCCACAAGCCTGCTGCCGTTGAGATCCCGACGATCGATGATCTGGATGCATCGCTGGAAGCAGAAATCTCAGCCGCGCTTTCAGAAAATGGCGCTACCATGCCGGAGGCCGTTATTGTTCCGGGAGGTGAATCTGACGACGACGGAGATTCAAAAACTGTCGTGCAGGGATCGAAAATTCGCGGAACTGTTCAGGCCATTCATGGTGGCGAGGTCTTTTTGGATGCGGGATTACGACACAACGTTGTTCTGTCGCTCACACAGTTTCCCGACGACAAGCATCCCAACGTCGGCGACCAGCTTGACGTGATCATCGATTCCAAAGATGCGGATGGACTCATCAAGGGTCGTATCCCCCGCTCGCGGCATCGAGCCAGTGGAAACTGGGATGCGCTGGCTGTCGGTCAGGTTGTTGATTGCCATGTCTCTGCGGTAAATAAGGGCGGTCTGCAGGTGATGGTGAGCAATCTGCGGGCGTTCCTTCCGGCAAGTCAGGTCGAGCTGGGTTTTGCCGGAAGTCTGGAAGGTTACGTCGGTCAGAAGTTGACTGTACAAGTGACGGAAGTGAACGCCAAGAAGCGAAATCTCGTCGTCAGTCGGCGAGCCTTGCTTCAGGCAGAACGAGCGGAAGGCGAAGGGGAGTTCTGGGCAAAGGTTGACGTGGGCCAGGACTACAACGGGACCGTGAAGACACTCAAGGACTACGGTGCGTTTATCAATATCGGGCCGGTGGATGGCTTCCTGCACATCGGCGAAATCAGTTGGACTCGCATTAATCATCCCAAAGACGTGCTGACCGAAGGGCAACAGGTTGACGTCAAGATCCTGAAACTGGATCCGGAGAAGAAGCGGATCAGTCTGGGTATGAAGCAACTGGCTCAGAATCCCTGGACCAGCGCCAGCGAGCGTTATGCCGCTGAACGAACTGTGTCCGGCACTGTGACTCGGATTACGGAATTTGGGGCATTCATCGAACTGGAGCCTGGCCTAGAAGGGATGGTACATATCAGTGAACTCGCGTGGCGTCGCGTGGGAAGTGTTGGTGAAGTCCTTAAAGTCGGTGAGACCCATGATTTCCAGGTGGTCGAAGTTGATTCCAAACGGAAACGTGTTTCACTATCGCTAAAGGCGCTGGAGAAGCGACCAGAGCCGCCACAGACTGTTCGCAGTCACGTTCCGGAGCCGGAAGCACCACCCGAACCAAAACGTCCTCGCAATGAAAATCTGCGAGGCGGCACGGGGACGCCTGGCAGCGGTCGTGGAATGTTTGGCAATCCGTCGGACTTCACCGGATAGTTAGGGCAACTCTGCGAGATACCTTTCAGTGACGGACCTGAATGATTTCGAGATCGGGCAGAAGCTGCAGTCATATCCCGAGTGGTGCGTGCTGACGGCGATTCGTAAGGACTCGGGCAAACCCGTGCGACTCGCCGTGTTCTCCGAGGAAATTTCGCTGCGTCCGGAGTTTCGCCGCGCGGTCAAGATGGATCGCTCTATGCTGGCGATGCTGCGGCATCAGTCAATCGTGAAGTTCTTGGGCTACGGTGAGTCTGGTGGTACTCTGTTTCTGTGGACAGAAGCCAGCGATTTCACGCCTTTGTCCAGTCAACTGGCAGCAGGCCGCACTTTCTCTTCAGAAGACATTATCGAGATTGGCTGGCAAGTGTGTTCGGCCCTGCAGCTGGCTCATAATCTGGGACTGGCGCATGGAGGCTTGTCTCCGGAAAACGTTCTGCTGTCCGACAATCTGCAGGTCACTGTCATCGACTTTGGAGTTGCTCGATGGCTTAGAGGGGTGGCGGCGGACGATTCTTCGAAGTCCGGGCCGGCTCTGATCACGATCAGTGCCCTTGCGTCGCGCGAAGACGTCGGTCAGGATTTGCGCGACCTTGCCTGTTTGCTCACTCGACTCCTGCAGGTGTGTAACGACGAAGAAGAACCGGAACCAGGCAAAGTCACAACGCGCGTGATGATGGAACGATTGCTGGCGCGTTTTGAGCAATCAAGTGCATCTGGTGCGGCTCAAAGACCCGTCAGTGCGCGGGAGTTTCAGGGGCGTCTGGGCGAAATCATGATCGGAACTGGTGACGATTCAATGCCGCTGGTGGATCAGCGTAACGCAGCGGCAACGTCTCGACGTTCGATCGTCGTGGAATTGTTTGAACCGTCCGGGTCCTCTCTGCGCTCAGATCCCGCAGCCCACGGATCGGCAGTTTTTGCCTGGCGAAGGCGGATTCTGCCGATCGGCGTGATCATTGTTGCTCTGATCATCCTGCGTTTGCTTGCCGGTCGATTGTGGTAAGCGGCGGAAGCAGCCGATCATCATTTTTCACATTTGTCCGAATGTGATTTGCTTCCAAACTTGAGTCAACTTCGAATTTTCCCGGAGGCGTTCCGCGTTTAACTTCCCGGCACTCACCCCGTGACGGGATCTCTCGCCGGCGTTCGCCCGGTTCCCTGTCGTCGCCTCAGTCCTCTCTGACTCTCCGAGGAAGCCTATATGAGACTCCACATCAGAACTCTGCTTCTGACGGTCGCCCTGTTGTGCTCCATGACATCGATCGCCAGCGCCTGCATCTACGTGCCAATCCTTGAACCGTTCTACTGGCTGTTCGGCGGCGGCTGCGGTTACAATGGCGGTGGCTACGGATATGGCAACTACGGAAACGGTTGCGGGTATGGCCCTAATCCGTACGGCGTCAGTCGATGCATTGATGACTGGCTCGGCTATGGTTATCTTCGCAATCAACAGGGAACGCTGGGGCATTATCCCGGTCGTCCGATTGGATCCTGCCATGCGTTCTTTCCGCGTTTGCTCGATCCCTGTTCGTGGCTTGCTCCCTGCCCGCTGTTCGCACCTTGCGGACCGTCGTACGGCATGACTGCTCCAATGGTTGCACCGCTGGCTCCGCTAACGGAGACACCTTGTCAGATGCCATATCAGCCACAGTGGCAGAATCGGGGACAGTGCTCGAATCGGGGACAGTGGCAAATCCCCATGCCGGCCATGATGAATCCGTGTGGCGGCATGTGCAACGATCCGTGTGGATCGCCATGCATGCCGCAGCCGATGGTAAGTTGTCAGCCGGCTCAGGTGCCTGTCACAACATGGCGACCGATGACCATTGACCGCGGCAGCTGGAGAACAGTCTGGGTTCCGCGTCCTGTGACCACCCTGGTTCCGCAAACGCAGTACTTCACTTCAGGTCCAGCAATGCAGATGCCCATGATGGATTCTGGCTGCGGAGGTGCTTGCGGAGGTGGCATGGGAAATATGATGCCCGGTCCGGAAATGATGCAGGGCACAGAAATGATGCAGGGCACAGGGTATCCGGATATGAATTCAGGTTCAGGCTGCTGTGGATCGGGCAGCGGATTTTCGCAGCCAGGATTTCAGTCTGGTGCTCCTGTGGCTCCACAGAGCACTATGTTGATGTCGCCAGGCTCCATGTCGATGTCCCGCACTTCAATGGGACAGTCCTACAACATCGCTCCGTATTCTTCGATGAGTCGTTGGTATACACATCCAGGCTACGGACAGTCAATGGCGGCTCGACCAGCTTATGGCACGGCAATGTACCGTCAGCCGCAATCAAGACACTTCGCCTCAAATGCGGCGATGATGCCCGCGCCACAGACTTCCGGCTGGCAAATGGTTCCGCCTGGACCTGCACAGATGCGGACCACACCGATGATGGCTCAAATGATGCCGCCGCAGTTCTCGGTCATGCCATCTCAGCGACCCATGTCACCGCTGATCGGCGGGACGATGCCTGAAACTGTCTACGGTCGCCCGATGGTTGCCGGAGACTTCAACGGAGACCACGAGCTGAACGGACCATCTGCTGCCGCCGTGCCAGTCGTCCCGAATTCGTTCAACGGACGGTCACCCATCCACCAAGCCACCTGGTCGCAGCCTGCACGGACAGCATCCATACGGCGGTATCCGAATTCCGTCCAGTGATCCCACAATCGGTGTCGTGAAACTTGTGTTCAGGAGTGCAATGCTGGTGTTGCTTTTGCTTCAGTAGCGTGCGGCAGAGGAGCTACGCGCTCTCAGAGGATGCGATGAACAAAATCGCCACGGAATGTTGCCAGCCACCATTCACGGCATTTGCATTTGGGCTTGTGCTGATTACCCGCTTTGCCTGGATTGCGATGCTTTTCCCGTTGTGGGTGCTGCTGGTGAGCACGTAGTATTCATCCATATGCCGGAACCGCCTCCTTCGAAACATCGAACCCGTGCGACTCAAGGTGCGGCAGGGCCGTTTACGGGTCAGACCGGCGATTCAAATAACACCTCATTTCCGTACGCAGAGCTCCATTGTCGCACGAATTATTCTTTTCTTGAAGGGGCATCGCATGCTGACGAGCTTGCAGCGCGAGCGGCCGAACTTGGTCTGAAAGCGATTGCCGTCACGGATCGCAATTCTCTGGCGGGTGTTGTGCGAGCGCATGTTGCAGCGAAGGAAGCGAGCCTGAAGCTGCTGATCGGCGCAGAAATTGTTCCGGATGACGGCCCGTCTATGGCTCTGCTGGCGACCGATCGCAACGCTTACGGTCGATTGTCGCGACTGATTACCGTCGGGCGTCGGAGAGCCCCCAAAGGCGAATGTCGATTGAAGTTTGCAGATGTTCTGGAGCACGCCGAGGGCCTGCTGTGCTGCGTGCCGCTTAGCGAAGAAGCCCGCCTCCGGTTTGAACGTCGATACGTGCCAGGAGTGTCGATCGACGTCGCGGCTACGCATCTGCAGACATTAAGAGACTGCTTCGGTGATCGTTGCTATGGACTTGCAGAACTTCACTACGGGCCAAACGATCGAGGAAACCTGAGGCGCTGGCAGACGACATGTCGAGGCCTCAACATCCCGATCGCAGCCGCAAATGATGTGCATTATCATGTGGCCAGTCGCCGTGCGTTGCATGACGTCGTGACGGCCATTCGTCACGCGACAAGTCTGCAATCACTGGGGCATGAACTGTTTCCGAATGGTGAACGGCATCTGAAGTCCGGCGCTCAGTTGCTGCCACTGTTCGCGGGCGATCCAGGCCTGATCTCGCGTTCTGTCGAGGTTGCCGACCGCTGCACGTTTTCTCTCGACGAACTGCGGTACGAGTACCCGGAAGAACTGGTCCCACTGGATGTGACGCCGATTCAGCATCTCACGAGCCTAGCATTGCATGGTGCAAAACTGCGATATCCGGATGGTATCCCAACCAAAATCGGTGACCTGATCAACCATGAACTGACTCTCATCGAGGAACTGCACTACGAAGCGTATTTCCTTACTGTTTACGACCTTGTACGCTTCGCCCGAGAACGCAAAATCCTGTGTCAGGGACGAGGCTCCGCCGCGAATTCGGTCGTCTGCTATTGTCTTGGCGTGACATCAGTTGATCCCCGCCGCATCGATGTGCTGTTCGAACGATTCATCAGTCGCGAACGCAATGAAGCACCGGATATCGACATTGATTTCGAGCACGAACGCCGCGAAGAAGTACTGCAGTATCTGTTTGATCGTTACGGACGCGATCGCGCCGGCATGACAGGCGCGGTGATCACATATCGACCAAGATCGGCAATTCGTGATATCGGGCGCGCTCTCGCGTTGTCCAGTGATCGTATTGATAAACTCGCCAATCAAATGGAGCATGTGGATCATGCGGAGCAGTTTCCGGAACGCATGCGGGAAGGCGGCATCGATCCGGATTCGTTGCTTGGACGACAGATGCTGGAATTGCTCAATTCGCTGCTGACTTTTCCGCGGCATTTGTCACAACATTCCGGTGGAATGGTGATGTCGCGAGGCTTGTTGAGCGAACTGGTGCCGATCGAAAATGCGTCGATGCCTGGTCGTACGGTGATTCAATGGGACAAAGATGATCTGGATGCGCTCGGGCTGTTGAAAGTCGATTGCCTGTCGCTGGGCATGCTCAGTTGCATTCGCCGCGCGTTCGATCTGGTGGAAAAACATCACGGCAGAATTTTGACGCTGGCAAATGTGCCGTCTGAGGATCCTGCGGTGTACGACATGATCAGCGCGGCGGATACGATTGGTGTGTTCCAAATTGAGAGCCGGGCTCAGATGAGCATGTTGCCTCGTCTCAAGCCGCGATGCTTTTACGATCTGGTGATTGAAGTCGCGATCGTGCGTCCGGGGCCGATTCAGGGCGACATGGTGCATCCGTACTTGCGCCGCCGTGCCGGTGAGGAACCGGTCGACTATCCGAATCAGGCCGTGCGTGCAGTACTGCACAAGACGTTGGGAGTGCCCATCTTTCAGGAACAGGCCATGCGACTGGCGATCGTGGCCGCTGGCTTTACGCCGGGCGAAGCCGATCAGCTTCGTCGCGCAATGGGAGCCTGGCGGAAGACCGGCGTAATTGCAAAGTTTCATGAAAAACTTGTGAATGGAATGAAAGATCGCGGCTACGACGCGGAATTTGCGGAGCGTCTTTTCAAGCAGATCAGCGGCTTTGGTGAATATGGGTTTCCGGAATCCCACGCGGCGAGCTTCGCGTTGCTGGTGTATGTTTCAGCGTGGCTCAAACGCTATCACCCGGCGGTGTTTGCGGCCGCCTTGATCAACAGTCAGCCCATGGGATTTTACGCGCCAGCGCAGCTGGTTCGCGACGCGAGAGAGCACGGAGTCGTCATTCTCCCGGCTGATATCAGTCACAGCGATTGGGACTGCACGCTGGAACGGATTGATGGCGATCCTGCGCTGGGTCGGTTTCGCCATGCCGATGAACGCTACGCGCTTCGGCTGGGTTTTCGACTGCTGCGAGGGTTCTCAGAAGAGAACGGACGCCTGATCGAAACGGTGCGGCAACGTGGAGGAGCGTTTCGGTCATTTGAGGAGTTCGCTCAGCGGACGCAGCTCAATCGCTCCACACTGCAGCTTCTGTCACGCGCCGATGCGTTTGCGTCATTGAAGATTGAACGCCGCGAAGCGTATTGGAGATCGTTGCCCGCTCGAGAACAACTGCCGCTGTTTGATGCACCAGAGGCCGCAGCGTCCGACGACCCAGTCCCTGAACTTCCGGAAATGTCGGCTCAGGATCAGGTCGTTGAAGATTATTCATCGGCAGGGCTCACGCTTCGAAAGCATCCCGTCAGCTTTCTCCGGGGGCAGCTGATTCAATTGCGAGCCGTCACGGCAGAGCAGCTTGCGGAATTGACGCCGGATCGTCGAGTCAAAGTGGCGGGACTTGTGCTGATGCGTCAGCGACCGTCAACGGCCAACGGAATCACTTTTGTGACTCTGGAAGACGAAACAGGCGTTGCAAATCTGGTCGTGTTTCCGTCCGTGTGGCAGCACTTTCGACAAACGGCGAGATTTGCAACGGTGATGATGGCCACCGGTCGGCTGCAGCGGGAAGGCGATGTCATCCATGTGGTGTGTGAACGACTGGATGATGTGAGCGAAATGCTGGAACAGATTGATCCAAAGGCCCGAAATTTTCGTTAAACGCAGGTTGCTGCTGGTTACGCGAGAATTCCCTGAGAAACGCCCGATCACTGACAATCTCCGCACTGGCATTCAATATCCGGTGAACTAAGATCTTCCCTTCCGCCACTCATCCGGACGAACAGATTCCGGGTTTGGCACAACTTTGCTTTGGATTTTGCGTCATGCACGATTTGTTTCAACTGGCCGCAGATACTCCGATGTTTTGGAGTCAGACGTTCAGTAACAAGGATCTTCTTGTCATCCTGCTGCTTGTGCTGCTGGAAGGCCTGCTCTCGATTGATAACGCGCTGGTACTGGGGCTTCTGGCTTCAAGAGTTCCGAAGCCTTTGCAAGGTCGAGCGCTGACATATGGTCTGATCGGTGCGTTCGTATTTCGGTTTTTAGCAGTGGCAACCGCCCAGTATCTGCTTGAATGGCATGTCGTAAAGCTCATCGGCGGTGGCTATCTGATTTATATCGCTGTCAAGCACCTGTTCTTTGAGTCACAGGAAAAAAGCGCGAACACACTAAGTACTGACGCTGCGGGTGAGCCACAACTGCGCGACGCTGAAACCGGTGAAAAACTGACGGCCGACCAAGAAATGCTTGAAATTAAAGAACGTGTTCCAGTGCCCATCCCGGAAGAGAAACTTCGAGCAGGGAAAAGTTTCTGGATGACTGTTGTCGTCATCGAGCTTACGGATATCGCATTCGCAGTGGATTCGATTCTTGCCGCTATCGGACTGGTCGGGGTTCCTCCGAAAGGTCATCCTGAAAATGCGTTTCATCCGAAGTTATGGGTGGTAGTGACTGGCGGATTGCTCGGAATCGTCCTGATGCGCGTTGCGGCGGCCATGTTCATCAGACTGCTTGAGAGATTTCCACGCTTCGAATTGTCCGCCTATCTTCTGATCATTGTGATAGGGCTGAAGCTTCTTGCCGATTGGGCATTCAATTCTAATGTGAATCCGCATGCTGTTGATTTTCACAACTATGCAAGACCGGAGTTCTGGATCTTCTGGATGTCGATGCTTGCAGCATTTGGTATCGGATTCCTGCCAGCACGAAAATCCAAAGCCGAAACAACATAAACTCGCCCAACACCACCGTCATCGTGATGTCGAAGCGAGTGTCGGAGTGCGGTTGTATTGGCAAGCTGACTGCTTAAGATGCATTACGAGTATTTGCCTCCTGCGAGAACGATCATGTCAATCGCCTTTTCCGCTGAACCAATTCCGTTGACCAAGGATGAACACGGGGATATTCGCGTTGGCGATTGTCGCGTGCTGCTCGACTTAGTTGTGCATGCGTTTGATGACGGTGCGACACCCGAAACCATTGTCCAAATGTACTCGACACTGAAACTGGCCGACGTCTATGCAGCCATCGCATATTACCTGCGACACCGCCAGGAAATTCGGGACTATTTGGAAGAAAGGGAGCGACGGGCAGAAGTCATTCGGCAGAGTTTTCAAGCGGAGCAGCCGGAGATGTCCGAGATTCGCCGCCGATTGATGGATCGTCGCAGCATAACAGGGAACGCCAATGCTGCGGCTGTTGAGTGACGAAAACTTCAACGGCGAGATCGTACGCGGACTTTTCCGTGCAAATCCGACGATTGATCTGGTCCGCGTCCAGGATGTCGGGTTGTTAGCAGCCGACGATCCGGCGATTTTGGCATCTGCGGCGGAAACCGGTCGAGTGTTGCTCACGCACGACATTGCCACGATGCCCTCATTTGCCTACGATCGAATGAGCGCCGGACAACCGATGCCGGGCGTGTTCATTGTCAATCGTCGTGCGGCAATTGGCCAGTCAATCGACGATATTCTGCTGTTCGCACTCTACAGTAAAGAAGGCGAGTGGGAAGGTCAGGTATTGTACCTCTGATTTTTTACGAATCGATGATGTGCATGAACCGACTCAACAACATAAACTCGCCCAACATCACCGTCATGATGATGTCGGAGCGAGTCCTTTTGGCAGTTGGGAAATCCCGAGCATGGAACGTGCTCTCCATATACTCCACGTTCTTCGGCTTCACCCTGCCGCGAGGCTCAATCCGTCATTGGGAACCGCACGCCAGACGTTTTCGACAATTAGATCTGAGCCAGACCATGAGCACGGTCAGCCGGAGCACTGAACATTGAACGATCCGACGGGCGTGGTGTCGGAATGTCTCGTGCTGCTGAAGAACTGTCACCAGATCGAGAGTCATTCAGGTCACCCGACTGATTGTTAAAGTACGGGCGTCGCAGATCCAGATCGTTCTGGTTGTAGCTTGAGGGATACAAATCGTTGACAGGGTTTCGCACGGCCGGACGCGGAGTCCAGTTATCGTTTCCATTCTGATATTCCGCCCGACGAAACGGGTCAACCACATTCGACCGCGGCGTACGAGGCGACCAGTCTCCCTGGACACCGTAGCTCGGGACGGAGTTGTAGCGAGCATTCGAATTTTGATTGAGCGGGCACTGTCCGCCTAGACAGTTTCCACTTGCGCGTTGACCGTTGCGACACTCGCCGTTGGCACATCCGGAACATTGTCCGTATGCACATGTTGCACATCGACCGCTGGCACACAGACCACTCGCACAAGAGCCATCAGGACAACTGCAGTTGCGGCAGGATCCAGTGGCACAATTTCCTTTCGGACAGTTGCCGGATGCAAACCGACTCGTCGCACTTTGACCCATCGGGCAGTTGCCAGTCGCACACTGACCACTGCCATTTTGACCATTCGCTCCAAATGCGGAGTTCTGACCGTAATTACTGTTGCTGCCGTACACTCCGTTTCTGGAATACTGATTTGTTGCTGCGGGTCGATTTCCGCTCCACTGCTGCGGAATTGGCAAGCCCAGAAAAGATCGTGACGGGCCAGCATTCGTTCTTGAAGCACCGTAGGGTGAGCGGAAGTCCTGAGCGTGCACAAACACAGGCGTGGCAAGCAGGATGGCAACACACATCGCTGAAAAAAGATTCAAAGTCTTCATAGTAATTCATTCCTTTGGTATCGGCTCTTAAATTGACGGTGACACGTCGATTGGCGACGATGTCGATGTTCGCTGTCGTCTCGATTCCACACCGAGTTACTCGAACTCTGGGAATCACTAAATGCGAACACTGTGCCAAAACTCCTGCAGATCGTTTTCTTTCGGATATGTGTGAGAATCGGCTGACCGAGGCGAATTGGCAGACGTGGTTCACATCAATATGATGGCACGAGTCGTCGAACTGAGGTCTTCTTAAGTCGTGGGTTAGGCTTCACGCCTGCCATGGTTTTTGATGTGCCTGTCATGCAAACGAATCTTGCGGGCTGGAAGCCCTAGCCCACTCGCAAAAAACGCAGAGCCCACCGACTGTTTGAGAAACTCCCCTTGTTGAAAGTTTAAACCATGAGCAATTTCTTTACTCCATGTTCCCGTCTCTTGAATCTCATTGCAGTTATTGCCGCAATCCTGATGCTCATTGCAGCACACAATCATGACGCTGCAGCCGGACAGACCGAATCAGCCGCGACCGATGTAAATCCGTCAGCGATCCATGTCGATCTGGCGCAGGACTGGCCGTGGTGGCGCGGGGTCACTCATGACGGGATCGCGAACCCGCACCAGCATCCGCCGGTGCAATGGAGCGATTCTGAGAATGTTGTCTGGAAGACCAATCTGCCAGGCCGCGGCCATGGATCGCCGATCGTTGTGGGCGATCAGGTGGTGGTCACGGCAGCGGATATCGCTCGAAACGTGCAGACGGTCTTGTGCTTTGATCGCGAGACGGGCAAACAGCTTTGGGAAACCGTCGTCCATGAAAGCGGCCTAGAGGTCAAGGGCAATGCAAAGTCATCAATGGCTTCAGCTGCGGCAGCGTGTGATGGTGATCGATTCTTTGTCAACTTCCTGAATGGTGATTCAGTTTACATGACGGCCCTTGATCGGCAGGGAAAGAAACTCTGGCAAACGAAAATATCCGCGTATATCAATCATCAGGGATTCGGGTCATCACCATTGCTGTATCAGGATCTCGTCATTGGTGTTTCGGACAACAAAGGCGGCGGAGTGATTATGGCGATGAACCGCGCAACAGGAGACATCGTTTGGCAGAAATCGCGGCCGATGAAAGCAAACTACTCATCACCGGTGATCCTGAATGTTGAAGGAAAGAATCAGCTGTTTCTCATCGGCTGCGACTTGGTCACCAGCCTGAATCCACTCACAGGTGAAACGTTTTGGGAAATCGATGGTTCGACGACCGAATGTGTGACAACCACTGTCACAGATGGTCATCGAATTTTCACGAGCGGCGGGTATCCAAAGAATCATGTTTCAGCCGTCGCGGCCGATGGATCAGGCAGGATTGTATGGGAAAACCCTACTCGAAGTTATGTCCCATCTCTGCTGACTCGCGATGGATACCTGTTTGCGGTCATGGATGCCGGCATTGCAATGTGCTGGAAGAGCGACACGGGCGAAGAACTCTGGAAGGGCCGCTTGAGCGGGACTTTCAGCAGTTCGCCCGTGCTGGTTGATAACCTGATTTATGCTGCCAATGAAGAGGGGCAGACTTTTGTGTTTGAGGCATCCGCAGAGAAACTTGAAATTGTCGCCACCAATCAATTGGGCAACAGCGTCTTCGCAACACCGGCCATCTGTGGAGGCCGAATCTATCATCGCATAGCCCTTGACGTTGACGGACGACGCCAAGAAGTTCTGTATTGCATCGGTGAGAGATGAAGTAAGTTCACCAGGATGCGTCCACGAATTTATCCGTGCTGCAGCAATCCGCTGCAACGTTATGGTCGGTCGTCGAAGATCGTGACGGATTCTGAAACGATCAGTGGTTCCTTCATCTGTTCATACTTCAACGATGCTCGAACAAGGGCGTTCTGTGCCGGTCGTTCGCCCTGAAGTTTCAGCTCGAACGTCATCTTCTCCGCAGGCTGAATCGCCTCTACTATGGAGTAGCGAACGGAATTCCCCATACGGCGAGCGGGGATAGTACGAGTTCCGGCGGCTTTGACGACAATTTCTGACGGCACGTCGATCACCATTTCTACATTACGGGCGACCGCCGTGCCGCGGTTTTCAATCGTGATTGTAAAACCGAAGGTCTCGCCGATCGCGACCGGTGCGTCCTGACGACTGATATTCGCCGTCATGTTTTCATAATCTTCGACGGTGACGACTGTGTTCTCTGTGGCCTGCGACCGGAATCCGGCGTTTTCAACGACTTCGACAATCATCTCCCGCTCACCAGCTGATACTGCTTCCAGTTCGACTTCCAGCACAGTCTGCCTGCCGGGCGCGAGGCGAGCCAGCTCCCAGCGGATGCGACCGGTTTCCGGGTTGTATTCGCCGCCGTTATCGGCGGAAATAAATTTCATGCCTTCAGGCACCAGCTCGGTCACGATAGCGTTGTTAGCTTCGAAGTTTGTTTCATTCGTAACGACGTTCTGGAACTTTGCCGTACGACCCACGAATCGTCGCTCCGGTCCCAGTCGCTGAATAGTCAATTGCGAACCGATAATATCAATGTCGGTCGTCGCTTTGGCGGCGGAAACGCCGGAGGTTGTGACTTCAGACACCGTGCGGAGCCGACCGGGCTCTGCGGCGACAACCGTCAGGTTGATCTCTTCCCGATCACCGGCGCGGAGGTTCTCGATTTCATATTCCAGATCACCGCCTTCGGAATGTTTTAGGCCGGGCGGTAACATGCTTCGCAAAATCACGTTACTTGCATCCCCGGTGCCTTTGTTGCTGATGACATAGCGCAACTGCACTTCGTCACCAACTTTCACTTCATTCGGCCCGGTCATTTCCAGCGTGAGCTTCGGAGCCGTGATGATCGTGGCAGACTTGACCTGAGCTTTGAATCGAACGGTCGCGATGCCGTCCAGTGTGCCTTCACCGGTCGGCGTGACGCGGACCACGATTTCCTGTTTGTCATGCGGAGCAAGTTCGCGGATTGTCCAGCTGAGTCTGCCACTAGCTCGGTCGAAGTCAGCAGTCGGTTTAGAGTTTTCAAGTTTCGCGCCGTTGCCAAGTTCGTCGTCCACCACCACATCGTATGCAGTCGAATCACCTTCATTGGAAACAACGATCGTGTATTCGTGTGGCACGCCGACAGTGGCCGCGCCCGGTGCATGCTTCTCAATACTCAACTGCGGACGCATTACTTCTGACATACGTCGGTCACCAGCATCTCCTGCTGCGCCTGGACCTCCGCCACTGCGGTCAGGGGTTGAACGCGCTGGGCGATCACTGATTGCCGGCAAGTTCGAAGAGTCTTCGAAGGCGTCGCCACGACCGGGTAATGAATCGAACGGAGCACCCTCGTTCAGGTCAGGAACGGAGCCTGGATCCGGGTAACTTGGTTTAGGAAAATCGGCATCTGCGGGGTTCGGGGGTGTTGAATGCGGGGCTGAACCCGGCGTTGATCTCGGCGTTGATCTCGGTGGGATGCTGCGATCGTCAAGTCCGGGGACAGGATCCAGATCGAATGCTGGTGGTGCTTGACGACTGGTGTCTGGCCTTGATCCACCATTTCCCACAGGAGGCGTTGGGACCGGTTCATCGGATTCAAAGAATCGTGTGTCGTCATCATTCGTGGAAGCTGCCGGGGTTCCACCGGGAGTACTCGGATTGCTTTCAGGCGGCACCCCGCTTCCATCTCGGCCGGCTGGATTCGCGAGCTCTGGCGTGATGTCAAAATTTGGCACCGTATCGGATTCGAAACCCGGCGTTTCCATGAGCGGTGTGTCGAGAGCTGGCTGGCTGCGTGGTGCCGAAGGGCTTGACGGTCGGTCAATCTCCGGCACGGCATCCGGCATAAAAAGATCGGGAACATCCGGATCGATCTGCTGTGCCGAAGATGTCGAGCGGGCTGCGGAGCTGTCCACCGCCGCAGTTCGGCTGTCGCTTGATGCGGGAGTTAACGTCGGAGTTGACGTGGGAATCATGTTCCTTGTCGTCGTCGGCGGCGCTGCGACGGATGGAGTCGCCGACTTTGACGTCGTTGCCGACGTTGTATTTTCATGGTTGCCGTTAAAGAACATTGTTGAAGACGTGCCTATCGACTTCGACGGGCTGGATAATGTTGATGACGCCACTGGAGCAGTCTCGCCAGAAAAACTTACCGGTTCAGTGGTCGCAGCACTGTTTGCCTGAGGCTCAGCGGCGCCGGATGTACTTGAGGGTTTTGGTTCGCTGTCGGATTCGAACGAACGATCAAGCGAATTGTCATCGCTGGCCAGTGTATCCTTCAGGACCGTCCGATTGACGGGTGTCACTCCAGCATAGACCTGATCGTCAGCGGTTGGATGAAGTGAACCGGTGTCATGGGGAGCATTCGGTTCATCCATGGCAAACTGCGTGTCATCAATCGCGTTATCGCCTGCCAGCATACGATCCAGAGCGGTCGTGGCGTCAGGAATCACGTCCGACTTACCCGAAGGTGTTGCTCCTGCAATTTCAGCGGAATTAGTGGCTTTGGCAATATTTGATGCGTGCGACAGCATCGACAGACGATTCTGGACCTCCAGAACCGTCATTGTACCGATGCCAATAATGCCCGCAGCTGTCAATAATTTCCACATAGAACTTTGCATGGGAATCCCTTCCCGCCCCGGGAAAATCCGTCGTCAACTCCGCCTCCTGCGGAGCGATCACTTGGCGCTTCGGCGGAACAAGTAGCAGATTCCGCCGATCGATGGAAGACGACTTTCTCAACATCGACGGAGAACATCACGGTTCACTTGCCTGAGACGCTGCAGAACTTGACAATCACACGTTGCAATTGATGAGATTTGCTGGGCAACCCTTTTGTCTCTCTGAAGTTTAAGGTGAGTGACTATGAAACTGTCTTGTTCTGCATTGTTTCTGGGAGGACTACTGATGACATCGACCGCTGTTGGCGAAAATCCTGCGGCTGAATCTTTTGGAAAAACCAAAGATGGCCATGCTGTAGAACTCTACACATTGAAAAGCGGCAACGGACTGACTGCAAAAATCATGACCCGCGGCGCGACGCTCGTGCAGTTGCATGTGCCGGATAAAGATGGAAAGACAGCCGATGTGGTGTTGGGATTTGACAACGTCACCGGGTACGAATCAGACGACAATCAATACTTCGGCACCACAACCGGACGTGTCTGCAATCGTATTGCAAAGGGAAAATTCACACTCGACGGCAAAGACTACACGCTGGCCATCAACAACGAACCAAATCATCTTCACGGCGGCATTGAACGCAGTCTGGACAAGCTGATCTGGACCGCCATGCCGATCAGCAACGACAATGGCCAGGGCGTTCAGTTTTCCTGCACCAGTCCTGACGGAGAAGAAGGATATCCTGGTGAATTGAATGTCTCAGTGATCTATTTTGTTCCATCGAAAGGCAATTCGATCTCAATTTCATACACGGCGACGACGAACAAAGCGACACCGGTGAACCTCACGAATCACTCGTATTTCAATCTTGGCGGTGAAGGCAGCCCGACGGTGCTGGATCACGTTCTTCGTCTAAATGCGGACAACTACACGCCGACCGATGACACCCTCATCCCGACCGGTAAGATTGCACCGGTCGCAGGCACAGACCTCGACTTCCGCAAACCCACACGAATTGGAAATCGCATCGAATCGATCGGTGCCACATCGGCCATTGGTTATGACCATAACTTCGTGCTGAACGAAAAGAACGTCAATGCCGAACTCAACCTTGCTGCGGTGCTGGTTGATCCTGTGTCCGGGCGATGGATGCGTGTCTTCACGTCGGAACCTGGCGTCCAGTTCTACTCAGGCAATTTCCTGAAGGGTCAGAATGGAAAAGACGGAAAGCCATACGCACATCGCAGTGCGATGTGTCTGGAGACTCAGCACTATCCGGATTCTGTGAATCACCCGAATTTTCCCTCGACCATCCTGAAGCCTGGGGAAACATTCAAATCCCGCACTGAATTTTCCTTCGGCATTGTTGAACCAACGAAAGACGCGAAGTAACAAAGTTGGCGAGGCTTCATGGGAATACCAACGGTTATTGAAGCTCTCAAGAACCTGACACTCAAGAACCTGACACTTGACAACTCATCTGCGGCACGTTGAGATCAACTGTTGAGTCAAAAACGTCACATCTTTTTCAACTATGCTGCGGATATCCTCCAACAATGAACACAGTTCGAAGGAAACAGGTTTCATTTCCGAACCCTGATCCAGATCTGCTGCCACTTCCAGTCACCTGTGAGGCCGTAGTTCTCGAAGAGTATCGTGACGAAATGGACCATATGAACGTCATGTGGTACACGCATCTGTTTGCAGAATCAACACGGCAGATGTTTATTGAACTCGGGTTGACGAGGCAGTACTTCGAATCAAATGCCGCTGGTTCATTTATGCTGGAATGCCACACGAGGTACATCGCCGAAGTGCGGGTAGGAGACCGTCTTAACATTCGCACTCGTATCCTCAATCGGACCGCAAAACGGCTTCACGCGATGCATTTTATGACCCGCATTGACGATTCCCGACTGGCTGCAACGCTCGAGATAATTTGTACGCATGTTGACATGGCGACTCGCCGAACATCTCCCTTTTTGGATACAGTCGCAACGAGCATCGATGCAGTGCTCGAAAAACATTCAAATTTGAACTGGTCTGCACCACTGTGCGGCATCATGGAGGCGTGATTTTCAGCATATCGCCTGGTTTGTCATCATTTTTGGTAAAGACGCAGGAGTTCCGTCTCAAACTGACTGATCACGAAGCGGCGACGCACTTTGAGTGTCGCGGTGAGTTGTCCCCGTTCCATTGACAGAGGGCGATTGAGCAACAGGAAGCGGCGAACTCGCTCCGGTGGGCTGACGTGTTCCATGAGAGAAGAAATGCGTGCTTCAAAGAACGCATGGACGTCTGCAGACGTAATGAAGTCGTTTTCTAAACCAAGAGACCATCCCTGTCGCCGGACTTCTTCTTCCAGCAAGGTGGCGTTGGGAACAACCAATGCACTAATGAATTGCCGACCGTCACCATAAACAACCGCCTGGTCGATATACGGGTCACTGATCAACAACCGTTCAATCTCTGTCGGTGCAATATTCTTTCCGCCGGACGTTACGATGATATCCTTCTTGCGGTCGGTAATAAACAGGTAGCCATCTTCATCCAGCATGCCGACATCGCCGGTGTGCAGCCATCCATCGACAATCGTTTCGGCAGTCGCCTTCGGATCCCGCCAATACCCGCGCATCACATGCGGTCCTCGCGTGAAAATCTCTCCGTCCTCTGCGATCCGAACTTCGACTCCCGGCAAAGGCAAACCGACCGAACCCAGCCGATTCCCCCGAGGGTCATTGAAGCTGATAACGGGCGAAGATTCTGTCAGTCCGTATCCCTGGTAAAGCGGAATTCCACTTGCCTGAAAACCTTGCGCGATGTGCAGTGGAAGTGGAGCGCCGCCGGACGAAAGCTGAACAAGTCTGGGTCCGAATATTCGGCGCAATTCAGCCGACCTTTCGGTGCCCGACAGGAATTCCACCTTCTCCCAGGCCTTCTCGTAAAAGCGGGGGACAGCTGTCATCCAGGTCGGCTGTGTCGCGCTCAGGTCGTCAAACAGAGTCTCCACAGGTCCACCCACACAGAGCGTGCCCCATGTCGACATCGTCAGATACAGATCGACCGTTCTGGCGTAGATGTGGCTGTACGGCAGCCAACTGAGCAGAATATCCGACGGCCCATAGTTCCCGGCGTCGCCGGTTGCCAATGCATTTGTCAGCAGGTTGCTGTGTGTCAGCATCACGCCCTTGGGATTGCCCGTCGTACCACTTGTGTAGATGATGGTTGCAAGATCGTTCTCCGTGATGGTGGCTTCACGCTCAAGGACACGCTGTTGCCAGTTGTTCTGTACGTTTGAAGAATGGACCAACTGTTGCCAAGTATACTGCGCAATCGATCGACTGGCTTGAAGTGTCGTCGGCAGCGGGTCAAACGAAATGAGAAACTCAAGGTCGGGCAACTGATCCAGAACTGAAAATACCTTGCGGGCCTGAGCTTCTCCACTGACGATGATCCCCTTCGACTGCGAATGGCTCAGTTGAAAGGCAACCTGTTCCGAAACCAGTGGGGCGTGCATTGTCACGCCGGCGGATCCGGACGACAGAATCGCTAGGTCGGCAATCACCCACTCGGCACGATTTTCAGACAGCATCGCAACCCGTTCGCCGCGTTCGACGCCAAGACTGATCAAGGCTGCGGCAGCGCGGTCGGCAGACAGACGGACGTCGTGCCATGAGAGATCATGCCAGACGCCATCACGCTTGTAGCGCAGCGCAATTCGGTGCCCGAGTATGTGGGCGGCGGAACGATGCATCGCACAAAGCGTGGCTACTTTTCTCATCTCCGGTTATCCACAGATCGTTCGTAAAGTGCCACAGCTGGCCAATTTGTGAATTTGTAGGGTGGGACCAGCGGAGCGCAGGCCCACCAGATCGAATTGGTGGGCCGGCGCTGCCGCTTGTCCCACTCTACATTCGGCGTAGGATCACAAACTGGCCGACCGTGTGTAAAGTGCGTATTGATCGTCAATCGTTAGTTCAATCTTAATCTTCGATCCGCTCGAAGATTGTGGCAACTCCTTGGCCCTGGCCGACACACATCGTGGCCAGACCATACCTGCTGCCTTCGCTTTGCATGCGATGCAGCAGTGTCACTGAAATGCGACAGCCACTGGCTCCGAGCGGATGCCCAAGCGCGACGGCTCCACCGCGAGTATTGACTCGTTTTGTGTCGATGCCCAGCAATTTAAGTACAGACAGGGCCTGCGCAGCAAACGCCTCGTTCAGTTCAATGGAACCAATGTCATCGAGGGAAAGCCCGGCTCGTCGCAGCGCCTTGTGGACGGCAGGAACCGGGCCAATGCCCATCTCACAGGGCTCAACCCCTGCCACAGCAATCGCCAGTACGCGAGCCATTGGTTTCAGACCAAGCTCGGCTGCCTTCTTTTCAGACATCATCAACATGGCTGATGCTCCAATACTCAGCGGCGAACTGTTGCCAGCAGTCACTGAACCACCTTGAGGATTGAAGACCGGCGTCAGGCCGGATAATGATTCGACGCTGCAATCATCACGAACACACTGATCTCGCGTCAGCTTCGCTTTTTTTCCGTCGTCACAGCGTCCCCAGGTAGGAACCACTTCAGAGTCAAAAGCTCCCGATGTGATCGCTTTTCCAGCGAGTTCATGGCTGCGACAGGAGAATTCGTCTTGTGCCTCACGACTGATCCGATGCTTGACGGCGAGATACTCGGCTGTCAGTCCCATGTTCATAATCGCCTCACTGTTCTTCACGAACAATCGCGGCGACGGATTGTAATCCTTATCCATCGGAATGTGATGCATGTGCTCAACACCGCCGGCAATCTGAACATCTTCGAATCCTGCAGCGATGTGCATGGCGCAATCGTTGATCGCCTGCAGGCTTGATGCACAGAGCCGATTGACGGTCACCCCGCCAACTTCGATCGGCAGCTCCGCGATGAGTGCGGCATTCCGAGCTATGTCGAAACCCTGCTCCCCCTGTTGCTGCACGCAGCCCCAGCGAACATCACCAATCAGGTGTGGATCGATTCCGGAAATATCCACCAGTCGCCGCATAAGATCGCCAGACAGGTCGTCGGCACGCCTGTCCCGAAACATGCCCTTGTCCGGCGATGCTTTGCCAATTGGCGTGCGAATGGCATGGGTGATCACTGCATTTGTCATACTTACCGTCCGGTACTTGTGGAATTCTGATATGGCTGACTGGCACAGATTGCGTTCGACGCTGCGGTCAATCTATGGTTTTCGCGGTCGCTATCGACTGTGGATAAAAACGTTCGCCCGAGGTGGCCATCTGTATCAGCATCTCAGGCGATTTAAACCGCAGCCCGAGCGATTCGTACTTTGCAGCCCGTTCGACAATCGTGGCCGCTCCCTCATTGTCGCACCACCCCAATAGTCCACCTCGGTGTGGTGGAAAACCAGTGCCGAGAATCATCGCCATGTCCACATGTGCCGGTTCGTGGACAATCCCTTCTTCCAGGGCACGAACACCTTCGAGCAGCATCGCGAGAAACAGGCGATCCGTGATTTCCTCCTCTGCGAACGACCGGACCTCGGACTGCAACTTCGCCAAAATTGGGTCGAAGTCCGGATCAGGAGCCGGTTTTCCTTTCGGCCCGACATATCGACGAAATCCGCTTCCCGTCTTCTTCCCCAGTCGCCCGCATTTCACGAGTTCTCGCAGAATAAGACTTGGCACCGCTCGATCGGAGTAGGCATTGACGAGAACATCGCCCGCGAAACAGGAGACGTCAATTCCAACCATATCCTGCAGAGCGATCGGTCCGACCGGCATTCCAAATCGGGTGGCAGCCTTGTCGATCATATCCATCGACGCGCCTTCGGTGAGCATCAGGACCGCTTCTGCCATATATGGCATCAGCAATCGGTTGACCAGAAAACCTGGGCAGTCTTTGATCACGATCGGCGTTTTGCCGATGCGTTTGGCCAGAGTGACTATTGTGGCAACCGTCTCATCGCTCGTCTGATCACCGCGAATGACTTCAACCAGCGCCATGCGATCGACAGGTGAGAAAAAATGCATTCCCACAAACCGATCTGCGGCTGGAGCAGATTTGGCCATGCGCGTGATTGAAATCGTCGAAGTGTTGCTCGCCAGAATCGCGTCGGGTCGCATGACTTGGGCCAGTTGACCGAAGATTTTTGTCTTAAGCTGCTCGTTTTCCGGCACAGCTTCAATCACCACGTCGCAGTCGGCGAAAATGCTGTGCGATGTCGATGTGCTGAGCAAAGCCATCATCCCGACAAGTTCGTCCGTGGTGGCGCGGCCAATCGCAATGCGGCCCTGCACAACCTTTGCTGCGGCTTTCAGGCCAGCTTCAATACGCTCGTTTTCCGTATCGACCATTGCTGCAGGGATGCCACGACGAGCGTGAGCAGTCGCGATACCGGCACCCATGAGACCGGCCCCGAGAATACCAACTCGGGCGACGTCTTTCGGGCGATGAGCACGCAAATCGATTCCGGGATCACGATCGACCGCATTCCCTTTGAAGAATATGCTGATTAGATTTGCAGCGGTCGGTGACTGCATAATTTCAGCAGAAATTTTCTGTTCCACTTTCAATCCCTCTGAAAGTGGAAGGTTGATGCCTTCACGAATCGCCTTCAACGCCATCAGAGGAGCTGGATACTGAGAACCGGTCTTACTGCGAATGTATCCCTCTGCAATGGAAAACGTAAATGCGACCTGATCCGCAGTCATACCAAGTGGCTGCCGCCGGCGTTCGCGGATTTTTTTCCAGTCATCGTCGTTCTGCGCCATGTCGATCAGCCGTCGAGCTTCGGACATCAACTGATCTGTCGGCACCACGTCAAAAACAAGTCCCAGAGCAACTGCTTCTGCGCCTCGAACCGTATCTCCGGTCGTGATCATCCTGATGGCATGATGAACGCCGATCAGCCGTGGCAGTCGCTGTGTGCCACCCCAGCCAGGAATGATGCCTATCTTCACTTCCGGCAATGCGATTCCCGCTTTGCTGTTATCAGACAGCAGCCGCTGATCAAGTGAAAGGATGAGCTCGGTTCCACCTCCCATACAATGCCCATCAACTACAGCGACAGTCAGAAACGGCAATTGACTGAACCGCTCAAACAGGTCATGTCCGCGCCGGACGCCACGTTCAACTTCCGCCGGAGTTGCAAGCGACAAGACAGAAAGCTCACCAAGGTCCGCACCTGCGATAAACTGTCCGGCCTTGCCGCTCCGGACGATCAGTCCCCGCAGGTCCCGGCGACCTTCCAGCTTCGTGACGATCTCAGACAGTTCCGCAAAAACAGGTGCGGAAAGTGTGTTGACTTTCTGGCCAGGGACGTCAAACGTCAGAAGTCCGATGCCGTCTTCGGTCACTTCAAGTTGAAAGGCGCTTACCATCTTTAATGTTCTTGCAACAGGGAGCAGGAGGGTTTGGCACGGCTGGCCAGTTATTGATCATGGGCAGGTTGTAGGGTGTGACAAGCAACGCGCAGGCACACCAAAACACGGTCACGGTGTGCCTGCGCTGCCGCTTGTCACACCCTACAAATTCACGAACTGGCCAGCCGTGGAGGGTTTGGTCAGAGTCGTTTTACGCTAAGAGTTTCTCAGTCATTGCTCATACGGCATCAGGATTTCATCCGCTTCGACTCCCGTCAATGCAGAAAATCCTCCCTCAGCCACAGCTTTTCCCAAACTGGTCACACTTCGGAAATAGTCTCCGGTTGGCCGTTCTCCTGTGATTTCGCGCCGAAGATCAGAACACAGGACGTCAGCGGCCGCGTGCAGTATTTTGTCGGTTTGCTGACCAGCCCACATGGCTGAAACCAGCATCACAACGAGCGACTGAACTCGCTTGGATTCAGCGGCAACCGCACATTGGCGATCGGCCAGTTTCAACTGATACTTCTGCATCAGTGCGTCTACGCTCTTGCGCGATCGCTGCAGCGCTACGGCCGCGAACTCCGCATGCGCCGAAAGTTTGCCTTTCAGCGCTGGCAGCGCTGGCTTTGTTGCTCCGCTGATTAATTGACCGGCCCGCCACTTTCCGTATGGCACGGCGGCCTTTCGCAGTTTCCATAAATGAGCCGGATTCAGCATATTCGGCTGCTTGATCCCGGCGTTGTAGAGCGCTTTCCCGATGGGTTCGTAGAAGTTCTTCCCATGATCCTTCACAAGAGACTTAAAGAAGCCCATTCCGAGAATCTCACCCTCGCCCTCATAAATGCAGGGCGCGAGGTATTCATGGACGTTATCCCCAAACAGATGCCCATGCAGAAATGCTCTGCCGCCGTGTGTTTTCATGAGCAGTTCAATGGCCGCTTCTTTTTGCGCCTCACTTCCGAAGACTTTGGCAATGATGCACTCCAGTTCCCCTCGGAAACCTGCGTCCAAGAGGCTGCCACACCATTCCGTCAAGGCATCGCAGCCAACAATTAACGCAGCCAGACGACCGATACGGCGTTGGATCAACTCTCGTGTGTCAATGGCCGCGCCATAGGTGCGACGGTATTTCCCCCACGGCAACATGCTGGCGAGCATAACTCGCATCGAACCCGCAGCCCCCGCGCACAGCGCGACTCGACCGTGATTCAGGCCGTGATAGGCGATCGCAAGTCCGTCCCCTTTGTCGGGAACCAGTAAATTTTCCTTTGGGACACGAAAGTCTCTGAACCTCATGCCGTGGTTGTAGCACTGCTTCAGAGCGTAAAGGTTGTAGCGCACAATCTGAAAATGATCATTTTCCTTTTCCGGCAGGTCGGCGATCAACACCGCAGGCCGATCCTTGATTCGGCACACTAACCCAACCGTTCGCCCGCAACCTGCGTTTGTTATGAATAGTTTTTCGCCGTTGACAACATAGTCGTTTCCGTCCAGCACAGCCACGGTTTTAAGCGCTGTCAGATCAGAACCGGCCCCCGGTTCCGTCAACGCGAATGCAGAGAGCCTTTCACCACTTGCCAGCTTCGGCAGGTAGGCGGCTTTTTGTTCGGGCGTTCCGAACGTCCGCAAGGGATCAACCGCACCAATACAGCCATGGACGGATGCCATCCCAGCAACCGTCGCATCGACAGTTGCCATTTCCGTCAAGAATCGTGAAAACGGGGCGAATTTTGCACCGACGCCTTCATATTCACGATCAACCAGCAAACGCCAGTAACCAGCACGCGAAAGCTCAGCCAAAGATTCCGCTGATATTTTTTTTTCACTGTTCAGCAGAGTTCCAGCCTGTTTGCGTCGTCGCACAACTTCAAGGCTGCGATCCATCACCTGACGAACCTCGTCACCGGCAGCGATCCGTTTGGTGGCAAAAAGTTCGGACGGGAAGGTATCGTCCCAGACCGCGCGATGCACCGGTCCACCAGAAGTCCTCTGTGCGGCCAGATACATCGCTTCCACTTGATCTTCTGCTCGGTCAACCGCACCTGTGGTTCGAGCTTCCTCGTCGCTTTTTCCACCAAGCTTCAGGGCGGTTTCCACAAAGGTTGGTTCATCAGATTCAACAGTTGCCATGTTTAATTCCCCCCCCCAAGATATAGACCTGCGACGATTCCGCATCAACCCGTAACCGCGAACTGCTTCAAAATGACTTACGTCCCAAACTAAGGCCGTGAGGCTAGCATGTGAATGAAATAATCTCCAGCAAACAGTGACTTTAAAAATTCGAAGAGTGATATTTTCACATTTCCGCACCACACCATGATGCACAACCAGCACAAGTCGGCAGCAGTCCAGTCGAGCACTCGTTGTGCGGCGATCAAATCCGGGATCTTATTTCTGGGGACGTCCAACGCCGCGGCGATATCAGGCCGACGACGAGCGAGAAAGTTCCAGTCCATCAAGCTGCAGAGTTGGCAGCCGTTTCCGCGATAAGTAATCTGCCGGTATTGGTTGACATCCTGGGCGTGCTTCTATCGCTTTCATGCCTGCCGCAAAGACAGATTAGATTTCAGATTCATGGCCACGGTTCGAATTCTGCAACTCACAGATCTGCATGTGTTCCAGGAGCCGGAGGTACGTCTGAAGGGAATTCCCACGCGGGAATTACTGGAGGATGTTGTGCGACACATTGGCGAGGCCGGTGAAACGTTCGATTATGTGGTCGTGACTGGTGATCATACACATGACGAATTGCCGGAGAGTTATCAGGCGGTACGGCGAATCTTAGGTCCCTGGCTGGATCGTCTGTGGCAGGTACCGGGGAATCATGATGATCGGTCGGTGTTGAGATCGGTCTTTGGGGATCGCGTCAGCGGTGTGGGGCGGGATCGGATTGCGTTCTCATTCAAGGCTGGCCAATGGCTGTGCATGGGCGTTGATACGCAAGTGCCGGGTGCCGTGCCGGGAACAATTGAAGCTGACCAGATTGAATGGATTCGCCAGCAGATTCAGTGGGCGAATCCCGATCGAGTGGCATTGTTCATGCATCATCCGCCTGTCGATGTCGGCAGCCTGTGGATGGATGCGATCGGTTTGTCCGGCAAAGAGCTGCTGCAGGATCTGTTCAACACAGAGAGTCGCATTCAATTGGTTTGCTGTGGTCATGTGCATCACGAATTCAGCAGTCAGGTCGGCAACGCAAAAATATTCTCAACGCCAGCGACCGGAATTCAGTTTAGTCCTGCGGGCAGTCAGCCCGCGTTTGTAGCGGAACCGCCCGGCTATCGTGTGATTGAATTGACGGATGAAGGTTTTTCCACGACCGTATGCAGACTTCCTGTAGCTCGATTTTCACCAGTCCCCTGATTCACGGAGATTTGAATGCTGATTTTTGACGCTCATCTGGACCTTGCCCTGAACGGCGTGGACTGGAATCGTGACCTGCGTTGCGATGTTGCGGAACTGCGGGCTCAGGAACGGGCGCTGGGAATGAAGGAGGCGGGTCGCTGCGGTTGTACGCTCAGTTTTCCTGAACTGCAGCGCGGTGAAATTCGTGTCTGCCTTTCAACACTTCTGGCACGGCAGGAACGCGAAATCAATCACAGTTTCGGCTGGACTTCTCCAGCCACCTGCTACGCGATCGCTCATGCGCATCTGGCATGGCACAAGGCGATGGTACAAGCCGGATATCTGCGAGCCATCCGCACGCGGAGTGATTTGGAGTCACATTTTCAGGACTGCGAAAAAAAACCGGAAATTACGCCACTGGGTTTCATCCAGACGATGGAAGGTGCCGACCCATTGTTGGTGCCGGACACGATTGATGAGTTTTACGAACACGGGCTGCGAGCCATCGGGCTCACTCATTACGGCGCCAACCGCTATGGTGGCGGGACGTTGTCGGAAGTCGGACTCGCTGTGGATGCGATTCCGTTACTGAAGCGCATCGGCGAACTTGGGATGACAGTTGATGTGACACACCTGTCCGACGTTGCGTTCTGGCAGGTGCTGGATCGATTCGACGGCCGGATTCATGCAAGTCATCAGAATTCCCGTCGATTGGCACCATGGCAGCGACAGTTTTCTGATGAACAGTACAAAGCCGTGATTGAACGGAATGGTGTGATCGGGATGGCGCTGGATGTGATCATGTTGCAGCCGGGTTACGTGCGGCATGTGAGCGAAGTGACCGTGACGATGGACCGCGTGGTGGAGAACATCGATATCGTGTGTCAACTGGCTGGCAGCACGCGGCATGTCGGCATTGGCAGTGATCTGGACGGCGGCTTTGGCGTCGAACAGACACCGTCCGATCTCGATCGTATTTCCGACCTGCAGCGGATCCCGGACCTGCTGCGCAAACGCGGCTATGCTGATGCCGATATCGCCGGAATCATGCATGGAAACTGGCGGCGATTCTTTTCCGAAACGCTGCCCGAATAGCTGTGGCCGCGCCGCTCACACAACAGCATGAGCGATGGTCGAGTGGGAGCTGTCGTCAGATCCGGAATCCGTCACGACGGGCAGCGTTACAAAGAATTCTGTCCCTTGCTGTGTCGATTTAACCAGCGTGATTTCTCCTCCCAGTGCGTGTCGCGTGAGTTGGCGGCACACGAACAGTCCAAGTCCTGTGCCATGATCCTTGGTCGTGTAGTAGGGCTGAAAGATCTGTTCCTGCGATTCCTTCGGAATCCCGTGACCTTCATCTCGAACACGAATACCAATCCGAGCGGGCACGGAATCAGTTTCCGGAATCAGCTCTGTGGTAATTTCCATCGCAGCACCTTCGTTTGTGGCGTCAAGAGCGTTGAGGATTAAGTTGAGCATCACCTGCACAAGCTGATCGTACACAGTTCGGATGTGCGGCAATTCGGAGGCAAAGTTTGAAACGACGGACTTGCCCTTCCAGCGTTTGTAATACTTCGCAATGTTCAATGCATCATTGATCGCAGCATGCACATCGACGGTGGATTGCTGTTGATTAGTCGGGCGGCTGAATCCTGTTAACTCACGCAGCGTTCGCTGGATTCTGGTGAGTTGCCCATCCACTAGGTCTAGGCGTTCTTTGACATGCACATCGGAATTCTTTCGATTGAGCATCTGGATGATGGAACTGATCGACGCCAGCGGATTACCAACTTCATGTGCGATGCCGGCAGCCAGCAATCCAAACGCCGCCTGCTTCTCCTGCTGGACCAGCATTGCCTGTGATTCCTGTAACTCTTTTGTGCGGACTGCGATTCGGCGTTCCAGCAGTTGTTGATTTGACTGCAATTCTTCGTTCAGAATTACGAGCTTCTGTCCAGCCGACCTGAGCAGTCCCGTCAGCGAGATGATGGCCCAGGCGGCCCAGCCGAAAAAGACCAGTGTCAGGATGACAGTGACAATGTCGGCTTCCTGCTGAGGTGCTGCATACAGCCCCAGCACGATGTAGCTGATGGAATGCAGCCCGAACGTTGTAAATGTGAGTTTCGGTGAATGGCGAATCGCGCAGACCAGCAGCGACAGAAAATAATAAAATCGAAACGGACTGCTCACACCATGATCAAAATTGCACAACAATCCGATGAACAGCGCCTCCATCAGCGAAATGCCGATGCGATATTCCGCCAGCAAGACCTTGCCTTTCCAACTGGCCAGCGTATCCATCAGCGCGTAGACAGCGCCCAGCGTCAACATGCCGTTCAGCTCCGAACGACCGCTCTCGCGCTGCACAAGATTGACGTACAGATATCCGACGCACAAACCGAACCAGCGAATTCGCACGGTGATCGATTCCGCCTGGGCTTCGCGACTGGATGGATCGAAATATCGTGCGGCGGCGGCGGCCGCTTTAAAGCTGGCAGGCAGACGCATGATTCCGGAAGGTGTTTCCGGATATGGCTTGCGCGATGGGCGTTCCACTTCGGCGGGATTCATGAGATTCCTCTTTACACTAACCAGCATGAACTGCCGGAGACAATTCGGTTTGCGGTGTTCTTGACGGCAGGCGCTTATCTTTGATCCTTGAGTTTTACACAGTCTGTGAATGTTTCGAAACTCAACACCCCCGCGTCCGATACAGATGGCAGCAAAGAATTCACCTTGTCGCGGCTTTGATGGAGCGAGGCTGATATGAGTCAAGCGGTCAACGTTTTGGCACTTGTTCGGAACGGCCAGAGATACATTTTTCTTTACGATGACAACAGCGTCCGGCAGGTTCTGTCTCAACTCGCTGAATTTGCAGGTGACCCTGAACTTGACTTTACATGGTATGATGCGGCAACATTATCTCAGCGCGTACGCGATCTGCAAAGTGAAGAGGCTGATATGGAAACCGAAGATTTTCCAACCTTCTTCTGAATGGCTTCGGGAACTTTGCCATGCATGCTGCCATCCAGGCATTTCTGAATTACCTGCGAATCGAACGCAATGCGTCCGCATTGACTATTAAGTCGTACGCCGATGACCTGTCCCATGTCATCGAATTCCTGCAGGAAACGACGGGCTCCGTGCCAGAGCCACAACACATCGAAGTCGGAATCCTGCGATCCTACGTCGCTTGGCTGCACGAATGCGGATACGCTCGCACGACCGTCGCACGAAGACTTGCCTGTCTTCGCAGTTTTTTTCGGTACTGCAATCGCGAGGGGATATGCAAAACGAATCCCGCCAAGCCGTTGCGAACACCTCGCAGCGGTCGCAAACTGCCTCATTTTCTGACCACCGATCAGGTCGGCGCTCTACTCATCGCTCCGCCAGCGAATTCCGATGCAGGCCTGCGAGATCGCGCGATTCTCGAAACAATGTACTCCGCCGGACTTCGTGTTTCAGAAGTCGTTGGAATTGATTTGAAAGATTGGGATCGGTCGGCAGGAATTCTGCGAGTTCTGGGTAAAGGGCGCAAAGAGAGAATCTCTCCGGTCGGCAGTTATGCTTCCAAAGCCTTGGATCGTTGGGTTGAAGTGCGAGCTCCGGATGCCAAGGCCGCAGAGAAGCAACGTTCGGCCATGTTTCTGAACCGTTTTGGACGGCGGCTGACCACGCGAAGTATTGGCAGAATGCTTGAAACGCATATCCTGACGGCCGGGTTGACACAGCAAACGACGCCGCACACGCTGCGACACAGTTTTGCAACTCACTTGCTGGATGGTGGAGCCGACTTGCGCAGTGTTCAGGAATTGCTGGGTCACAAGAGTCTGACGACGACTCAGATTTATACGCACGTCAGCACTCGGCGACTGCGTGAGACCTACGAAAAAGCCCATCCCCACGCGGCGAAGAACAGGGCTTCCTGATTTTCGAGGATCGTCTCAATTCAGAAAACTGGTTCGCTTTAACTAATCGGATGTGGTAGAACTGTCGGGCACGCATGGCCGGTAGAGCGGTCGCGCGACGGAGCGGACGTGGAGCGTCTGCTGGCTCCGATCAACTGTCATGGAAGACCTGCGATGTCCGACCGACCGAAGCTCTCGCTGCACGATCCCGGGGTTCGATTAACACGCGGTCCACTGATGCAGTTTGCAGACGACCCGATTGCCTGCATGAAACGGCTCAATCGCGATCACGGTGACCTGGCCGTGCTGGAGGAAAACGATCAACGACTGGTTTTCGTGTTTTCGCCGGAACTCAATCGCGAAGTCCTGTCCAACACTCAGGTGTTCGAGTCTCGTTTCTTCGCCGTCCGAGGTAATCGTAACTCTGCCCAGCGCCGCGTTACGTCGGGTTTGCTTAGCCAGAACGGTGCCGAACATCGTGACGCGCGGCGGATGATGAAGGATGTCTTTGCAAAGAAGATTCTTCCCGGCTATCACCAGACGATTTGCCAGATCGCCCGTGATTTGACGGACAACTGGAACGCCGGAGACGCCTGTGACCTGAACTCCGAAATGGTTCAGTTCATGCTTAAAATGACGGCTGCACTTTTGTTTGGTGTGGACGATGCTGCTTTCGCGTATCGTCTGGGCGCGTTGATCGATCGCTGGGTGCATCGAAATCATGAAATCGGCCTAGGGGCGCTGGTGTCGTCGCCACAGTTTGCTGAGGGTTATGACGATCTGCTTGAGCAGGCGGAGGAACTGGAGCAGTCCGTTCGCGAAATGTTTCAGTCGCATCGCAGCATTCAGCATGATCGCCTGAACATTCTCAGCCTGCTTTTTCAGGCTCAACAATCACAGGAAAAACTCACCGACAATCAATTGACAGGCCACGCAACGCTGCTGTTCGCAGCCGCACATTTGACGACCGCACATACCTTCAGCTGGACGCTGTTTTTGTTGTCTCAGCATCCGGACGTGCTGCAGAAACTGCAGACGGAACTCAGCACAAACGTATCCGCATTTACTCCAACACTCGAAGAACTGGATCGCTTGCCGTATCTTGACGCAGTCATCAAGGAGAGCATGCGAGTCCTGCCGGCTTCGTCGTATTCACAACGAATCGCCGTGCAGCCGACATCGCTTGGCCCGGTTCGGATGAATCCCGGAACGCCTGTGATTTTCAGTCAATACATCACTCACCACCGTCCTGACCTGTACGCCAGCGCCGACTGCTTTATGCCGGAACGGTGGGCCACAATCACGCCTTCGGCGTACGAATATCTGCCGTTCGGAGCTGGCCCGAGAATGTGCATCGGGGCACCACTGGCAATGGCCGAAATTCGCACAGCTCTGACAATTATGCTCAAGCGATTCAACTTCCAGATCCAGCCGATGAGCACCATCAACGGGCACGTCATTTCCACAATGCTCGGCCCAACCAGTTCCATCCCGGCCACGCTTCTGCCTTGTGACCAACTGCCGGTCAGTGTGCCAGTTTTTGGTTCGGTCCATAATCTGGTTCAACTGCCGGACATGACACGAGAAATCTCAATTGCGGCTTAGCTCGACTTTTGCCATAAGGCACCTCTGTACGACACTCGTGGCTACCGCATCCTCAAAGATGCGCACGGCAGCGGCACGCTGACGGAAGCTCGGCATTACTACTAGACGCCGGGCTGGCAGTGTGTGGAAGAACGGTTCGACCTTCGCAAGGCTCTTGTACATCAGCACGACCTGTTCGGATTGCATCCGCTCTTCATTCACGCAGGTCCTAATCACGTACAGGCCATCCAGTGCAGCCTCCTCCGTAATTTTCTCCTGACGACGCGCGTATGAGAAACTGTTCTCCGTCATTGTCAGTTCAAAGTGCTTCTTCATTTTATGACCGCCGATTACCTGGCCTGCAGCCAGTCCGATCTCATCTTCACAATGCAGTGGCTTACGCGTTCGCTGAGTGGCGGCGACGATCTTATCCAGATCTTTTTCCGTCGCCTTGAGCAGTTCTTCACGCTTACGATCGCGTTCGTCGGCCAGCAGCGGATTGCGACACACGATGAAGCGTTCACTAGGAAAATGTTCTTCGTCCGTGATCGCCGCCAGGTCCTTTTCGTCGAACAATGAACGGCTGATTTTGCCCGCGTCGACGACTGACCGAATGCCTTCTGTTCGCAACGCCGAAATCCATGCGAGCCCGTCCAAGTCTCGCAGATCCTCGTTGATGCGTTTCGCCGTGATCATCCCGCGATCACCCACGAACACCTCGTTTGTAATGCCAAACCACTTGCGAACGTGCCCGACGTTGCTTGTGAATGCTTTCGGGTCTGCCGTGTTGCCGGGGAACACTTCGACGGCGAGCATATCGTCCGGGCAGGTCGGAGATATTGGCCACGGTCTCATGCTTGACCTTGCCATCCTGCCGAAACGTTCTGCGGAGGTACGTTGAAACGTGAACCTTGCCTTTGAGTGTCTTTTTAATTTCCGCCACACGCACGGGGCGTTTGTCGGGCTTGCTCATGGCAGATTTGTAGCGGCAGGAAAAACAAAGTCTAGGAAAATCTTGATAGGTTCTGGCTACACATGTAATTTGATAGTTGCCGTTCTTTGATCAAATCCCAGTCTTCTACCGCTCAAAGCTCATTTTGGAGCCGTTCAAGTTCGGTCTAGGCTCGACCAGCATTGACAACACAGTGACCCTGATGGCACTAGGATTGTCGATCGCTCCGACTACCGTATCTCAATCGGAAGGTACTCTGGGGAATGCGCCGTTGGTGTTCACCGTCTCGCTGTTAGCGAGAATCCCGGCACAGCAAATCGAAATTTTGGAGTCACGCTGACGGATGGTGATGGTGGGACGAGCTACCATCTATGAAGCCAATCATGCTGGTGGCAGTCAATGATAATCCCGTTGTGGGAGCATTCGATACGACTGTGTCATACATGGAAAACGCTTCGCCGGTCGTTCTCGATACGAACGCTACCGTGGTTGACGTGGACTCAGCGAACATGGCTGGTGGCAAACTAACAGTGGCCATCACGGCAAATTCGGAATTGACTGATCGAATCCGCATTAGACACGCTGGAAATGCGGCCGGTCCGATTGGGATCAGTGGTAATACCGTGAGTTACGGTGGTGTGGGCATCGGGACATTTGTCGGAGCAACCACACTGACCGTCACATTAAATGCCAATGCGACACCACTAGCCGTGCAGGCACTGCTCAGGAATGTGACGTTCCACAGTCTGTCGGAGAATCCATCGACACTGACTCGAGCAGTCCGTGTCACTCTCACGGACGGTGATGATGGAACGAGCAACCAGCCGACGAAGATGATCAACGTGCTCCGCCAGCCTGTTGGTACGCCTAGAAATGATGCGTTCACGCTAACGCATGTGGCTGGTCGAGTGACGATTAGTCGCAGTACGAATGTTCTCTCGGGCGGTGCGGGCAATGATAAGCTCAACGGCGGCACAGGAAAGGACATCCTGATTGGTGGCATTGGTGCTGACACACTCACCGGTGGTTCAGGCGAAAACCTGTTGCTGGGGACCGGATACACAGGTGAGAATAATGTTCTCGCATTGATCGCCTTGCGAAGTGAATGGACCTCGGCCAGCAGCTACGACAATCGCGTGGCGCATTTGCTCGGCACTTTGGCGGGCGGAGCCAACGGCAGCTACAGGCTGACTTCCGCCACGGTCAAGGAAGACAATGTGATGGACACGCGGAATGGCGGCAATGGCAAAGACTGGTATTTGCGCAACAGCATTGGTGCGATTGAAGCCAATCGAGATACAGTCACCGATGCGGACCTAGACAGCGTCTTCACCGAAATCAGCAGCTGGCTGTAGAAATTCCATTTTCCAAAACTTGAATTCTCTGACTGCGGCGGCACAAGATAAGGTGCTGCAACTGATACCAGCCATCCAATTTGCGACGACGACTAGGAAGATACACAGCTTGCCGACATCGGATGGCAGGTAACGCAATTCAGCTTCGAGATTGGGCCGCCGACCGTGTTTTGGCATGTTTGACTGGTTGCTTTTGGTTTTCTGGGGATCACTTGTTGAGCGATGATTTTCTCAGCGAACAGCAGAATACCGGTGGCCTCAGGGCGACGAAGTTCTCCGAGCGACAGCGGCGAACGGGTTGGCAGGCGTCAGTTCACACAGGACAGCGACGGCAACGGCACAAGCGACACGAATGTAGACATTCATGTCCGTCGCTAATCCAATTCGCTCTGCCGATGAAAAGATCGCTGTAGATCGTGCATGTTTCGTATCAGCCATGTCTTCTGGCGAGGACTCGGACATGAATGTCCAAGCTGCGAGCGGCCAACAAGGCGAATGAAATCACGGGCATCTTCGACTGAGTGGGGTCCACTACAGATACCGAATTCGTTTTCGGATGTCGGTGTTGACGCTTTGGTAGCGATTGCGGACGCTGCCCGAGCTGAACATTTGCGTCCTGATACATTCGACGTCGTCGGCACCAATGGCATTGGTGAAGATGGGATGCAGGTATTCTATCCCTGCTGGCGATAGCTGCATTCGTTTGGCGTCGTAGAATGACGGATGGACTGAACGAGGATGAATTTCTCCCCATTGGTCGCGCAGCTTGTTGGCTGAGATTGAACTGACCTGGAACCCGGATGTGCGTTCATACTGCAGGGTGGCAACCTCGTTTGTTTCGCCCGATACAAGCAGATCCACGACCTTGCCGCCCAGTTGCGATGCATAGAATCTATCGAACAGAATGGGGCGTCCTCCACGTTGCGTATGGCCGATTTTTCGAATGAAAATTGCCGATGATGCGGGGTCAAAAGCCCGCATGTCGTAAAAAACGTCTTCACCTAGGCTCTTACTCAGCATCTGACTAATCGCGTCTGCTGCACCACTATAACGCACGTTGCCAGCTGGATCGAAGGTTGGTTCTGTTGCACCCAGTTCTGTCCCGTCTGCATTGCGTACGCCTTCGCCCACGACAATCACAACGTTCTGTTGCAGTTCATACAACTGCACGACTCGCGATGTCAGTTGTTCCAGATTGAGCGGTGATTCCGGAATCAGAATAATGTCGGGCTGCGCGTATGCGGCACCAAGTGCGATGTATCCGGATTGCCGGCCCATAACTTCCACGATCGCCACGCGGCGATGACTTTCAGCCGTGGTTCGCAGTCGTTCAATGCTCTGTGCCACAGCGTAGACTGCGGTCGCATAGCCCGGTGTCGCATAGTTGATGATGTCTTCCAGTTCCATCGAATCACGAGAACGCACCAGCTCTTCGCAATATCCCGGGTTACTGTCAATCGGCTTCCGAATCCACTCATTTGCTTCGTCGATGTAGTTTAGCCCCAGATCATTGTCGATGGTTTTTGGAGCCAGAACGCAGGGCAGAATCTCGCAAATCGGCTGCATCCCGTTGATTGTGCCGTCGCCACCGATGCAGATCAATCCATCGAGCCTCAGTTTACGCACATGCGCTGCGACAAGTGCTAGGCGGTCATTATGAGTTTCATCAATGTAGGTTCGCGACGATCCCAGCAAGGTACCACCTTTGCAGGGATCAAGCTCCGGAATCGACGTAAAAAGCGGATTGAGATGCACATGAGGAACGCGGCTGTCAAGCAGACCTGCATAGCCGCGTTGCAGTCCCAGAATTTCGACCTTGAGTGCGTTTGCCCGTTCGACGGCTCCATAGATAGTTGCATTGAGTGCCGGAGTGTCGCCTCCAGCCGTCAGGATACCGATTCGTTTCATAGATTTTGCAACTTCATTATTACGCGATGTTCAGAGTCCAGTCTGCGGTTACTCAGCGGGGCGGAGTGTATCAGTGATCGCATTTAAGGGAAACGGTAACTGGCGATCGCGGCGGCGTCAGCCCCATGGTGCGACGCTGAATCGCCAAAAAGGTCGGTTGGTGGTGACAACGAAAAGCGATGCCTGATGAGCCCAGTCCACACCCTCCAGCTGAATCACGAAAACAGGTGCCGCTGATACGAGTTGGTACGTTCCACTGGCGATGCGTTTCACGGTTCCTCGCTCGTCGCTCACCGGTCCCTCGAAGTTCAGATACAACAAACGATGCGGCTGCATTTGTTCAGCCGCGATTGGTTCTTCGCAGCATGGTTGTCGATGCAGCCGCCAGCACAGTGCATGGTCACCGTTCTCGAGTAGAAAATCCCAGTGCCAGAAAGGCTTATCGTGCAGCAGGATGCAGAAGCGTTGCGTCATGAAATATTGGTCTTCGATCTGCGTTTTTGTTGCCGCGTCAATATCCGTCAACTGCCGCGCCGGGGTTAAAGTGTATTGGTTCCAGTTTTAGGCTCAGACGGCATTCATCCAGCATCGCCTGAGTCGCACTGGCACCGATCCGGGTGACGCCGATCTCACGACATTTCAACAAGCTTTCCATATCCCGCACGCCGCCGGCTGCCTTCACCTGTACATGCGGAGCGCAATGTTGCCGCATCAGTCGCAGATCGTCCATGGTTGCACCACCAGTCCCGTAACCGGTGGATGTCTTGACCCAGTCGGCGTTAAGTTCGCTGCAGATTTCGCAAAGTTGGATCTTGTGCGCGTCTTCCAGATAGCAGTTTTCGAAGATAACTTTGACTTTCTGGCCAGCGGCGTGAGCCACATCAATCACTTCCTTGATATCCTGACGTATATAGTCCCAGTCGCCGCTGAGGACTCGACTGATATTGCAGACCATGTCCAGTTCCTCGCCACCGTCGGCCAAAGCCTGCTTTGCTTCGGCAACTTTGACGGCAGTGGTGTGACCACCGTGAGGAAATGCAATTACGGTACTGGACTTGACTCCGGAACCTTTCAAAATCTGCGCACAGCGTTGCAGATAGTGAGGCTGAATACAGACACTGCCTGTCATGAAAACCGCAGCCATGCGGCAACCTGCCTCAAAGTCCTCAAACGTCAACGTCGGCTTCAGTAACGAATGATCAATCATTCGTGAAATGTCTTCGTATGTGTAATTCATGAGTCTGATTCTTGCTGTCTGTGAGCGTGGCGAAGTGGCAAAAGTGGATTATGCCAGATCAGGCGATCTCTGTCACATATCTGCACTTTAGAAAATGTTCTGTTCGCCGGCAGTAGGATTGAAGCGAGATTGGTCTAGCAAAGATCCGTGGCTCTCCAGGATGTTGTGCGAAGGAACCGTTGCGAATTCAAGAACATTAAACTGCTCAGCGAAGACATTGCGGAGTTCGAATATCGGCCACGAGCCTGCGGCCAGATGAATCGCATAGTTGTGATTCGCAAGAATCTGTCGGTCGAGTGAGACGACAGAGTGCCGTACGACGACATTCGCTAATTCTTCCGCTCGTCTAACTCACCACTGCGTCGCCGCTCAAACAGCTCACGCCGCAGCGGCTTTTGATGATGCCGGACTGCATGACGGCGATGAGTCGCTTTCGGTCATGCAGTATCGAGATGTCAGCCACGACATCGCCGTCAACGACCAGTACGTCACCGAGTTTTCCCGCAGTCAGCGTTCCCAGTTCATCATCGCGGCCAAGAATCTCCGCGCCAGTCTGAGTCGCACATTTGATGACTTCCAGTGGTTTCAAGCCGACGTAGTTCACGAAGAATGACAGCTCTTTGGCATAGTCGCCGTGGGGATTCCACGCGAATCCATAGTCACCGCCCATTCCCAGTCGCCCGCCTGCCGCCAGAATTCGTCGGGCACTTTCGGCACCGCCGTCCAGTGTTTCCTGGTGCCCGTCAATCACGGCTTGTGGCATTCCGAATTCGGGCCCGCGTTCGATACTCATTAGTTCGAAATACAGCGCGGGCACCACGGGAACATTTCGTTTGAGCAGCAATTCCAGTGTTTCATCATCGATGAATGTCCCGTGCTCGATCGCGTCATAACCAGCCAGCAGCGCATTCTTGATTCCAGCCGTGGCGCGGCAATGGCCGGTGACTTTCATTCCATGATTGTGCGCTGTCTGAACGACGGCGTGCATTTCTTCAAACGTCATGCACAGAGTGTGATGGTCGTTATGGTCGGCTGCTGCTGCGTCGCCGGTCGGATATGTCTTCACCCATTCGACGCCGTCTTTGACCAGTTTCCGAACGGCCTTGCGTGCTTCATCGGGACCGTTGACGAGCAGAATTAGTCCTTCCATTCCGATCTTGCGGAATTCAGGATTCCAGTCCATCAACCCGCCGGCACCGCAGATCTCACGTCCACTCGACGCCAGGCGAGGGCCGATCACTAGGTCACTTTCGATCGCCTTCTTCAGCCACACGTCAATGTTAAACAGACTGCCGCCACTGCGGGCCGATGTGTAACCGCATTCCAGCGCCAATCGTGCATTGCAGGCTGCGAGAAGCGTGACATATTCGACGGGGTATCTGATATCCAGATCTTCCAGCGCCGCAACGTTGAAATAGGTGGGATGAAAATGAGCTTCCACTAACCCCGGCATGATCGTCCCGCCGTTCGCATCCACTCGCATTGCAGTCTCCGGAACCTGCGGCGCATTTTCCAGAGGCCCGACGTAACGGATCACACCTGATTCAATCAACACGCAGGCATCGGGGATGGCAGGTACTCCTGTTCCATCAATGACCTGTCCGTTGTGGATCAATGTTGTATCAGTGGCGGATCGCATGGGAACAGATCTCGGAAAGTGGATTTCTCAGTGTGGCGTCAGAAATCTCACGCAGGAGGAATGACTTTCAATAGTAAACGACTGAGGAAGAATACAGAATGCGGATTGTGGCGTGAAGTCGCCTATGTAGGTCAGTCGCTCCGCCGACTGAGATTCTCTGGATACAGCACCCAATCTTATGAACAAATCAACTTCACTCTCCCTTGCCGCAATTCTGGTGGCCTCGTTTTATTCGTGTACAGGAACGTCGGTGTCGGCGATCGATGACGCTGCCGTACTTCGTCGTGAAAACCAAGTCGCATGGTGTATTGTTCCTTTTGATGCAGCGAAACGCGGACCAGCGGAGCGGGCGATTATGCTCAAAGAGTTGGGCATCATGCGGTGTGCATACGACTGGCGCGAAGAACACGTGCCTACGTTTGAACAGGAGATTCAGGAATACAAAAAGAATGGCATCGAATATTTCGCGTTCTGGAGTGTTCACGAAGAAGCATTTAAACTGTTCGAAAAATACGACCTTCATCCGCAGATCTGGCAGACGCTGAGCGATCCCGGCGGAACAGCGGAGGATACGAAAGTGGAGGCGGCTGCTCAGCAGATGTTGCCACTTGCAAAGCGTACAAAGACAATGGGATGCAAACTCGGGCTTTACAACCACGGCGGCTGGGGCGGTGAACCGCAAAATCTGGTAGCCGTATGTAAACGCCTGCATGAACTCGGACAGGATCAGGTTGGCATCGTATACAACTTCCATCACGGCCACGGGCATATCGCGGACTGGGCTGTATCGTTTGCGTTGATGAAGCCATATCTGCACTGTCTGAATCTCAACGGAATGAATGAGCTGGAACAGCCGAAGATTCTGGGCATTGGCAAAGGGGCCCATGAACTGGACATGATTCGCACGGTCGTCGAAAGTGGTTACGATGGGCCGATCGGGATTCTTGATCATCGCGAACAACTGGATGCCCGCGAATCATTGCTGGAGAACCGTGGCGGGTTAGATTGGATTCGCAAGGAAATCGAAAAACCCGGCAGTGGAGGCCCGAAGCCCGTTGCGGATAGTCGAGTGATGCCGGAAATGCCTTACGATGCTGACCTTGTCGCGCGACTGGTCGCAGAAGCAGGCGAACATGGCGATGCAATTCGTGGGGTCTCAGTCTTCACCGACGCAAAGGTGGCCTGTGTTTCGTGCCACAAAATCGGACCGCAGGGAGGTACGGTTGGTCCCGATTTGTCCGCTGTTGCAAAAGATCGAAAGCTGGATCACATCATTGAATCCGTGCTATGGCCAAAGCGAGATGTCAAACCGGAATTCGTGACATGGCAAATTCTAACCGCAAAAGGCCGGGTCTTTACCGGCTACAAACACAGTTCGGACGAGAATCAGGTCACTCTGCGCGATCCTGCCACCAGCAAGCTGACAACGATCATGCGTGCGGAAGTCGAAGAGGAAATTGCGGCCAGCACCGTGATGCCTGCCGGACTTACTGCGGCTATGTCGCGGCGACAACAGTTGGATCTGATTCGATTCCTAAGCGAACTTGGACGCGACGGCGAACCACTTTCCGTCGAGTTTTTGGACGCTATCGCTCATAGTCAAATACATGGCCCTGCTGAGTTTCCTTTCACAAAAGAACCACTTGAACCGAGTCGCTGGTTAAACGCAAACAATCCTGTGAATCGCGATCGCTTGTATGATTTCTACACCAAGCAAGCAGATTTCTTTCGACAGCAGCATCACATCCCGATGCTGCTGGCTCAATTTCCGGGACTTGACGGCGGGAAGCAAGGGCACTGGGGTAATCAAAACGAAGCCGTCTGGGCCGATGGGCGATGGAACGAGGCACAGCTCGGTTCCGTGCAGTCAGGAGTCTTTCACGCAGATGGCATCACCGTGGCACGCGGCGTTTGCGTTAAACTTGGCGATCGCGGTGAATTATCAGCCTGTTTCAATCCCGACACGCTGACATTTGACGCTGTTTGGTCTGGCGGTTTTGTTAACTTTGATTCTGTTCGTCACGGATTTGTCAGCGGCGTACGGATGGTCGGGCAGATGGTGCCAATTCCCAAACAGAATCCTCCTGGGAAACCGTTCAAATACCACGGATTCTATCGCCACGGCAATCGAGTCGTGTTCGCGTATCGAATCGGCGATGTCGAATATCTCGACTCACCGTGGGCAAGCGATGGCAAGTTCGTCAATGATGCCGCACCGGCGGACCAGCATCCGCTGCGAGCCCTAGCAGCAGGAGGGCCAGCTCAGTGGCCTCAAGTGCTGCAAACAAAAATCATTCCCGGCGATGGTCGTCCGTATGCGATCGATACGATTGAATTGCCCTACGACAATGCGTGGAAGGCACCACTGTTTTGCGGCGATCATGACTTCCTGCCCGACGGCAGCGCGTTGGTCTGCACCATTCAGGGCGATGTGTGGCGCGTCACCGGTTTAGATTCTGGTGCCGACAAGCCGGGTAAAGCTTACTGGCGGCGATTTGCATCAGGGCTCCATCATGCTCTCGGTCTGGTTGTCGCAGATGGAAAGATCTACGTGCAATGCCGGGACCAGTTGACTCGTCTCACTGATCTCAATGATGACGGTGAAGCCGACTTCTACGAATGTTTCAGCAACGCCTTCGTGACATCCCCTGCCGGACATGATTTTATTTGTGGTCTGCAACGCGACCAGAACGGTAACTTTTACACAGCCTCCGGCAATCAGGGTTTGATTCGTATTTCGCCCGATGGTCAAACTGCCGAAGTGATTGCCACTGGATTTCGCAATCCAGACGGACTTGGCATTCTGCCCGACGGAACAGTGACGCTACCCGTTTCCGAAGGCGAATGGACTCCTGCATCAATGGTGGATGCCGTCCCATATGCCAATACTCGATCTTCGGCTAATCCATTGCATTTCGGTTACCGTGGCCCGAAAGAGGGCAAGCCACCGGAACTGCCGCTGGCGTATCTGCCACGAGGACTCGACAATTCCAGCGGCGGACAGGTTTACGTAAAAAGTGATGCGTTCGGGCCGCTCAACGGACAGTTACTGCACTTTTCGTTCGGCGCGGGAACGTGGTCTGTTGTCCTGAAAGACGAAGTCGGTGACCAGCTTCAGGGTGCCGTTGTGCCAATGGCAGGTGATTTTCTATCCGGTACACATCGGGGACGATTTAATCCGACAGACGGACAGTTGTACGTGTCCGGCATGGCAGGCTGGGGTTCTTACACCCCCGACGACGGCTGCTTTCAGCGAGTGCGCTATACAGGCGATGCGGTTCAGATCCCGGTTGGATTCCACACGTATGAAAACGGAATTCGTGTGACCTTTGCAGAGCGGATCGACAAGTCGGTTGCAGCGGACGCACATCGCCAGTTCGCTCAGTGCTGGAACTATCGCTACAGCGGTGCGTACGGTTCGCCTGAGTATTCCACGACGCATCCCGGGATCCCCGGTCACGATACACTGGCGATCACCTCGGCTCATATGCTTTCGGACGGCTGTTCGGTATTTCTCGAGATCCCGGAACTGCAACCTGTCAGTCAACTGCACCTGCGACTGCATGTCAACGGCGAGGACTCACTCACATGTTCGCCAGCAGGCACGGGACACGATTTATTCGTCACCGTTCACAAACTTGATCGACCGTTCCAAAAATTTTCTGGCTACGAACCGAGTGAGAAAATCATCGCCGCGCATCCGCTCCTCACCGATCTTGCACTGAACGCTGTTCAAATCCCAAATCCGTGGCGACGGAAAATTAAGGGATCGCGTGAAATCGAAATCGAGACCGGAAAAAATCTTTCTTATGCCACCAAAGAATTCACTGTCAAAGCTAACGAGCCGATCGCCTTCACACTTTCCAACCCCGACGTCGTCCCTCACAATTGGGTTCTCGTGCAACCCGGTTCATTACAGAGCGTTGGTGAACTCGGCAATCAACTCATAGCGAACCCGGAAGCCTTCGCCCGCCAGTATATCCCGGAATCCGACAACGTACTCGCTCACACCGACATTGTTTCACCCGGCGAAAAACAAACGATCTACTATACCGCTCCAACTGAACCGGGCCGTTATCCGTTTCTCTGCACTTTCCCTGGTCATTGGATGGTGATGAACGGTGTGATGGTCGTGGAGTAGACGTTAAGCATCCGGGCAGCGGTGCTTGACGATAATTTTCCGAGCGGCACGCAGGCCATCGACAGCGGCGGTCACAATCCCGCCAGCGTAGCCAGCGCCTTCGCCGATGGGATAGACGCCGGGCAACGATGGGATTTCAAACGTCGCCGGATCGCGATCGATGCGGACCGGTGAGCTGCCTCGCATTTCCGGCCCGACCAATACTGCATCCTGAAGAAACTCCCCGCGCCATTGAGTATCCAAGATCGGCAGACCGGCCTTCATCGCTTTCAGAATCGACGGAGGCAGCACAGCAGAGAGATTCCTTGCCCGCGTTCCGCGTTCGTACGATGACGGAAGTTGCTCAGACGGAGAGGGCGTTCGATCCGAAAGAAAATCCTTTGCCCGCTGCACCGGAGCGTAATAGTCGCCGCCTGTCATTTCGAAAGCCAGTGATTCATACTGCCGCTGGACATGGACACCAGCCAGCGGATGACTGCTTCCAAATTCATGCGGTTCCAGCGTGACGACCAGCCCGCTGTTCGCAAATGGCGTGTCATGCCTCGAATTGCTCATGCCGTTAGAACAGTACATGTTCGGTTCAGACACGCTGGGGATCACAATTCCACCGGCGCACATGCAGAACGTGAACAGATCCTTCTGACCCTTGGCAATGAGCGAATAATCAGCAGCTCCCAGCAACTGCAGATAATCATCATCGCGGCCGTACTTCCGCTGATTCACAGTTTCCTGTGGCTGCTCAATTCTGAGTCCCAGTTGAAACGCTTTTTGTTTCAGAGGCAATCCGGTCTTCAGCAGCATCTCATACGTATCTCTCGCGCTGTGACCGATTGCCAGGACACAGACGGACGACGCGATAAATCCGGATGATGTTTCCAGTCCCTGCAACTGGCCGTCCTGAAATCTCAGTCCTTCCAGACGACAGCCGAATTTATATTCGCCGCCGAGTGCTTCAATCCTGCGACGAAAATTGCGACAGATCAGCGGCAGTTTATTGCTGCCAAGATGTGGACGATTTTCATAGACCAGTGACGGGCGTCCGCCGCAATCAACGAAACTTTGTAGCACCCAGTCTACATCCGGTCCCGCAATACGGCATGTCAGTTTTCCGTCGCTGAAACAACCCGCACCACCTTCACCAAACAGGTAATTGTTTTCGCAGTCGTGTTCACCGCCGGAATCAAACTGGCGGATCGCCGGAACTCGTTCACGCACCGCCTGACCGCGTTCAATGATGATCGGCCGATAGCCGCGCAACGCGAGAAAATAACCGGCCAGCAGCCCGGCCGGACCCGATCCGACAATCACGGGTCGATAAGGCAGAGGCTGAGTACCAGGTTCAGGATCGTCAAATACGGGGGGCGTCCATGGGGCGATGTCCATACCATCTGCGAAAGGCATCGAATCGGCGTCCGGAAGCGACAACGTCAGTGAATACACAAACTCCATGCGATGGCGGGTGCGTGCGTCGAGACTTTTCCGCAGGATTTTCAGCGTCGAAAGTTCGTCCGCAGGGAGTTCCAGCCGACGAGCAACCTCTGCAGACAGGCCGTGCTCCGGCAACTCCACCGGTGTTCGCAGGTTAGTAATTCGGAACAGCATGGAGGATCAGCATAACATACAAAGACTCGCGGTTGCCAAAAGCCCGAACCGCAGACCTTCGCCCGACCGCAGGGAGAACGGACAGGGTGGCGGCGAACGCGACAAAAGTCAACGAGCCTTCTCTCCGTTTCAGTTCCGAGACGAAAGAGGCAGGGTCGCGAAAGTCCAGCACAGAGTGGCCAATCGTCAGTCGTTGACATTCTCCGGGCGTTCCCACAGCGGCGGTTCATCATCTGCGACATAGCGTTGCAGTATTTCATGCGGGCGAAAGCGGTTCTTGTAGTTCATCGAAGCGCAGTCGCGAATGTAGTAGCCCATGTAGAGCCACGAACGATCATTCGCACGTCCGTATTCGATCTCTTTCTGAATTGAAAAAGTTCCCAGTCCGCCTTCGCGATAGTCCGGGTCGTGAAAGAAATAAATGCTGGACATTGCCGATGCAGTGATATCCACCAGCCCCAGACCAATCAATTGTCCGCCGTCGCGATACTGAAATTCCCGCGCAAATGGGAATTGGCCTTCCAGAAAGGATTCGTAATACTGATCCTTTGTGATTTCCCGATGCGGCCACTGCCGACGATGGTGCATGTCCAGATGGAAGCGGTTGTAAAGCGAAACATGTTCGTCGCTCACTGTTGGTTTCTGGATTAGCAGTGTTAGTCCTGCGTTGCGACTCACGCACCGCCGCTGATTCTTGTTTGGCATATATTCCGGAATGCACAGGCGCAGGCTGCGGCATTCTCGACATGCCGCACACATCGGGCGGAAGAGCGTTCTGCCAAAACGCCGCCAGCCGCGAGACAACAACTGTTCATATCGCGTCTCAGAAAGTTCATATGCGATCCGGTAGATCATCCTTGCCGTTTGTCCCGGCAGGTAGGAACATGGCGATGCCGTGCCTTCAATTTCCAGTTCTGCAAACGGCGCGTCGTGTGTCATCTGTTAGAAATCCGTTAGACTTCGTGCGGTCAATAGTGAGAAGTCGTTTGCTTGACCATACTAACCCGAAGCGGCAGCGAGGCAATGCCTTGCAGCCCTCGCTGACGCTTCGGGTTACTATCAGCGGCGACCGCGTGAAATATAGACTGCACAGGTCGGTCTGCTCTGTCTTGTCTTGTTTGTTTATCCGTAAAGTCACTTTATGCATGATAGTCTGAAACCTGCTGTCGAAGCACTGTTACAACGCCGTGACCTGAGCGACACTGAATGCTGCAATGCAGTAGGTGCGATTATGGACGGGTTGTGCGATCCTGTCGATATCGCTGCATTTTTGACAGCGATGACGGCAAAAGGTTCGGTTGTGTCCGAACTTGTCGGTGCAGCGACGGCCATGCGGCAACGAGCGACTTCAATTACCAGTCACCGCCGACCACTGCTGGACACTTGCGGGACCGGCGGTGATCGACTGCACACATTCAATATCAGCACAGCCACTGCACTTGTTGCGGCGTCGTGCGGCATGGCCGTGGCGAAGCACGGGAATCGCAGCGTCTCAAGTTCCAGTGGATCTGCTGACGTCCTTGAAGCCTTGGGCGTCAATATTTCTCTGACGGCAGGCCTGGCCGGTCAGTGCCTAGATGAAGTGGGCCTGGCGTTTTGCTTCGCACCGCTGATTCACGGGTCGATGAAGTACGCAGCCCCGGTGCGGCGACAATTGGGATTCCCGACGATCTTTAATCTGCTGGGCCCGCTGACCAATCCTGCGTCGGCTGAGTTTCAGTTACTGGGAGCCAGCTCAATCAATCATGCCGAATTGCTGGCGAACGCCTTGTCACAACTGAAAATTGAACGGGCGTTTGTGGTCTGCGGAAACAATGAACTGGACGAAGTTGCACTATGGGGCACAACAACCGTCTTCGATGTGCGTGCAGAATCAGTCCACCGACTAGAATGGACGGCAGCTAATTTTGGATTAACATCCTGTGACGTGGCGTCGCTTCGTGTCACGTCTGCTGCAGAAAGCGCCGAGGTGATTTTGAATGTGCTCAAAGGTATCCCCGGCCCGGCGTCTGACATGGTCATTGCCAACACCGCAGCAGCATTGGTGGTCAGTGGGCGAGTGGACATACTTCGAACCGGCGTGGATGTCGCTGCAGCCGCGATCAGTAGTGGTAAGTCACTCGCATTGCTGGAAGCATTGATTCAGAAAACCCGTTCACTGGCTCATCCGCTATAAAGCGATTTTCTGCATGTCCGACTACCTGCTGATCGTTCCTTGCAACGAGTGCAATACCTGGAAATGCTAAACCTCCTAGCATGGTCGATGAGCACGGATCGAAAAAAGTGAGTGCTCGGCAATAGTAAAGACCCCACCTTCGTAGCGCGTGGCTTTAGTCTGAGGAGCGACCATGATGCGTGGCCGTTCCGGCCTCTACGGCTTTCTACAGGATTGTCTCAACTTTGAAATCGCTGCTGTTCAGCAAGGTCCGGTCTTCATCGGAGCACTACCCGAGCGCCTGTTCTGCAATATGCTTCCCGATATTCAGCGACGCGGTGGCGGCTGGCGATGGCGCATTGCAGACATTGATGACTCGTTCATGTCGCAGGATCACGAAGTCGTCCAGCAGCTTTCCGTCAAGTCCCAGCGCCTGGGCTCTCACACCGGCCGGCGCGGATTCTAGGTGTTCGACTCGAATTTCAGGAACCAGTTGCTGAAGTGCCTTTACGAAGGCGGCCTTCGAAAGTGATCGCCAGACTTCACCCAAGCCTGTCTTCCAGTTCCTTGCGACAAGTTTCAGAAATCCCGGATACGTGATTGATTCAAACACGTCCCGCAGACTGATAGTTCGCCAGTTGTATCCTTCGCGCGCTAGTGCAAACACCGCGTTTGGCCCGCATTCAACTCCGCCATGAATCATTCGAGTGAAGTGGACACCGAGAAACGGAAAACGCGGGTCGGGGACGGGATAAATAAGCGTCCGGCACAGATGGTGAGCTTCCGGCTTCAGCTCAAAGTACTCACCACGAAACGGAACGATACGCTCCTTCATCTTTTGACCACTTTGGCGTGCGATACGATCACTGTGCAGACCACCGCAGTTAATCACCTGAGTCGCTTCGATGTCGCCCTGCGATGTCTGCAATCGAACGAAGTCCGTCCGCTGGTCGATCGAGTTGACTCGGCAATTGAGATGGATTTCACCGTTCGCGGCGAGCAGTAAGCTGCCAAGTTTCTGGCACATGCCGGGGTAATCAACAATGCCTGATTCAGGCACATGAATCGCTCCGACACCCGCACAGTGCGGCTCCAGTTCCTTCAGCCGATCGACACCGATGACGGTGCAGTCAACACCGTTCTGCTGGCCGCGTTCGAAGATTGTCTGAAGCTGAGGTAACTGGTGTTCCTGCGTGGCAACGATGACCTTTCCCGTGCGCTGCCATGCGACGCCATACTCGTTGCAGAATGCTTCCAAGGCCGCTTTTCCTTCGCGACAATTTCGAGCCCTCAAGGAGCCTGGTTTGTAGTAGATCCCGGAATGAATCACGCCTGAATTCCGGCCTGTCTGATGAAAGGCCAGCGCTGATTCTTTTTCGAGGACCGCGATCTTCAGGCCAGGCTTCAGTCGCATCAGCTGCCATGCAGTGGCAAGCCCTACGATTCCTCCACCGATAATTGCAAAGTTGAAGCGCGGCATGGGGATTTTAGATTTCAGAGTTGAAATTAAAGATTTGAAACAATGCTTCAAACTCGCAAATGTTCGAGCGCTTCACGCGCAGACATGATGTAGCTCACGTAGAACGGGCCAAACTCTGCGTAGCCGGCAGAGGCTTTGTCAAAGCGCATAGTGTAGACAATTTCTTTGATGTATTCCGGAGCGCGGCTCCAAAGAGTCACGCCCCATTCCCAATCGTCGAAGCCTGTTGAAGCTGTGATCAGCTGCGAGACACGACCGGCGAACTTAATGCCCGAGGTTGCATGTTCCGCCATAAGTTCACTGCGCCTACTGAACGGTTCCGCGTACCAGTTCGCAAGCGGATGACGTGCCTTGTTCATCGGATAGAATGTCATCACGGGGAACGGAGGAAAGTCCGGGTACAGGCGTTGCTGATTCATCATGGGCAGTCGTTGCTGATAGGCATTCAACTTTGCCTGAAACGCAGGATCGTCCGGCTTTGTACCTTCGCGCTGCAGACGAGCGGCGTACTGTTCGGCGGACGGAACGTATTCGCTGACTTCAGTGATGGACACGAATGAATATGTTGGCTCCAGCACAGATCCCAAACGACTTGCACGAAGCCGCTGTACAACGGCGTCAATTTTGAGCGGGTCTGGATCCATCAACATCAACCCTAAATCCGCTCGATGCCCGGATACGGTCGAGATTTGCATCCGCACGGGTACATATTCGCCCTGCGGATTCAGAATTTCCAACACTTCTGCACGGCCGTGAGCGCGATCGGTTGGATTGAGGGCCATCAGAGCGGCCTGATTGATGCGATAATAAATATGCAGGCAGTGCCACCCCTCTGACATGAGGACGGTTGGTTCAGGCAGTGGAGCAGAATGTCCATGAGGTCGTTGCACGGCGGAGCTTTCGGAAACTGAAGAACGGAGTCAAACGCACTTTGGCGAAGAGGGAACTATATGAAAAAGCGGACGACGTGGGATGTACATTCATGCTGGTCGTTTTTTCTTTTGTCGAAGATGGAAGTTTTAACTTTTCATACGTCTTGGTTATGGAAAGCCGGCTACATATTGGCCACATCGAGACGATGTCACCATGCGATCCTGAATTTGTTCCAGTTGTGACGGTTATGAGGCCGATGCAGAAAAGCGGTGGATCTGCTGATCATTCACACATCGTCAATGACCGGCGGTTTCTGCCGGCCGTACTCCCTCGACGCTGACCAAAGGGCGAGACTGGCGGCTGATAAACCGTGCTGGCCCACCGATCGATGCCACCCATGGTAGGCTGGCGCCAGCAAGGCTCGTTGGTCCTTCCCTTCGGAAGCAGCAATTCAAAATCATTGACTGGCTTAATAGCCAGCAAAGTCGCACGCTATGACGCTCACAGAATATCGCATTGATACTGGGTTTTTCGCTGGTCCGCTTGATCTGTTGTTGTATTTGGTGCGCAAAACAGAAATTGATGTCTGCGCGGTCTCGCTGGCGAAGATTACGAAGGGTTTTGTGGACTATATTGACGTGCTGGAATTCTTGGACTTCGACCTGATCGGAGACTTTGTTGTCGTCGCCAGCACGCTGCTGGAAATCAAGAGCCGCGAAGTCCTGCCTGCACAAATTCAGGTCGTTGATGACACAGAGGAAGAAGAATCCGGCAGTGACCTGATTACCCGTCTGATGGAGTATCGTCGTTACAAAGAAGCATCGAGGCTACTTGACGATCGTGCCTCAGAATGGCTGGAACGTTATCCACGACTTAGCAGCGATCGTCCGACAGCGAAGCGTGACCGTTCGGACGATCGCATCCGAGGAGTCGAACTGTGGGACCTTGTCAGCGCGTTGTCTCGCATCGTGCGGATGCCGGATATCGAACGCGAAGTCAGCATTCGGATGGATGAAACTCCAATGGCTGTTTATCAGGAACAGATTCGCGACCGCATCACTGCAGAGGGCCGCGTCGCATTCAGCTCATTCTTTGCCGGTGAAAAACTTCAATCTCGCATCGTGGGAGTCTTTCTGGCCATTCTGGAACTTATCCGCCATGAACACTACCGCTCAGAACAAGTCATCGATTTCGATGAAATCTGGATCCTGCCGCCTCGGTAACTGTTCCTGGACCGCCTTCGACCACAGCCCCCGAATCTCGACTCGGCGAGTCAATCTACGCGAAATACGCTCGATATCCGCGAGAACTCGCTTCAGGAGTTGCAAATCCACACTCTCAGGGCTCGACCAATCCCCTTCGAACTCCGTACCATACGTGGCCTCTGCGGGCTCGCCCCCGTTCGGCCGTCATTCGTCAGAACCACGCGAATGGCCCATTCATGCCCGATTTGCGTCAGGTCGCTTCAGGCCACGCAAGCCCTTTGACCTCTTGTTTGTGTAACTATGGACCCGAAGTACATCCGTAATTTCAGCATTATTGCTCATATCGACCATGGCAAGAGCACGCTCGCCGACCAGTTGCTGCTAAAGAGCGGCACGATCACGCAGCGGCAGTTTCGAGAACAGATTCTGGATGACCTGGACATCGAGCGCGAACGTGGCATCACGGTTAAAGCCCGCTCCGTGACCATCAACTGGACTCAGGATGGCCAGATCTATGAACTCAACCTGATCGACACGCCGGGACACGTCGACTTTCACTACGAAGTCAACCGCAGTCTTGCCGCCTGTGAAGGCGCTTTGTTACTGATCGATGCGTTTCAGGGCGTGCAGGCTCAAACGGTCGCAAACGCTTTCGCGGCCATCGCCGTGAATCTGGAGATTATTCCGGTCGTCAACAAGATCGACCTGCCGGTCATTCGCGTCGATGAAGTCCTTGAAGAAGTCGAAACTGTACTCGGACTGGATGCGACAGAAGCGCTTCGAGTCAGCGCAAAGGTCGGACTGAACATTGAATCCGTCTTTGAAGCAATCATCAAAAAAATTCCGCCACCAAGTGGAACGGCTGACAAACCGCTCAAGGCACTTGTGTTTGACAGCAAGTACGACAACTATCGCGGCGTGATCACCTACGTCCGCGTGTTTGAAGGCTGCGTGAAGAAAGGCGACAAAGTTCGCTTCATGCGAGAAGGTGTCGTCAATGAAGTTCTGGAAATCGGTCAGTTCCGGCCTCAAATGAAACCATGTGATGCACTCGGGCCCGGGCAGGTCGGCTATCTCCTGACAGGATTGAAGGAACTCAGCAGAGTCACCGTTGGTGACACTGTCACGCTGTTTCACGATCCTGCCGCCGCGCCGTTACCGGGTTATCAGAAGCCGAAGCAGATGGTGTTCTGCGGCATGTTCCCGATTGACGCCACAGATTTTGAAGCGCTGCGGGAGGAGCTGCAGAAACTTCAGATGAACGACTCAAGTTTCTCGTTCACTCCGGAATCCAGCGACGCTCTGGGATTTGGATTTCGCTGCGGATTTCTGGGGATGCTGCACATGGAAATTGTGCAGCAGCGTCTGGAAAAAGAGCAGGATATGGATCTGATCCAGACTGCTCCGAACGTGACGTATCAGATCGTCAAGCGTGACGGGGAGGTCATGACAATCGATAACCCGCAGGACGTTCCGGATGCAGGCATCATCGAAGAGTTCCGCGAACCGATCGCCAAAGTCAGCTATATCGTCCCGTCACAACACGTCGGCACAATTATGCAGTTGTGTCAGGATCGACGTGGAATCTTCAAGAGCACCGAGTACCTTGGACCGCAGCGGGCTCAGATCGTTTACGAACTGCCGTTGAGCGAAATTGTGTATGACATGTACGACAAGCTGAAGAGCGTGACGTCTGGTTATGGCACGATGGACTATGAAGTCATAGGCTTCACGGCCGCAGACCTTGTCAAGATGGACATTCTGGTTAAGGGCGTGCGCGTCGATGCGCTTTCAACGATCGTCCACCGCTCCAACGCCGACCGTCGCGGGCGATCATTGGTCAAACGCCTGAAAGAAGAGATCACGAAGCATCAATTCGAAATTGCGATCCAGGCCGCGATTGGTTCACGAGTCATCGCGCGAGAAACCATTTCAGCCCTCAGCAAGAACGTGACTGCCAAGTGTTACGGCGGCGACATTACCCGTAAACGCAAACTGTTGCAGAAGCAAAAGGAGGGCAAGAAGCGGATGAAACAATTCGGCGAAGTCGAAATCCCACAGAAGGCATTTCTGTCCGTGCTGGAATCGCAGAAAGATGAATAGCCTGCGGTGAGCCTAAGCGATTTTTGACCGTGATTGGAATTCGATTCTTATTCAGGCGCAGAATCCATCAGAATCAAAAAAAGGGGAAGGACGAATCCTTCCCCTTTTTCCACCGTGAGATGCACCAAAGCGAATCTCCCGGCAGGAGCTTCCCGCTCGGGCCACGCACCCATGTGAGCGGGAACAGGCGAGTTTCCTGACCTTCCCTCCTTCACACCCCTGCAGAGTTTCGCGAACGCCGGGTCCCACCACGCCGTCATTCGCCTCTGTATTAACCAGTTAAGCAAGCGTTGTGCCAATCCTGTACAGAATGCGAATCAGTATGTCACATCGTGGATTTCGCTGCGTTTTTTAAGAACCACTCGATGACAGGCGAACCAACACCTGAGACGTTCAGGAAACTCGGTGCGCCGGATATCATTTTCTTCGCATCAATGCACAGCAATTGCGCAGTTCCGCAGCTCGACTCTTCTACAGACCGCCGCCTTACAGCGATCCCATCTGGTCCCCAAAGGTACGCCATTCCATTGTGGAAGGATCCGCTACTTTTCGGTATCCAAGGCTCATCATCACTTCAAGAACTTCGCTCCAAGTCGGAAACGATCTACCACTTTTGCGTTTGTAGTCGTCCATTGCCTTCATGAATTCAACTTCATTGTCCGAATAGTCGCGTTCGCAGGTCGTTGGATCAATCTGCCGACGGCGATCCTGACGGCGACGACAAATGATTTCGCGTCGTTCTTCGATTGTCATTTCCGGTGCTGTCTGGACAGACTCCATCTCTGGCACCAGCTTAACCGTTTTTGTAGTTTTGGCTTCTGTGACCTTTGCTTCAATGACCGCAGGTTTGCGGTTTGAAGTCATTCGTCTGCGATCAGTTCTGCGTCGTTCTGTGACGAGAAGATCGGAAGAATAGTCCGACATAGCAAAGCACCCTCTTCACGTTTTGCGGGAATGAAACAAGACCCGTTGGGGCATGACTAAAATCAGTCGGTGCTACAACAGCTTCGGCCGGATGTATAGTGAACCGATTAAATCAGTTCCCGGATCCATTCCTTCAGATCACCGCTACGCATCCATGCACCGGCAGTAGAGTATTCCCCGCAAAAGGCAGACAGGTGCAAATAAGACGATTACTAAGGCATGTTCATCCAAAGAAACATTAGCGATCGCGGAAGAAAACCGATTGTGACGATCAGGCTACTTGTGATATCCCAGTGATGCCATCACGTCGAAAAGTTCTTCAAAGGTAATGAAGCGGCGGTGATGGGCGATCTTGTGGTCATCCACGGCGTTTGCCAGTTCGGCAACTTCCGGTCGAGCTGATCTGTCACCGTCGCGAAACTGACGACGTTCTGACGCGCCGAGGGGCGCACCGGCGTCGCGCTGACGACGTTCCGTGAAAACAGATCCTGGTGGTTCGATGACAGATGGCTGGTTCATGGTTTGGTTCATGGTTTGGTTCACCTTAGACTCCGTGGCGCAAGCCTGAAGGCCGTATCGCTGACTTAACGCTGCGTAACCATTGGTTGAGTTTCCGCAGGCCGCAAACGACTTTCGATTTCGTCAATTGGATTTGAGGGCAAGCGTCGATGGGGAAACGCGATTTCACCGAATTTGTCGATCAATCGGATTGCGGCGTTTCCTGGTTTTCCCTCCTGAGTCTGTTGCGTTCACGCCACACACCGTTGAAATACGCTATGTGAGACTTGGCTGTTTTCGTACTTTACTGTGGAATCGTCATGACTGTAATCAGTGTGCTTGGTGCAGGAGCCATGGGAACTGCCTGCGCATGGGTTGCTGCGCAAAACCCGGATGTCTCCGTGCGCCTGTGGGCCAGGAATGAGACCTTCGCCAGGCATATCCACGAGACACGAGAAAACAGTCGTCTGTTGCCGCATGTGCGACTGCCTGCCGCGATTCAGGTGACAGCCGACGCGGCAATTGCACTACGGGAGGCGTCCGTTGTGCTGGTTTGCATTCCGACACGTGGTCTGCGTGAGGCTATGCAGCAACTGGCAGCGTTAATCCCCGATCAGGCGCTGTTGGTGAGCGCTGTGAAGGGGATCGAAAATGAAACGTTGCTGCGCCCGAGTCAGATGATTCAGCAAATCGTCGGTCAGCGTCCGGTCGTTGTGCTTGGCGGTCCTTGTCATGCCGAAGAGATCACGGCACGGAAACCAGCAAGCATTGTGGCAGCCTGTGATTCACTTGACGCAGCGGAACGAATTCAGTCGCTGATGTCGATGGAGACACTGCGCGTATATTCGAACGCCGACCAGCAAGGCGTTGAACTTGCTGGTGCACTGAAAAATGTCATCGCCATTGCCGCCGGAATCTGTGACGGATTGAAATTCGGCGACAATGGAAAGGCCGCACTGCTGACACGAGGGTTGGCCGAAATGGTGCGATTCGGAACAGCGTTGGGGGCGAACATTGAAACGTTTTATGGCCTTGCCGGTCTGGGAGATCTTGTAACGACCTGCAACAGTCCGTACAGTCGCAATCGTTTTGTTGGTGAAGCTCTCGGGCGCGGTCAAACACTCAAGGAGATCCTCGAATCCATGACCGCCGTCGCGGAAGGCATCTTTACGGCACGCAGCGTTTACCATCTTTCCCGTCAACGCGGCATTAATATGCCAATCGCCGAACAAGTCTATCGAGTCCTCTTCGAAAACAAATGGCCTCGCGAAGCGACGGTTGAACTGATGCAACGCCCGCTGAAGCTGGAATGACGATCGTCTGCGCGGCAGTGCTGCGACATACAAACCAGTCGCTGCTGTTGTCAGGATTTTCCATGAACATCAGATCAGATGTGAACGCCAAGGTCCGCCATGAGACAGACATTTCGCCATCCTGACATCCATCGCCATACAGTTAAGGAAAAGGACGTTCGGGCGACGTGATACTTCGTTAGAAAACTTGAAATAAACTCAGCAGCCACCATGCAAGTCCGCCGCCGGTCAGGATCACAATGAGTCCGATAATTGACGCCATCAGGCGTTTTCGGTTTTTGGCGATTTGCGGAAGGCTGACAAGTCTTACGCCCGTTTTTCCGCCGAACGTAATTTTTGAGCCATGACGCAGCGTACACAACGCTTCCACTGTGCCGTTGACGTATGTCGGGAGTGTTTTCGATTCCTGATGCAGCTTCCAGTGCAGCCCGTCGTATTCCAGCCAGCACTGCAGACTATCGACGCCGCCGTCTCGCAGCAATAGCACGTCGGCACCGTGCTCGGAACCGATCGATGTTCTGGCCTTCACCAGTGCAACCCGTCGCCTTGTGCCGAGCATCTGCAGCCGCCAGCCCACTGGCACCGGCCCACTGAATGTTGTGGAACGAATGGAAGTCGTTGGCACTGAATGCACGGGTTCTGCTCGCATTCGATGAGGTTCGGGCTGCCGGATGGCGGGCGTTTCCGACTGACTGAAGCTGTCAGTCCTTTCGGCAATCTGAAGACTGCCTTCCCTGAGCCATCCTGACGTCGATGTGATGGATGATCTCTGTCCGGACGGTTTCTTCCCCGACTGTTCTACTTTCGCCTTCGCTTGTTTTGCCCTCAGTGTGACCAATTCACGAAAATCGAACTGTATCGAAGTTCGCTGCGCGTGCGGCCTGACTGCATCCGCAAGTTCGTCAGCCGACTGAAACCGCTTCGCAGGATCTTTTTCCAGCATCTTAGCAATGATGGCCCCGATTTCTGACGGGATCTCCGGACGAAGCTGGCAAACGTTCTTTGGTCGTTTCGAACGATGCGCTTCGAGCTTTGCCTTGTTGGATTTGTCAGGAAACGGCACATGCGCGGTCAGCGCAACGTACAACGTCGCGCCAAGGCTGTAGATGTCCGCTCGTGCATCCACGCGGCGACTGTCCAGTGATTGCTCCGGAGCAATATAGTCAGGTGTTCCAAGGCAGTCGTGGCCAAACACCATTGACAGCGAAAATTCTTCTTCCGGTACGTCTTTTATCATCGCCAGGCCAAAGTCCAGAATTCGCGTCACACCGTTCTGGTCAATCAGGAAGTTTGCCGGCTTGATGTCGCGATGGATAATCCCCTGCGCATGTGCGGCCTTCAGTGCTGCTGCTGCCTGCAGAGCAATATCACACACCACTGGCCACTTGAGGGCTCCGTACAGGGCGACAAGTTCATGCAGGGTGATACCGCGAAAGAGTTCCATCACCAGAAAATGGACTGCGCCGGTTGTATCCATTCGATATGTGCGAATAATGTTCGGGTGATTGAGTCGCATCCCCGCAATCGCTTCCAGTTTCATTCTGGCCAGCATTCCGGCATCCAGAGCATGTTCCGACGACAATACCTTGAGCGCGACCTTGCGACTTTCGTTTTGATGTTCGGCAATGAAGACACAGCCCATGCCTCCGAAGCCCAGCACTTCGCGAATACGATAGCCGTCAATCACCAAGCCTCGATATCGTCCTTCGAGCAGGCGTTCGGCCTGGAACGGTGTCAGTACACGTCCCTGAACCAGAGCTTTTGCAGTCTCGCGTGCCGTTGCCGTGTCCGGAATCTTTAGCCTTTCGCGCACCTTCTTAATCTGCGATCCAGTGAGCAGTTCGCTCTTTTCGAGCAATTCCAGAAAGTTTTGAGCTGCGACCGGAACCTTCATCTTTGTGGCTCTGTCAAACCTAATCCCATGAATCGTGTTCGCCAGAATGAGACGATACAACATATCGTTTCGGGGGAGCGTACAGTTCGCTCTGGAAAATCCACGCTCTGCCGATGACTAGACTACCACCTGTAGGACGCCGGGGAAACCATTCCTGCCCGGAAAGTAGACTTCCTTCAAAACCTCGATCAAATGGCTCACATATTCCCCCGATCCCGATCCGCGACTTTTTCGCACGTCTCGCTATGTCAGCAATCGCACAAAACCATTATTCTTCCCGCTTGTTCGAGTGGCAACAGTTCGATGGAGTCATCCACGAATTGTCGAAAAAGAAAAAGTTCTAGTCGTGACGCTAGGAATAATTGCCAGGATGGCTGCCGTGAGAAAAGAGACGTTGAAGAAAAACAATCGCCCGTTGTTCAATGGTTTATCTTCAGATTACAAAAGACCATGGCTGCTGGTCGGCGTCCTAGGTGCCGGGATGCGAGCGTTCGCGGAGATGCTGCTTGACGCTGGTGAATCTGTTGTTGGCACTGATCACGAATTGAATGCTTGTGAGAGCGATCTGCCAGCAGTCGTCCATAATCTAGCCTTCAGACTTTTGCATCCGGACCGCGCGGAACAGATTTTCGCAGACACTCCTGAGTACGTCGTCTATTCGATGGCTGTACAGGAGTCCTGTCCGCTGCTTCAGCGCTGCCGATCACTTGGTTTAACACCAATGTCACTTCCGCAGGCCCTCAGCCAGTTACTTGTCTCCCACAATCAGGCGTGCGTGGCAGGGACACACGGAAAAACGACAACCAGTGGAATGATCTGGTGTATCCTGCAACAGGCAGGCCGTGATCCGTCGGCGTATGTTGGTGGAGTGATGAGAAGTCAAGGTCGCTCAGGTGTCTTCGGTTCAGGCGCGGTGGCCGTCGTCGAAAGTTGTGAATACCGTCAGTCGTTTTTGCACCTGTCGCCATCGACAGTTGTGCTCACCGGAATCGAACCGGATCACTTCGATTGCTTTTCGTCGCAGGCCGACTACGATCAAACCTTCAACGACTTTGTGGCGCGACTACCGACCGATGGCACTTTGATTTTCAACCATGACTGCCAGAGATCCGCAACGATCGCAGCAACCTGCGGACGCCGGACGATTTCATTTTCGCTGCATAGGGACGCGGACTGGAATGCCGTCTCTTGCGAATCAGATCCACCCGGGATTCCGGCCAGCAGTCAGCGGCAGACGTTCCTGCTTCGCAACAGAAACCATGCTGTCGGGCTGGTGCCGCTTCAGGTGCCCGGACTTCACAATCGACAGAACGCTGTCGCAGCTATTGCGGCCGCCGTTTCGATGGGAGTATCGGTTGAATCAGCTATTAGCGGTATTGGGGCATTTTCCGGAATTCGTCGACGCTTCGAACATCGCGGGCACTTGTTTGGCATCGACTGGGTCGACGACTACGCTCATCACCCCACCGCAATCAGGTCCACTCTCGTTACCGCACGCACTGTCTTCCAGAACCGCCGTCTGATTGTTGTTTTTGAACCGCATCAGTTGTCACGAATTTCTGCACTTTTTAAAGATTTTCGTTCTGCACTTTTACTTGCCGACGAATGCCTTATCCTTCCCGTACTTCCCGCGCGAGAAACGGCTTCATACGCTCACTGCAGCCGCGTTTCGGGAACTCTGGTCCGAAGTATCTCTGAATCGGGAGGCCGTGCTTTCCTGATGTCGAATCTTGACCAGGTACTGGGAAGATTAGACCATTCCGGGCGACTAGGCGACGTTGTCATCACAATGGGAGCAGGCAGGACACATCAGATTCATGACGAAATCTATCGAAGACTTCAGCGAAATTTTGCAGCGTGACGAACCGCTCAGCCATCACACATGGCTGCGACTGGGTGGCCCCGCCCAGTACTTTGTGACCCCGCGTACAGAAACAGAACTGCTGGAGGTCATCAGGACCTGCCGCCGCCAACAATTGCCCATTCACATCCTCGGAAGCGGATCAAATCTGCTTGTGCGAGAACCGGGCGTGCAGGGAGTTGTCGTTCGAGTTGTCGAACCGCTCCTAGGTGAAGTTAAGATCGAAGGCACTTCGCTCACGGCCGGCGGTGGAACATTGCTGTCGCACGTTGTGGCGGAAGCAGTACGAGCGGGCTTGGGCGGCATCGAATATCTTGTTGGAATTCCTGGCACGATCGCCGGTGCCGTTGTTGGTAACAGCGGCGGGCGAACGGGTGACATTGGTCAGCTTATCACAAGCGTTCGAGTGCTGACTCAGGATAACGAAATTGCAGTGAGACATGGTGACGAGCTGTCGTTCTCCTACCGTCGCAGCAGCATTCAGGATCTGCTGGTTTTGTCCGCGACGTTGGAGCTTACGCGAGACGATTCCGAAGAACTGACCAAGAGGATGCGTAAGAACTGGATCTTGAAGCGATCTACACAGCCGCTGGCCGATCAGTCAGCGGGTTGCATTTTTCGTAATCCTCGTGGACTTAGCGCCGGAGCGTTAATTGAACAGTGCGGACTAAAAGGACTCTCCGTTGGCAAGGCACGGATCAGCGAACGCCACGCTAACTTTATCGTCACGGAATCCGGTGCCACCAGCAACGATGTGAAGCAGCTCATCGGCCGCATTCAAAAGGCCGTTGCCGAGAAATTTGCGGTTGATCTGGAACTGGAAATCAAAGTCTGGTGATTGGAGCGAACTGCGCTTCGATCACTCCGCCCGTGGCAGCAGAACATGACTCAACAGGATTCGTGAACGAGTTCATCGAAATCAGCAGCATTGCCACATCATTCCAGCGTTCACGCTGCTGGCGCGGCAGCTGAACATTTCAGATGAAAGACACAAATGTCTCAGACTTTTTCTCAATGTAACCCGCTGCGAATCGTCGTCCTGTCCGGGGGTGACTCCGCAGAACGAGAGGTCAGTCTGGAAAGCGGTGCCTGCGTTGCGGTGGCTTTGAGGCAGCGCGGGCATCGAGTGCTTCAATTCGATCCCTCAATCCTGGCCCTGCACGAGATTCCGCGAACCACTGACGTGATCTTCCCCATGCTGCACGGAACTGGCGGTGAAGACGGGACTTTGCAGCGGCAACTGGACCGGCTGGGCATTCCGTGGCTCGGAAGTTCTGCAGAGGCGTCGGCTTTGACCTTTGACAAGGTTGCCACTCGTGAGATCCTAGCAAAAGCCGGACTTCCGGTTGCCCTTGGAATATCGTTTTCACACGATGCGCCCAGCAATTTGATTCGCGCAGCTTCAATTCAAATCGGCTATCCCCAGGTCGTAAAACCCGCCGCCCAGGGTTCAAGCGTAGGAATTACAATCGTCGATTCTGAACAGGAAATCGTCGCCGCCGCTGCCGAGGCCGCACGCTGGAGCGATATGTTCCTCATCGAAAAATATATTGAAGGCCGCGAAGTCACAGTCCCCGTCATCAATGGCGAAGCATTTCCGGTTGTCGAGATTCTGCCAGCCAGCCGGTGGTATGATTACTCCGCAAAATACACCGACGATGCAACTCGCTACGACGTCGCACCCAAAAACCTGCCCGCCAACCTGACCGACATCGTCCTGGCCGCATGTGAGACCTGCCAGGTGAATGGTATCAGTCGCACGGATCTTCGTGTCGATTCACATGGCCATGTGTGGATACTGGAAATCAACACGATCCCTGGCATGACCTCCCACAGCCTCGTCCCGATGTCCGCCCGTGCGCGAGGAATCAGTGTCGGCGAACTCTGCGAACAACTTTTGCTTCAATCTGTCGCCAGATTCCGATGACCCACAAGCATTCCGCAGGATGGATATTTATGTCGTGGGAGGGCAGGTCAGACATGAATGTCTGACCTGCATGAGTCACCGTTATCTATGCAAGAATGCCTTGCACAACTTCACCATGCACATCGGTCAGCCGATACTGTCGGCCCTGATAGCGGTAGGTCAGCTGTGTATGATCGATGCCGCACAGATGCAGCATCGTGGCCTGCATGTCGTGGACATGTACTGGGTTCGACGTGATGTTCCAAGCAAAGTCGTCAGTTTCCCCGTAGACCGTTCCCGGTTTAATTCCACCGCCGGCCATCCACCAGCTGTAGGCTTTTCCGAAGTGATCGCGGCCTTTGGGATTTTCCGGATCTCCCTGACCAAACGGCGTGCGTCCAAATTCACCGCCCCACACGATGAGCGTATCGTCCAGCATCCCGCGTTCTTTCAGATCCTTCACCAGTGCAGCAGAGGGGCCTTCCGTATCGAGGCATTGCTGTTCAAGCTGAGTGAACAGATTACTGTGCTGATCCCAGCCCGCATGCATTAACTGCACAAAACGAACGCCGCGTTCGAGTAATCGGCGAGCAATCAGACAGTTATTCGCGTACGTGCCCTTTTCAAGCACATCCACGCCATAGCGATCAAGCGTCGATTTGGTTTCGCCGGAGAAATCGACGAGGTCCGGAACGCTCGACTGCATCCGATACGCCATCTCGTACTGCGCGATTCGCGTATCAATTTCCGGGTCACCGTAATCGGCCAAATGAGCCGCATTCATGGCAGCCAGATCATCCAGCATCGCGCGGCGCGATTCCGCACTGACACCGGCTGGATTCATCAGGTAGGGAACAAGATCGCCAGTATTTCGAAAGCGGACGCCTTGAAAGCGACTCGGAAGGAAACCGCTGCCCCAGTAATAATCAAAGAACAACTGGCCACAGGTCCTGGCTTTGTCGCTGGAGGTCATCACGACGAATGTCGGAAGGTTGTCGGTGTCATTGCCAAGGCCGTACGATAACCATCCGCCCATGCTGGGCCGACCAGGAACCTGGGACCCGGTCATAAACAAGGTGACTCCGGGAGCGTGATTGACGGCTTCTGTGTGCATGCTGCGGACAACGCAGATATCGTCTGCGATGGAGCCCACATTCGACAGCATTTCGCTCAACGAAATCCCGGCCTGGCCGTAACGTCTAAATGGCTTGATCGCAGGCTGACACGGCCACTTTCCGTAGCCACTGGACATTGTAGAAAGCCTCGTTGTACCTCGAATAGAATCCGGGATATCTTTGCCCGCCATCTGCCGCATCACGGGCTTTTCGTCGAACAGATCCACATGTGATGGACCTCCTCCCTGCCACATTACCACCACCCGCTTTGCCTTCGCCGGAATGTGCGGCATCCCCGGCAGCCCACGATCCGCAGCGCTCGCAAATGATGAACCTGCGATCGATGCCAATGCCGCCAGGCCGATCCCGCTCGATGTCGTACCAAACAGCTGTCGGCGCGTGACACGGGCCATATTTTCGAGAAACGGATTCGTCATGGCGGAAGTATTCACTGGTGATTGAAGAGGTGCAGTTCGTCGGGCAGTCGTTTGAGTTTACCAATGCAGCAGCCCCTCATTCAATTCAATTCACCACCAAGAATCCGGCGAGCGGCTGGGCGTCAGCCCTTCGAGTGGTTCTCGAGGCACAACACTTTCTGTAAACAGATTCATGGTACTCGGAGGGCTGACGCCCTGCCGCTCGTGCGCCTGTGAAGGCGATTGAACAGTCAGGTGAGAGTCCTGATCAGAGCATTCGTTACCGCTCTGTAGCCAAAGGTAACCGCGTTTTCAAGAGAAAGGGTGGAGAGCAACTGGCGGCGAATGAACAGTCCGTAACGCAAG
>CANJQC010000008.1 GCA_947476295.1 Planctomycetaceae bacterium | reverse complement strand
TGCCTGCAAAATCGTGTTCAGTCAGCGATTCAAATGCGCCGGCATGAAGTGGGGAATCGAATCCGGCGCATCCATTCTGAGTCTCCCCGTCATCGCCCTGAGCGGTCTCTGGTCAGACGCCCGCAACGCCATGTTCAACTCTCAAAGTGTGGCCATTCCTTCAACTCCACGACAAACGCTTCGTGCTCTCAACCAAAACGCCGCTAAAACTCAGGACCGAACAGATCGCACCCCCCTGTGGAGGGCGGCCTGATGGCCGACTCGAATGACAAACGAAATTCGATCCGGATAGACCAACCGAGCGTCCGCAACAGCTTGTCCGAACGAATCTGAGGCGAAATAGTCGCCAGATTCCGGTTCAATCGCCACGAACTTGTTCTGATTTTCGGTTTCCAGCTTGGCTTGCAATCTTTCGGCGTAGATGGCCTTTGCACGAGCCGCAATACTGTCTGCGTGTTCCGAAATCATGGACGGCTCCCTGCTTGTGTGGCGTTGCTTAACACTTCGGCTGCGATGATCGTCGCGTGGAACCCACAGCACTTCCACCTTGACAGATTCCGGGTGCTGACGCATCCCGGCTCACCGCAGAGCGACAGCGAACTGGTGATTTTGTGGAGGCGGAATCTTTGTTTACGGTGCCCAAATCAAGGCTCGTCTCGACGGAGCGAGACGGCAACATTCCGGCCTCCGGAAGTCTGTCTGAATACCGCTGCTCGCCTTAGAGGATCAGGAAGACTCCTAGTCGTTCAGCCCCCACGCGCCGTCCCAGCGGACGAAGCCTTCGATGGCTTCATATTCAGCAAGGCCGAGCTGGTCGTATTTGCGGGCGGTGTCGGCGTTGCGGGATTCGGCACGCTGCCAGAACTCTCGCATGTCAGCACCAGGAAACAAAGCGCGGTCTTTCTGTGATTCGTGCTTGAAGATCGCGTTCCGCTTTTGCTTCACTTCCTGAGGACTGAGCGGGACCGCCATTTCAATCTGATGCACGGGCCACTCCTGCCATGCTCCGCGGTACAGCCAGACCTCGCTTTCTTTATACCACTCGTCGTTGCGACATTCATCGCAGGCCTGAATGATGGCCTTCAGACACGTTCGGTGAGTTCCATGCGGGTCTGACAAATCGCCCGCCGCATAGATCTGATGGGGCCGTACTTCACGCATCAGATCGACCAGAATTTTGATGTCATCCGGCCCGAGCGGTTTCTTCTTGACTCCGCCCGTTTCATAAAACGGCATGTCCAGAAAATGCAGCTTCTCATTGGGAACGCCACAGCAGCGGGCACCGGCGCGGGCTTCTCCGCGACGGATCAGCCCCTTGATCTGCTGAATCTCTTTGCTGTCGATCTGTCCGGCTTGTTTATTCTTCAAATACTCCTCAACGTGATCATCCAGGTTTCGAATTCGATCCGAAAGCAGACCAAATGCGGAACAATAATCTGAGACGAATTCCGTGAACCGAATCGCATCGTCATCGAAGACGGCAATATTGCCGGACGTCTGATACGCAATGTGGACCTCATGCCCCTGCGCCGCCAAGCGAATCAGCGTGCCGCCCATGGAGATTACGTCGTCATCCGGGTGCGGGGAGAGACAAAGGATGCGTTTCGGGAAGATATGATCGAACGGTTGAGGCCGATCTCCGGGGCGTTTCTTGTGGGCTGGCTTGCCAGCTGGCCAGCCGATGAGTGTGGCCTGCAAGTGACGAAAGACGGTCAGGTTGATTTCGTAGGCCGAACCGTACTCAGCGAGCAGATCCTGCAAGCCCTCTTCGTTGTAGTCTGAATCTGTGAGTTTCAGGATTGACTTGGTCATCTTCTCCGACAACCAGATCACCGCGCGGCGAATGATGCACGGTTCCCATTGAACGTTGCTCACCAGCCACGGCAGTCGCGTGCGTGTCAGTGCTGCAGACGCTGCCGCATCGAGCAGCACGTCCGTGTTGGGATGTCGTTGCAGGAACGTCGCCGGGATGGCCGGAGTGACTTCCCCTTCAACGGTCTTGGAGATAATCACTGACTTGTTTTCGCCGAACGCCAGGATGAAGATTTTTTTTGCTTCCAGAATTGTACCGACACCCATTGTGATCGCCCGCCTCGGGACGTTCTCCGCGCCGAAGAAATCACTCGCCGCATCTATCCGCGTGACGCTGTCGAGCGTGATCATGCGAGTACGTGTAGATTGGTCGGAACCAGGTTCGTTGAAGCCGATGTGACCGGTTCGGCCAATACCCAGCAGTTGAATGTCGATTCCACCGAGTGCGGTAATCTTTGCTTCGTAGTCGCGGCAATAGTCGGCGATGTTTTCAACCGGAACAGTGCCGTCGGGAACATGCACGTTTTCCGGCTTGATATCAATGTGATTGAAGAGATGTTCCTTCATGAACCGCATATAGCTTTGAAGGTCTTCCGGCTGCATCGGGTAGTATTCGTCGAGATTGAAGCTCACGACGTTGGCAAACGACAGATCTTCCTCCTTGTGCATGCGAACGAGTTCGGCATAGATGCTGGTAGGCGTTGAGCCCGTCGCCAGTCCGAGCACGGCAGGTTTTCCTTCGGACTTCCGGTTCCGGATCAACGTCGCAATTTCAGTCGCCACTAGACGTGACGCTTCGCGGGAGTTTGCCAGAATCGTACATCGCAGCTTTTCAAGCTGACACAAGTCCTGCCGTTGGTTCATACAATTCGCAACCCGTCTGTGTTTTTCCAAGAAACCCCCTCAAGGAGCCAAAGTCTAGCGGCTCCCTATGACTTTTCATTCGAACGGGTGGACGTTTTGAAAAACGGGTCTAGAACGTGGCCGGTGGCTTGATCTTCGGAGTGAAGTGCGATTCCCGTACCTTGGACATTCATATCCGAATGATTGGCCAGAAATCGTCCTACTGTCGAAAGACGGCTGGTTCAGAGCGATCCTTTGCTTCGAAAACGCAGTTCGGCCACGCGACGGACATAAATGTCTACAGAAAAACATTCTTTGATCCGAACGAACGATGGAAAATATGGAAAGAATTACGATGCAACAGTTTCTCTTCAGTGCCGCGGCGATTTGCTTTCCATCGCTGTTGTTTGCAGCCGATCGGGCGGAGTGGACTCAGTGGCGTGGGCCGGATCGTCTGTGTGCAGTGCCCCGGGGAACCGAATGGCCGGACACACTTGACGAAGCGACGCTTGTGGAGTCGTATAGAGTTCCGCTGGGGCCAAGCTATTCCGGCCCCATAGTGGCGCAGGACCGGGTCTTTGTCACCGAGACCATCAACAAGGAAAAAGAAGTCGTCCGGGCGCTCGATCGTGATTCCGGAAAGGAACTGTGGCAGGTGGAATGGCCAGGAGCCATGAGCGTTCCGTTCTTCGCGGCGTCCAATGGAAGCTGGATTCGCGCCACACCGATTTACGATGGCGAGATGCTTTACGTGCCCGGGATGCTTGATGTGCTGGTTGCGCTCGATGGAAAGTCAGGCAAGGAAGCTTGGCGAAAAGACTTTCGGGAAGAGTTTGGCACGGTCGGTCAATCGTTTGGCTTCGTTTGTTCGCCATTGATCGATGGCGAATTCTTGTACGTACAGACCTCAGGCGGTCTGGTAAAGATCGATCGCCAAAGCGGGGCAACCGTTTGGCGGAGTCTGAAAGAAGACGGCGGCATGATGGGAGGCTCGTTTTCATCTCCGATCACGGCGACTGTCGCGGGGACAAAGCAACTTGTCGTGCAGACCCGATCAAAACTGTGTGGAGTGGGCATGGACGCGGGTGAAGAGTTGTGGTCGATCGCGATCCCGTCATTTCGCGACATGAACATCCTGACGCCAACCGTCCTCGGAGATCGCATCTTTACCAGCAGCTACGGCGGCGGAGCCATGATGTTTGAAGTCACTCGGACCGACACGAGCTTCGCCGTGAAGGAACTGTGGAAAAATACGACTGAAGCCTACATGTCGTCGCCCGTAGTCGTGGACGGGAGGATTTATTTGCATCTGCGGAATAAGCGATTCAGCTGCATTGATCCGGACACCGGCGAATCGCTGTGGCGCACGACTCCGTTTGGCACGTACTGGAGCATGGCCGTCAACGGTTCAAAGCTGCTTGCGCTGGACGAAACCGGAGACCTGCGGCTGATCAACGCGAATCCGTCAGAGTTTTCGCAAGTCTCGGAACGACATGTCAGCGACGCAACCACCTGGGCTCACCTCGCCATCGCCGACGATCAGGTCTTCGTTCGTTCTCTCGATGCGTTAATTGTGTATCGCTGGAAGAACTAGCCCGAAGGTGACTCACGCACGCTGGACACTCGTGGCCGACATACTTTTCCCCTCGGCACTGTCACATTGCGTGAAGATGTACCGATTGCGCCGATTGTGCCGATGCTACGCACGCGTCGGGTTCTACCGGTGATAGCGATTCGCTCGCGCGGAGTGTAGCGATTCTTCCAATGCTGGCGTTGCGTCCGTGTGACATGTCAAGCACAGGACGTGCATCTGTCGAAATCCGAACTATCCGTACAAGACATCCTCCCGGCAACGCGTGATTTCTGACACTAACCGTCGCTGACGGCATTTCGCGATACTGAGCACCGTCGGCTTAAGCATCGCGGCAGAGATCCGGGTTGAACGGCTTCGCGAAGATCGACCGCAGGATCTAAGCGAAGCGTTCCCGAGCGCTAGGGGGGATGACAGAAGGATTTTGGAGAGCAGCAGGATGCTGGCGCGCTTGATACACCGAACAACTCGCAGATCCATGACGTGGCTGATTCTGGGAGCGATGGGAATCTCATCGCTGTCCGGCTGCTCGCGCCAATTCTGGCGCAGGCAGGCAGACACGGATTCGTACAACGATATCGGCCAGAAACTCAATGACCCTCGCTGGGAACTTCCTCGCATCAATCTGACGCCGGATCAGCGGAGCCGTTTCTATGATCCGTATGACCCCGACAAAGAGCCGCTGCCTCCGGACGATCCCGCTGCGCACGTCTTCATGCACAGTGTGAATGGACGCAGAGGTTACAAGAGCTGGCACAAGCTGGGAAGGTCCTTTGCGATCGAGAATCCGAACTGGCTGGAGAAGTACGGCATTGTCATGAACGGCATGGATCCGGTGGAAGGACACTCAGAGGTCAAGTTACTGAAAGTTACGCTGCCGGAGCTGGTTGATCTAACATACATTCACAATCGCGATTACCAGAACACTCTTGAAGATCTGTACATCAACGCACTTGCGCTGACGCAGCAACGCTATAATCTTGGAGTTCGTTATCTGGGGCGCAATGGCAATGAACCATTTGCCAATGCCGCCGCCACCACACTCGGGAGTGGCCGAGCCAATGGGGTTTCTACTGCAGCTTTCGGAGTCAGTCAGTTGCTTCCTGCCGGTGGTCAAGTGGCGGTGGAACTGGCCAACGCAGTCACCTGGAATTTTGGTCAGGGCGGAAGCATTTCGGCTCCATTACTCGGCTACAGTGTGACCCAGCCGCTGATGTTCCTAGCGGGCCGCAAAGTCGTCCTCGAACCGCTGACCCAGGCCGAACGCTCGGTTCTTTACAGTGCACGCTCAATGGCGCGATTTCGCCAGACGCTGTTCGTAGGGGTGTCAACAAGTTACCTGAGCCTGCTGCTGCAACGACAGCTCATCCTGAATCAGATCAACAACATTCGGCAACTGGAAGAGCAGTACGAAAAGCAAAAAGCGCTCGACTCACGCATTCCACGTGTCGTTCACGAGAGGCTCGAGAATTTCGAGCTGGTCATTCCCGACGACCTGAAAGCCCGCTTCAAATACGATCGCCTGTGGATGGAATGGGCTGGAGCAATGACGGACGAAGATGAACAGAGATTGCTGAGCCTCTCCGATGACGCCGCCTATCGAGCGGCCATACAGCAGCTGATTGGCTGGAAAAATCAGGATGCGACCAGCCTAGCATCTTACCAGCTCCTGACTAATCTCCAAAACGCCCAGGCAGCGCTTGCTTCCCAGCGACAAGCGTTGGCGGATTCTCAGGACAGCCTCAAGATTCAGCTGGGCTTGCCGCCCAATGTCCAGCTGGACATTGATGAGGAAGGACTGGCCCCCTTTGAAATCATTAGCTGGGATCTGATCGATCTGGAACGGCGAATGCGAGATCTTCAAAAGGAACTCGGGGAGCAACTTTTGCCGGACCTTGGTGAAAATCAGGCCGATACACCGCCGGACTTCGCAACCCTCAGGACGTATGTCGCTGGACTGGCAGAATTGCGGAACGACCTGCGTCAGTACGGGATCAATGTGGTAAAGAATGACTTCAAACCGATCGAGGACCTGCTGGATACCACGCAGGACGACTGGAAAGCCAGTCGTCCTGATCAACGCTTCTTCCGCAGCGAAGAAGAACGAATTCTACTTGTGCAGAATTATCAGAAGGACAAGTCCACGTTTGAACGGGCGGAACGGGACTTCATGCTTGGGTCCGACCAACTCGACATGCTGTTGCGACTCATTGACGTCGAAACTCCGGACGACATCCTGAAGACGCTCGATAGTGATTCCAACGGAATGATCGAAAGTTCGGAGCTACCGCACGGCTGGAGTGAACTGCCGCGATTAGGCACAAAGACGGCCGCGGAGACCTACACGGTTGATGAATTCCTGTCCGAAGTCCGCGATGGATCCCGCATTCTGCGTGACGATTACATGCTCCGTCTGGCCCAGCAGTTGGAGGTTCTTCAGGCGGGTCTGCGAGTTGATGCCATCGCGATCAATCGGTTCGCACTGACTGAATCGCAGGAGTTTCCTGAAATTGAGCAGGTCGTCGAGATCGGCCTCGAGAATCGTCTCGATCTGATGAACAACCGTGCGCAGGTAATGGATGCTCGCCGCAAAATGGAAATCGCGGCCAACAGCCTCGAATCGACATTCAACCTGACATTCCAGGGTTCGCAAGGATTGAGCGGCGGCAACAAGCTCTTGGACAGCAATCAAACGGCCCGTCTGGAATTCACGACGCCCCTAGATCAGATTGATGAGCGAAACGCCTACCGCACGTCATTGATCATCTATCAGCGTCAGAGAAGAAGCTACATGTTGTCTGAAGACAACATTGCGCTCAGTATTCGCCAAAACTGGCGTCAGTTACAGGTGCAGGAGTACCGACTGGAAATCGACCGCCGGGCGGTCAGAACCGCCGCGTTGCAGTACGACAGCGCCTCTTTACAGGCCACCGCAGTCGCTCAAGGGAACGCACTCAACATCACGACCGCCCTGAATACGCTTCTGTCGGCTCAAAACGCACTTGCCAGGGATTGGGTAACTTATGAGACAAATCGGCTTAACATCTTTGTGAACATGGGTATCATGCAGCTTGATCCTCGCGGAGTCTGGGACGATTCGTTTTACCTGCAGATGAACGATTTGCAGGATGATGAATCTGTCTCTCCTGCAATGACTCCCGGTGTCGTTCCCCCCAATCCGCTACCACAGAACTAGAAAAAGGTCTCTGAGGATGCTCCAGTCATTCCCGCAATCGCGCTCGGGCAAGTCCCCGGTCGTTATCCTGCTGCTCCTGACGACCGTCGCTGCGATTACGGCCTATATGGTGCCATATTCTCGCAACATATTGTTGTCTGCAATGGGTATGAACAAGCCGACGCTGAACGCGCAGTATATTCTGAAGAAGGCTGAGAAAGGCCCCTTCCGAATCCTGATCACCGAAAACGGCACGGTGGACAGCATGAAGAATTCGGTGCTGAGCAACCGAGTGGAGGGCAGCACCACGATTATCATGCTCGTCCCGGAAGGCAGTCGCGTGAACGCACCGACCGTGGCCGAGTTCGATGGCGTGGTGGAGTTCGTGGATTCGGCATCAGAATCTTCAAAGACCGTCAGGCTACGGGCAGAAGATGGTCAAGAGAACGTTTATGAAATTGTGCTGGGTGAGTTTTCAGAAATCCTTGTCAAAGATCGACAGGCCGTTCGGCGATTTGATTACATCTCCGGAGACGTCGTCTGCGAACTGGATTCTTCGACGCTTGTAGAAAAAGAAAAAGAGCAGCAGATCAAAGTCACTACGGCAAGGGCCACCGTAGAAAAGTCGGAGATCAATATTGAGATTCAGGAGACCACCAACGCCAGTGCCGTGGGCACAGCTCGTTCCAAAGAAAAACTCGCTGACCTAGATTTGAACAAATACAAAGCCCCGGGTGGAGAATACGAGCAGGAAGTCGCGACGATTCAGGGAGACCTGAAGAAGGTCGAAGAAGAACTTTCCATCAATATGGAAAAGTACGAAAAAGTCCGCAGTCAGGCTCGGCTCGGTTACAGCAATGTCAATGAACTGGAAAGCGCTCGGCTGGCTGTCACGCAGTCGCTGATCCTGCAGAAACTGAACAAAGGCAAGCTCAAGGTTCTGGAAGACTTTATGCGCGAGCGCAAGATGATCGAGTTGCAGCAGGCCGCCGACGATTCAAAACAGGAAACCCTGCGGGCTCAAAAAGCAGGCGAAGCGACGATGACGCAGTTCCGCGCGGAACTGGAGGCAGCGAAATTGACTTACAGTGTCGAGATGGATAAGTGGGATCTGTTCCAGCGGCAGATTCAGGCCTGTCGCCTAGTTGCGCCACAGGCGGGCGAAGTGGTTTATGCGTCACAGCAGAGCTCACGCGGCAGTGAACCTGTGGTCATTGAAGAAGGAGCCTCAGTGCGTGAACGGCAGGCGATCATCAATTTGCCCGACGTCGAAAACATGAAGATCGATGCCCGCATTCACGAATCGAAAATCAGTCGCATTGTCGTCGGACAACCAGTGGAGATCGAAGTCGATGCACTTCCCGGGCAACCTTACCGCGGCGTGCTTTCAACGGTGGCGTCGGTGCCCACGCCGGGCAGTTGGCCGAATACGGATCTGAAAGAATACGAAACGGCCATTGAGATCAAAGATGAACTTGCCCGAGTGAAAATGCTCAAACCCGGCATGAACGCTGAATGCCGGATCATCGTTGAGGATCGTAAAGACCCGGTCCTGCAGATTCCAATTCAGGCGGTCATCTCCACGTCAGGGCACTACTTCACCTACGTCGCCGTTGCCAGCAAAGCTGAACGCCGCGAACTTACGATCGGCGATACGAATGACGAGTACATGGAGGTTCTGGATGGCGTGGCTGAGGGTGAGTTTGTGATCATGAATCCACGCACGCACTTTTCGAAAGAACTGAGTGCCCTCGAGGCGAAACTGTCTGCCGAAGTCGAAGCGAATCGTAAGAAGCTGGATACCCCGGAACAAAATCGCGGCGGTCCCGGCGGCGAAAGGCCGGGCGGCAGCGGACGAGAAGGAAAACAAGCGGAAGGTGGCGGACGTGGTGGACCCGGCGGCGGTGCTCCTGGCGGAATGCCGGATCCAAAAACGATGTTCGAGGGCATGGACAAAAACAAGGACGGCGTCGTTACGAAGGACGAACATCCGCGTCCGGAGTCCTTTGATCGCGGTGACAAAGACAACGACGGAAAACTGACACTGGAAGAAATGCAGCAGGCATTTCAGCAGCGTGGTCAGGGCAAAGGCAAAGGACCGTAACGGAAGCGCAGCGTTCTGCGTCGCCCCACTTGTCCACCCGCTCATCGAATCGGTGTCGTCGTATCGAAGAAATTTCACATGGAACTGGCTGCTCAAGTCCTTGATCTGAAGAAGCACTTTCTGCTGGGAACCGTCACCGTCGAAGCTCTGCGCGGCGTCACGATTGACTTCCCTAAAGGTGATTTCGTGGCCATCATGGGGTCGTCCGGAAGTGGCAAAAGCACGCTCCTGAATCTGCTGGGTGCCCTCGACCGACCGACGTACGGAAAGTACATCATCGGTGGAAAGGACGTCTCTGTTCTGACGGACGATGAGTTGTCATCCATCCGCAATGAAATGATCGGCTTTATCTTTCAGTCGTATAATCTGATCCCACAGTACACAGTTCTGGAAAACATTGAAGTGCCGCTGCATTATCGTGCTGGCTATCCTTCGATCGGAGCCAAAGAAAAAAAGTGGACTGAACATCTTGCGGACATGGTCGGACTGGCTGACCGCATGGATCATCGGCCATTTCAGTTGTCCGGTGGTCAGCAGCAGCGTGTGGCAATTGCGCGAGCCATGGTGAACAATCCGGAGATCATTCTGGCGGACGAGCCGACCGGAAATCTGGATTCGAAGACTGAACATGAAATCATGGAGATGTTGTTGAAACTGAATCACGAAGGCCGAACTATTATCATGGTGACCCACGAACCGGCAGTCGCCAGACTGGCGAAGCGGCAAATCTACATGCGTGACGGTGTTGTTGCCGGTGAAGGTATATTTCCTGGATAAGCTAACATGATGAATCTTCTCCGAACCATCGAACTGGCATTGAAAAGCCTGCTGTTGCACAAGCTGCGGTCTGGCCTCACGATGCTCGGGATCGTGTTTGGAGTGTTCTCGGTCATCGCGATGCTGGCGATCGGTGAAGGTGCCAGCCAGCAGGCTCAGGAACAAGTGCTGAAACTTGGAGCCACCAACATCATCGTCCGCAGCGTCAAACCACCGCGTGAAACCGCCGGTAGTCAGGCACCGGGTTCCTTTGTGCTGCGGTACGGATTACTGCGCTCTGATTACGATCTGCTGTCCCGCACAATTCCGACTGTGGAGCACGCAATTCCGATTCGGGAATTGACAAAACCGTGCCGCTATCTGCATCGTGAGTTGAATTGTCGCATCGTCGGTTGCACTGCGGACTATCGCGACGTCAATCATTTGAACATGGCTCAGGGGCGATTCATCACGGACGAAGACCGTCGCACCAGAGATAATGTCGCCGTCCTTGCGGCAGGTTCAGCACAAATGTTGTTTCAGTACGAAGACCCGCTGGGCAAGACGGTCAAGATTGCGGATCGCCGTTACATGATCGTAGGTGTCACAGAATCGCGGGAAGCCAGTGCCGCCATTGGTGGCAGTATGTCCGGCCAAGACTACAACAACGACATCTATATTCCACTCGAAACCATGCGTGTCCGCATGGGAGATCTGGACGTCGATCGCCGAACCGGCTCATTCAGCGCTGAAGAAGTACAATTGAACCAGATCACGCTGCGGATCAGCGACAAGGATCAGGTCGTACCCACAGCCGCAGTTATTCGCGAGAGCCTTGCTCAGAATCACAAGAATCCAAATCAGTACAGCGTCGTCGTCCCTCAAGAGCTGCTGAAACAGGCAGAACAGATCAAGGTCATTTTCAACGTCGTGCTGGGTTCAATCGCGGCCATCAGTTTGATCGTCGGTGGCATCGGCATCATGAACATCATGCTGGCGACCGTCACCGAACGCACACGAGAAATTGGTATCCGCCGCGCGCTGGGTGCAAAACAGAGGGATATCACCGCTCAGTTTCTAACGGAAACGATGGTGCTGGCCGGAAGCGGTGGCCTGATCGGCGTTATCCTAGGATTGCTGACACCCCTCGCGTTCGAAGGCATCAAATTACTGGCACAGGAATTCATGCTTGAAGGTGGACAGGCGACTTCCGAAGTCGGCCAGATGTTTCTGAGTCTGACGCCGCAGATTGTTTGGACGAGTCTGCCCTTGGCCTTCGGAATTTCAGTGGGCATCGGAGTCATCTTCGGACTCTACCCCGCCCGCGCTGCCGCCCGCATGGACCCCATCGAAGCCCTGCGCCACGAATAGAGACTGCTGGCCCCGAAATATTTTTCCGCCGTGTGCGCGGATTGCCCATGGCAAGGTCGAAACGGGAGGACAATTCTCAGCCAAAACAGGATCTCACATGTTTCGACATCTCATTGATGGCGTGCGACTTTTCTTACGTGCTAAGCTGTGGATCAGCTGAAAAACTGGCCACGGCCTGTGGCTTCGAACGCATTTCGAAAATGCTGTATCTGAGGCTCACCAAGTTCGTCCGGCCACAGAATGGAAACAACATCAAAGCGTGCTGGTTGTTCCAATCGACCGTGCTGTTTGAGCCACGCCAGAGCGATTCGCGTGATTTTCTCCTGCTTGCGAAGATCGACCGCTTCAAACGGATGACCGTCCTTGGTGGATGTTCGCGTCTTCACTTCCACAAAAACAGACGTTTTGCCATCTTCTGCAATGATATCCACTTCGCCATAACTGTTGTGGTACTGCTTCGCGATGATGCGAAAACCCTGTTTCTTCAAATACTTCACCGCCGCACGCTCACCACGATCGCCCAGCAGTTTGCGAAACAGATTTTTCATGTCCCGGGCTCCGACTGATCTTGTCCGCTCTGAGGCCCACGACATGATAACACACAGCGCAGCGAAAACCCTACAGCCACTGGAACCTAAAGTTCAGGCTGTCGCCTATCGTCGTGAAGCAGCGTGCAGGAATCCGCAAGAGAGTACTGAAGCCAACGGGCCTCAGGGTACTCATTTACCTGAATCGCTGACCTGCACTTCCCAGGGCTTGGCCCTGCGTTCTTTCAGTCGAGTTGCCTTGCCTGTGCGTTCTCGCAGATAGAACAGCTTCGCTCGGCGAACTCGTGCGTGGCGTTTGACTTCGATATGAGAGATCTTCGGAGAGTTCACAGGGAACTTTCGCTCGACACCTTCACCCTGCACAATACGGCGAACCGTGAACAATTCACGGGTGCCTGCACCGTTGCGAGCGATCACGACACCACTGAAGATCTGGATGCGTTCTTTGGTGCCTTCCAGAATTCGAGTGTGTACATCAACTGTATCGCCGACAGCAAACTGCAGTTTCTGCTCGCGCAGACTGGATTTTTCGACGATGTCTAAAAGATGATTACGCATGACGGGGTCCCTTTTTTTTACACACTTTCAGAACTATTCTATCTGAGCGGATTCCGTACCAGAATTCTCCAGCAGATCACTACGGCGTTCCGCTGTCCTCTGCAGGCTCTGTTCCCGCTGCCACTCAGTAATTTTCTTATGATCACCACCGATCAGCACATCCGGCACTGCCATGCCGCGAAACTCACGAGGCCTCGTGAACTGCGGATGTTCCAGCAAACCTGACTCGCTGAACGAATCGTATCGACTGCTGGTTTCGTCGCCCAGCACACCCGGTATGAGCCGGATTACTGTGTCGATAATCAGCATGGCGGGCACCTCTCCGCCATTGCAGATGAAGTCGCCCACCGAAATCTCAATTGGCTGCAACCCCTGGCGTATCCGGTCATCAAAACCTTCGTATCTGCCACAGAGCAACAGCAGTCGAGGCTCCCGTGCGAGTTCCTCAACCATTCCCTGATCCAGTTTTCGACCCTGAGGGGTCATCATCAACAAACGACCGGGAGCATTTCCCTGCGTCTGCACGGCTTCGACACAGTCGAACACCGGCTGACACATCAGCAACATCCCCGGACCACCACCAAATGGCCTGTCGTCTACCTGCCTTCGAATTCCGGGAGCGAACTCCCGAAAATTATGCCGCTGGATATCCACAAGCCCGCGCTCAATCGCGAGTTTCAGGTGTCCCTGTCCGAGATAGCTTTCGAACATCTCCGGAAACAGGGTGAGGATATCAAACCGCATCATACTATTCCGCAGCAGCTTCCACAGGCTCAGCCGCTGCTGCCGGAGCTTCCTCTTTGACTTTCGGAGCAGTCAACGGAGGTGGTGCCATGGCTTTGCCGAACTTGTTCATCTTCACCTTGCGGATCAGAGCGTTAACCTTTTCGCTGGGTTGAGCACCCACCGACATCCAATAATCGACTCGCTCCATGTTCAACTTGACGCGGGCGGCTTTGTCCGGAACCATCGGGTCATAAAACCCGACTTCTTCAATTGCTTTGCCGTCACGCTGAACTCGCGAGTCCATTACACAAATACGGAAGAACGCACGGTGCTTGCGTCCCATCTTTTTCATTCGAATTCGAACTGCCATTGGTACTCCTGAACTGACAAAAACTAATGACTCACCCAGGACGGGACTATCTCTTACGATTTCGCTTCTTCGCCTTTTGTGCCTCTTTTTTCTGTTTCTTCTTCCTGTCGCGAGCCTCATCCTTATCAAGCGGCCCACGCTGGCTTCTCATCTTCTTTTCTGTGAACTCCGCACCCGGATTCATAAAGCCGCCGTCTGCAAGACCTTTCACAGCCTTCATTCGGTCGCGAAGCCCCATGTTGGACATGCCCTGCATCACCTTTCCCATCGCGGAAAAGTCCTTGAGCAGTTTATTTACGTCCGCCGCCTGAACTCCGCTGCCTTTCGCAATTCGATTGCGCCGGCCACGATCGATCAAGTCCGGGTTCTGACGTTCTTTAAGAGTCATCGAGTTGATGATGCCCTCAATCCGCCGCATGTCGTCTTCAGGGTTCATGTCCCCCAATTGATCGACAACTCCACCCATGCCGGGGATCATCTTCATGATCTCCCGCATGGAGCCGAGCTTTTTGATCTGCCCCATTTGTTTGCGGAAATCGTCGAGCGTGAACTTGCCCTGCTGCATCTTTTCCTGTTGACGCAGCATGTCCTCTTCGTCGAATTCCCTCTGAGCCTTTTCGAATAGCGACACCATGTCGCCCATGCCCAGAATTCGCCCGGCCATACGGTCAGGATGGAATTCCTCCAGCCGGTCGAGCTGTTCGCCGACCCCGATAAATTTGATCGGTACGCCAGTCACGGCCTTGACGCTCAACGCGGCACCGCCGCGTGTGTCACCGTCCAGCTTGGTCAATATCACGCCGTCCAGTTCCAGCGCTTCGTTGAAAGCCTTCGCACTGTTGACGGCGTCCTGACCGGTCATCGCGTCACAGACCAGCAACGCTTGGTCGGGGGCGACACTGCTATCGATCTGCTGTAGTTCTTTCATCAAAGCCGCATCGACGTGCAATCGGCCAGCGGTGTCGAGGATCACCACTGTCGCGCCGACTCGCCGGGCTTCCTTGACCCCATTGCGACATACTTGCACTGGATTGCTGGTCTTTGGGTCTTCGGCGTAAACCAGACAACCCACCTGGCCACCGATTATTTTAAGCTGCTCAATCGCCGCCGGACGCTGTAAGTCTGCCGCGACCAGAAACGGAACCTGCCCGGCTTCCTTCAAACGACGAGCCAATTTGCCACAGGTGGTCGTTTTGCCTGACCCCTGCAGACCGCACATCATGATAATACTGACGCTACCCCGCTTGATGGCCAGCGAATGATCCACCGGCCCCATCAGATCGACCAAATGCTGATGCACAATCCCGACGATTTGCTCTTCTGGACGCAGCGACTTCAGAACCTTCTCGCCAATCGCCTCCTCGGTCACATTCCTGACGAAATCTGTGACGACATCATACGCAACGTCGGCCTCAAGCAGAGCCTTGCGGACCTGCTGCATCCCGTCATGGATGTTGCCTTCGGTTATCTTTCCGGTTCCCCGGAAAGCCGTGAAGGCTTTACCCAGACTTTGTGAAATGGTTTCAAACACGACGAACAAATGCTTTTAGGGAAAGGGAGCGTCAAGACTTCTCGGGATTCCGGCAATCGCCCTGCGATTACTCCACGCAAGCCATTGCCACACAAAGACTTACGCAAATCGCCAGCGCACGAAAACAGGGGCAGTAAACTCTGCTCGCACAAAAGGCCGGAAAAATCGAAACGCGGATCATATCGCTACTCGAACTCGCTGACAAGCCGTTCGTCCCGTTTGCCTGTGTTTGGAGCGATTTCGAGTGGTGATCCATCTCCAAACCGGATCAGTCCGCGAACTCAATAATACGTTATCTCCGGATCCTGCACGTCATTTGCAGTCAGCGTTTCAGCCATGGCGGAGTTCTCATCTGCTTTTCCCGGAAAACCGGTTGGGACGCGTTTTCATAAATTCTGAAAACGGATGTAACAAACCTTAGCAGCCCTCGCTACGAAGTTCATCCAAACGGAACTGAGAACTGTGAGTGGCCGGTTGACTCGCGATTCTCTTAACTCAACTTTAACCGGACTAGGAGAATGATCATGTTTAAGAAGCTTATGTTTGCTGTTGTGCCAATTTTGATGCTGGCGGGAACCACTGTCGCCGACGACGCTGCTCTGACAATCGATGCCGCAACCATCGCGGATGCAGATGTCAACATCATGGATGCGGGACTGGACGTTGATGTGGATCAGTTGGCAGCCGATGCCGGATCCGACAGGAAGACCGACGCCATCGAAGCCTGCTTTCGTCACTGCGGTTACAGCAGCTGCGGCTGGGGCGGTGGTTACAACTCATGCTACGGATCGTACTACGGTTCATGCTACAGCAACTACGGCTGCTACCAGCCTTACTACAGCTACACAAGCTATTGCTGTGCCCGGCCCGTGTACTACTCAAGCTACTGCTGCCAGCCGACCTACAGCTACTACTGGGGTTGCTACTAATCAATCGGGATCGTGAAGACACCGCAGACTCATGGTGAAACGGAGTCGCGGAAAATTGCCACGAACCCTACCACCCCGATACCTTCCGGCATTACAGAAACGTGATACCACCTCAAAAGCCCGACGCGATGTGTTTCACATGCGTCGGGCTTCTTTCATGTCCACACACCGTTCAACGAAAATTTCCCTTCCATCTACAACTCGCAAAGGAGATCCATCATGTTTCGATCCAGATCACGGCGACCTGTTCGCTTTCAAACGCTCGTCGCTCGCTTCACACTCACAGCATCGGTCGCTCTGGCCGCTGGCATCGGCGTCGCAAACGCTCAAACGCTGCAACAGCAACCACAAGGTCAACAGCAACAACCAGCACCGCAGCCGCAGCAACAACTTCAGCAAGGCCAGCCGCTGGCGCAGCCTCCGCAAGGCGTCGCCAGTGGCTCTGCGGTAGCCACGCAAACGACTGTCGTTGCGGCACCGACGATTGTCGCTGCTACAGCCTTCGCAGATCCTCGCACCAGTCAGATTTTGGGAGTCCCGGAATCGCACTGCGGGCATGTCATCGATCTGCTCATCCGAAACCGCATGCGACAACAGTCCGGTGCCGTCGGAGCCGAACTGGCTCCCGGTCTGCTGCTGTCGCGACCACCATCATCGAATCCGTTCGGAGATCTTGAACTGCTCGATGTGAATCTGGTCACTGACGGTGGCCCCGGATGTGGCCCTGTGATTCAAGTCACCGTGCGTAACAACAGCGCAGTCGCTGTTGGTAATTTCCAGATCAGCATCGTTGAAATCCTGGGACAGATTCATGCCCACTGTCCGACTGCGCGCGGCACGGTGACGCAGATTCCTGCCGGGGCTGTTGCACAATTTCAGCTGCAACTTCCCGCGTCCGCGATGACGATCGCATTTCAGGGACAACCGACGGCACCGTTCGACACTATCGTGACTGCTATCGACAGCTTCGATGAATTGATGGAAGCGAATGAACTGAACAACGTGCGGATCATTCGTCGCGGCGAACTGCTGCCACTTGCCCCACTTCCGGTCTCAGAAGTTGTTGCTCCTGCAGTGGTGCCGGTGGCTCCCGAATTGACAACACCGGCTGACACGGCGATTCCGTCGCCGACGGAGCCAGCTTCACCGCTGGATGGCATTAAGCTCGAAGACCTGCAACTGGAATCGACAACACCGACTGCCGCTGGGATGACGGAGTTCTTTCGCTACGCAGAAATGTAATGTGCATCCAAACTAAAACGCCCCTCAGCAGTCAACTGCTGAGGGGCATGATTATCTGCCGGCTAGCCGATAGCTTTAATCAACCCAGCGGCCGCACAGAATCGTGCTGTCTTTCGGGGACGTCAGACTATGGCATCGAGTTAACCATCACTTCGCCATCGCTACATCCGGCGTGCCGTTCTCATCCGCGTCCAATGCTTTCAGATCAAGAAACACCGAAGGCCGCAAATAGGCTTCGCGTTCACCTTTGGCATACGTCACCCACATTCGCAATGCCGTCGCGTCGTATACGACGTTCACAACGTTACCGCCTTTTATCGGAATCTTGGTTGCCAGAGCAACCTATTTCTCGCCGTTCAGTTTTCCGGATTCACTCTTGAGCGTCGGAAACGCTCCGCGACCTTCGTCGTTGTAGACTCAGCAGGACATGACGTTCGGGGCGAATTCGTCCGTCGGATCGTTGTCTTTCCAGATAGCCACACGCTTGCCTTCCGGCTCCGGAGCATGTGCTCGGATTTTGACTGCTCGCTTTTCCGTCTGCCCGTCACCGAACACAAAGTGATACCGCTTGGTCATCGGCTGCGATTCAAAGATCTCGATTGTCTTCATCTCCGTCATCCCTCATTCATTTTGTAGTCGGGCAGATTCGGAATTCAAAACCTTACGTGAGTACACAGTGTTCGATTCGGCAGCGATTCTGTCAACTCGAACGGCACAATCTGAAGCGATCCATCGATTCTGATTGCGATCCCACGCGATGGGAAGTACGCTGCTTACCCAATCCTATAACGTCGGTGTCATTATCACCTGGTTGTTCAGCGATCCCCGGAATCCTGCCATGCTGAGCCTTCAGCTACAGCCCACGCGATTGTGCGATGGAATACTTCGCCGGGAGGTTTTGCGCGCCGGTGGCCTGAGTGCGCTTGGACTCTCGTTGCCTCTGCTGCAACAGCAGAGAACACTGGGGGCAAATGGTGGCAGCGTCGCGTCTTCAGCTTTCGGCAAAGCAAAATCGTGCATCGTACTGTTTCTGATGGGCGGACCGCCGCAGCATTCAACATTCGATCCGAAGCCACTGGCTCCAGTCGAAGTGCGTGGTGAGTTTGCTCCGATTCGCAGCGTGGTACCGGGGATTGATCTCTGCGAACTGTGGCCCCGCACAGCACTGCTCACGGACAAATTGGCGATTCTGCGAGCCATGTCAACCGGCGACAATGCGCACTCGTCAAGTGGCTACTATATGCTCACCGGTCAGCCACATGCTCCGATGAACGCGGAAAATGTGAATCCTGGATTTCCTAACGACTATCCAAACCTCGGCGCGACAGTTCGCAAACTCATCCCCGCGCGAGGTCAGTTACCGGCTTCAATCCGTCTGCCACATCGAATCTTCAACACGGATGGCAGTGTCTGGCCGGGACAGGACGCGGGATTTCTGGGACAGGCCGTCGAGCCTTGGCTGTTAAACTGTCAGCCTGCCAACCCCGCATTTCGAATCGATGAGTTTAGTCTCAGCAGTGACATCACAGAACAGCGTCTGCAGGAACGCCGCTCGCTGCTCAAACACATCAACACACACCTGCTGGGGACGGACGATCGCGCAACACTGAACGCTTACGGCAACCTCACTGAGAAAGCATTTGATGTGCTCAGTTCCAGCGCTGCGCGACGGGCGTTTCAACTTGGACAGGAACCGGACATCGTGCGCGACCGTTACGGGCGAAGTCAGTTTGGGCAAAGCGTGCTGATGAGTCGTCGACTTGTCGAAGCCGGTGTTTCGCTGGTTCAGGTGAACTGGTTTCGCGGTCCGGATGAACCGACGAATGCACCGTGCTGGGACAGTCATACGATGGAATCCCATCGCCTGAAAACCGCCTTGTGTCCTCCTGCGGACCAGGCATTGTCGGCACTGATCGAAGATCTTGAGGCGCACGGACTGCTGCAGGAGACGCTAATCGTAGTGATGTCCGAGTTCGGTCGCTCGCCGCGCATGAACAGCGCCGGAGGCCGCGATCACTGGGGGCATGTGTTCTCAGTCGCGTTGGCTGGCGGCGGTATTCAGGGCGGAGTTGTGCATGGATCTTCCGACGCGATCGGTGGGTATCCTCATGAAGGGAAAGTGTCACCGCAGGATCTCACAGCGACCATCTTCCACTGCCTTGGCCTCGATCCCGATGCCACAATCACAGACACTTTTGGTCGCCCACTACCGATCAGTCGCGGTGAAATTATCCGACCGGTGTTGTTATAGCGTTCGAAGCCTGCAATTCCGACAGGCGAGTTGGCGACCGCGCAAGGTATACTCCACGCGGCCAGAAATGAGTCTGGCGAGCGGAGCGGCGTGAGCCCTCCGGTGCCTTGTTTTTGTGCCGGCAAGCTGACGCATGCCGCTCGCCAATTCTCTCACTCATGACCGCGTGACATAACACCACGGGCGACCAACGCCGTGCCGCTGACAGATCACGAAACGATGCTGCTTCCCTCGGCAGATTCTGCCGACAAGCGTGGTGCCAGTGAAACGAATTGTTTCGGGAGCCTGGAAAACCAGCGAGATTCCTCAAGCGACGTGATATGCTTCGAAGCAGTTGCCCGGCGCAGCGTTGCACGTTCCTGCACTGCACTCGCCACTTAGATTTCGCTGTCTGCTCTTAAGGATCATGGAAGATGCCCATTCAATTATTGCTGGCTGTTGTCTTGTTGGCCGCATCGCTCCCCGCAACATGTTTGCCCGACGACGCTGTTCAATCTCCGACATGGACACTGCGATACAAGTTTGCTCCCGATCAGAAACTGCGCTACAGGAATACCGAGAGCGTCACGCTGGACGCCATGGAGGGAGAAAATCGCAAAGTCGATGTCACCGGAATTGAACAGCGACGCATCTTCACCGTGACATCCGTTGATGACGCTGGTGCCGCACGACTTACGATGCAGTATGAATTTGTGGGTATGAAGGTGCAGACAAATCAGTTTGAACCGGTCGAGTTCGACACCACCATGAAGCCTGACGAAGTTCCTCCTGTGTTTCGCAATACAGCTCGACTACTTAAAGGCAGCGCACCACGATTCTGGATCTCCAGCCTTGGCAGTGCGCTGCAGGAATCTTATTCGGCAGAGAGCTATGTACCAGCTGAGAAAGCTGTCGCGCGAGCAGGAAACGTCACGGTCGGAAAAAAATCGTCCAGCCCGGCGACCGGCGACGTTCAACAAGCCGTCGCCACGACGACACCAGAAGCCTTTGCAAATCCGCTGGCTCCAACTTCCCGCAATTCAGACGCCGTGACGTTCCTGATGCCGCTGCCGGAGAACCCGGTTGCTGTCGGTGATACCTGGCGAGAAATGATCCCCGTTAACGTGCGCGTAACAGAAGAGATCAGTCGCCAGATCAACCTGCTTCGCACGTTCCGCCTTGAATCAGTCGAGAACGGTATCGCGATGATCTCATTCCGATCGTCCGTAGAAGCTGCAGAGAAAAGCCCCACAATGCGTTCCCAACTGATCAAAGCCACACCCAAGGGAACGCTGACGCTCGACATCGATCGCGGCCTGATGCTCAAACGCGATATCCGCTACGACGAAACCGTACTCAATGCCATCGGCCCCAACAGCGTCGTCCTCTGCCACGGAAACAGTACCGAGGAACTGCTGGACGACACTGCGACGGACAATGCAGCAAACTAACACGTCTGCGAGTTTCTCGTGATCCGGTCGTCGGTCAGTCTGGAGAGTCTTGGTTCATTCTGCCTCTGAAGAAGGTGGGTACAAGACCTCATAGTCGGCAGCGACCTTTTTGCCGGGCGTCAGTCCAAAACGACTCCACATGCTCAGATAGATCGCGACGACCACAAGCGTGATTCCGAGCCCGACAGGTTTGGCCAGTTTCCACGGTGTGATGTCTACGTCCCCGGAATATTTCTGTTCAAAGGGCTCCGGTTGAGGCATTAATATTCGAAATGCAAGCAGGATCAGCATCAGCAGTGCAAAGTTGACACCGGCCACATGCAGACCGTGCATCTCCCTGCCGTAGAATTCATTGCCAACAGTAACGCCCAGCTTGCCCGCGTTCAGAATCCCGAAATACAGTTGAAATGCCATTCCTGCAATCAAAGCTACAACGACGCCAATGGCCGGGGTCCGTTTGCTGATTAGCGCCACCACCATGATGGAAATCATCGGAATATTGGTGACTGACACATACTGAATCAACAAGTCGAACAGTCCTGCTTTGCCGTAAGACTTGAAGAACAACACCAGACCCACACTCAGCGGTATGACCACCACAGCAAAGATCCGTCCTGCTCGCACCGCCTGCTGGTCCGTTGCCTTGCGATTCAGCAGCCCCTGATAAATATCGACTGCGAACAGTGTGCTTCCACTGTTCAGAAAGCTGTTGAATGAACTTAGGATGGCTCCAAAAATCGTTGCCGCAAAGAAACCGGTGGCCCAGTCCGGCAGCACAAGATTGACGAGAAATCCGTAGGCGCCGTTGGCGTCTCTGGGAATCGGGTTCTCACCTAGATCGTAGTTTCCGCTGCTGACAACGTGCCAGGCAATGATTCCCGGCAGCACCAGATACAGTGGCCCAACGAGCTTCATGACGGCGGCAAACAAAGTTCCCTTTTGTCCTTCCGCCAGATTCTTCGCGGCGAACGTGCGCTGCACGATTCCCTGGTTCGTACACCAATAGCACGTCGTCAACAGCGTCACGCCTGTAAACAGTGTATGCCAGGGAATATTGGCATCCGAGTCGCCCATCGGAGCCATCCGTTCCGGCTGCTGTTCGATGATTGTCGATAATCCTTGCCAGATATCGCCATGTCCGGCAAAGCTCAGCCCAAAAATCGGGATCATTAAACCGCCTATCGCCAGACCCACCCCGTTGACCGTGTCCGATACAGCGACAGCCTTGAGACCACCGAAAACGGCATAGCCGCCACCAACCAGAGCCAGAAGCGAGCAGACAACCAGCATGTTCACGGTGGAGTTGTCTCCCATGAACTCCTGGACTGCAAACACCGGTATCATGAACTCGGCACCCGAGAACAAAATGAACGGCAACAGGATCAGAACAATCAGAATCACGGATATCAGTGATGTCAGTAATCGTACGGTGCGATCAAAGCGGATTTCGAGGAATTCCGGAATTGTCGTGATTCCACTTTTCAGATACCTCGGCAGAAAAATGACGGCCATGGCAACTATGGAAAGAGATGACCATACCTCCCAGGTCATTAGCAACATACCGTGCTGGTAACCGCCCCCGTTGATGCCGACGAGCTGTTCTGTGGAGATATTCGTGAGCAGCAACGATCCTCCTATCACCGGCCAGACCAGACTCCGGCCAGCCAGGAAATAGCCGTCAGCCGTGTCCTGACGGTCGTCGTGTGTCTTCCACCAGGAAACGACAGCGACAAGGACCGTGAAAAACAGGAAGGAAACAAGAGTGAGCATCAGGCGATCCGGCTTAACGGTAACGAAGAGGAAGCCCCGTATTCTTATCGACCCCGACGTTCAGTGCTACCGTGCATTTTGTGGTGACAAAAATGCGATTTGTCTTGAAGACGAATTGTCACGGGAGAAACTCAAAGGCGTCGGCCTCGTTACTTGCCTATCGGCAATTGGAAGGCTGCCGGTTTCAGGCACCGCCGTGAACGATGTATCGCAGCATCGTTCAAAGCGTTCGCGGAGTCCCTGCTCTTCCCGATCGCCTCCATTGAATGCCTCGCGCTTCTACAATCAGGCAAAGTGAGAAGAAGCCACCACGACGATGCCACCGCCGTCCAAAGACCGATTGAGTTCTTTGTTGGGGTCAGTCAGGGACAAATCCGGGGTGCGTGGCCGAAAGATCACGCCAGAGCCCCGGCCAATAGGGGCTGTCAGGTTCCAAGCGTATTTGAACGGGAAAAGCGAAAGTTTTGGGACCACCGGTGATCGTCAGGTGAATCTCGGCATCTTCTTCTTCGAAGAGTGCTGTTCCAGTGGTTTCGAGGCGGCTGGCTAACGATTCAGTCCCCCGGCGGGCGGGCAAGAGGCGGCTACTACCGCCACGTCGCCACCCGTTGAATGCACCGTAGTGCTAAACTTTCGCCAATAATTTGCTTTTTGGGTAAGCCAAATGCTGGACCGACACGACGCAACTGCGGCAATCAAAGCGGGAGATATTCAATTCGCTCGGCAATATCACTGGCCTCATAAACTTCTGCAATGAGTTGCAGGTCACGGATTGCCTGACCAACAGTGATTCGAAGTTGATGAGCGTACACGACGCCCGAAAATAACCTCCTCGATGCCTGTCGCTCTGTGGCTTCGCGCAACAAATCGTCATCCTGTGAAAACAGGACTCGACCGAGGATTGTGGCTCGATCCAGAAGATCGGGGTCTGACAATCGGGCTCCACCATCGTCCTGAGCCGTGAGTACATCAACACCAGCGCGTTTCAGCCCGTCTGAAATTGCCCGTCGAACGTGAACATCCATGTAAAACGCGATGGTCACTGTAGGCGACCCATTGCTCGCAGCTTCAATCGACCCGGACTGCAAAGTGAATCGGTTCTCAATTCGTCGGCCACACTCAATTGACGATCGATCTCCGTGTCAAATTCACTCTGGAGATCGTAGTAGTGCGCGAGTGCCGCATGGACCTGAGCAAATGTCAGTAATCCGTTGTGCTGATCGACGATCTCTTCAACGCTTGACCCGTGTGCCAGACGCTCCAGGGCAATTTCAATCACTTTAACATTCGTCTGGTCAATCCACGCCATGTTACGATCATCAATCCAGATGTGGCTGCTGCTGATTATCGACATTGAAGAATTCCTTGTTCAGAAAATCAAAGACTGAACTCTGTAGTCTACGACAGCGACACAATATAGTAAAATACTTCATCCTGCATTTTGGCAAGCCGTGGGTGCGAATAAGCGGCAGAAAACCTTCGTCCGACATGCCGACTCTGAAAGGTTGTTCCCTGGTGACTGGCACTTTGATGTCGTCTGAACGGACTTAGTAGCCTTTGAGGCTATTGCAAATCGCGTGGCGACGAGTCACGGTGTTGACTCCAGTGTGACGCGCAGCTTGCTATGCTGCGCGGCGGCGATGCGATCCACTGTTTCCAAAGTCACTTTCGGGTCTGTCTGGTTCCACAGTCGCGACAGGTTGCTGCGACCAATTCCGGCCCGCTCCTGCAGCTCGGACAGAGACAACTGTTGCCGCTCCTTTTCGGCCAGCAATTGAGCCTGCACTTCGGCAGCGGCGGTCGCGGCCTGCTGCTTTTGCGCGAGCAATCGCTGCCCCATCGCACGATTCGCGGCCATCACTTCCGGACGTGATTCTTCCGCTATCGCCTTGCGAATGCGTTCGGTTTCCGCCGCCGTCGGAGCACGCCTACGAGGCCCTGATTTCTCGGCCATTACGATTCCCTTCTCGTTTCGAATGCAGTGACCGGATATACGGTCAAGTCGTTTTCAATCCATTCAAAGGTGATTAACACAAAACTGCCATTCGGTGTTTCGCCAAAACGCATCAGGCGACCCTCAACAACCATGCGATCACTCTTCATTATTGAGGAGCCCCGAAGACACAAAGAACTGATTGGCCTTCTTCCTGTCTTCGTGGTTCAAAATCGATGGTTCGACCAATGCTACGCCAACTGGTACCCGGCATCGCCGCACTCTACGTTTCGCATGCTCCCTGGGCCTTCACTGTTATGCCTTTGGCATGAAACCCTACGCGACAGGCCTGACACGGAGTACGACCCAACCGAACCTAGTCGCTCGCGTCATTTATGGTCGCGTTATTTATGGTCGCGTTATGCTTTGGCCGGAGCAGGACGCAGCAGTATGAAAACGCGGACGAAGGCGAAGCCGAGGGCGAAGCCGGCGACGTTCGCGATGGCGTCGCGCGGGTCGCAGGTTCGACCGGGCACAAACTCTTGAAGCCCTTCTACCGTGAGGCAGTATCCCAGCATCGCGAAGACGGCGCCTGCCGGAATTTCGCCAACGATTGCCAGACAGAGACTGAATACCGTGGCGGACAGTACTGTAAATACAACGGCATGCATCAGCAGGTCGCCTGCGTTCTCTATCCAGTCCAATGACGTGTCACGCACGAGTGCAAACGGGTCCGGTGTCAGCAGCGACCAAGACACGGCCGCCACTTGAATCATGCAAAACAGCAGATGGGCGGAATTCCATATACGGCGCGTGGAAAACGTTGAAACTTCGTTGAGCACTGTCACAACCTGATGTTGGGCATGGCTGCACACTTCTCCGTCGGCGCCGCGATGCAAACTCAAACACTTCCCTGCCCGGCAGGCAGGAACTGCCAAAATGTCCCGGGCCGTCGGAACTCCAGAAAGCCGCTCTGTCTGATCATAGCTCGCCACTCACTACACTCAATTGGCTGGCCCGAATGCGGCGCATCAATCCTCGACCTTGGCTGCATTTCGTCATCCAGTCGGCAGTATCGTCTTCGTTGGGGAATCTGCCAACCCACGCACAGCCATCATTCGCGGATCATTCGAACTCGACCAGCATAAATCCTGCGGATGAGTATGAGTTGCCGGAAATTCGTTCAACTGCTCACTCAGCTGCGTGATCCTTAGAACCGGAACCGTTCGACAACATTGGCTAGTTTATCAGGCGTGTTGAGTTCCGGCAGCATGTCGTTACGTCCGGAAGGTTCTTTATGAGCTAAATCATTCATAGACTGCAGAAATTACCGATTTTTTTACCGGGCCGCAGAATCGATACGACCGTTGCTGAGGAGTCAGACCGTGTACGTGTTGAAGTTGCATCGTGCGTTTTCCTGACGGAGGACAGCGGGCCTGCCTAAGCACAGAAGTCAGAAGCTCGTCGGAGAACGTCATGTCGGTTGCTACGACACGGTCCGCTCAAACGTCCTTCAGTCGAACTCCCGTACTGACGCCATTGTATGGCGCTCATCACGAATCATTTCGCGCGCTGGCCGACGGGACGTACCGCTGCGGATCCGGTGCGGCAAGTGAGTTCAGTCTGGGATTCTCGGGTGCGGTGGCGGCTCATTGCTGCTTCACCCGCCAGGCTGGGGCATTCTCGGTCAACTGCCTTGATGGTCGCGTCTGGATCAACGATCTGCCTGTGAGCGGCGTGAACCAACTCACCGAAGGCGACGTGGTCTCCCTCGGCCCGGTTTCATATCGTCTGGAGTTTCAGGAGGTACCTTCACTTCTGCCAGAGCCTGTCGTTCGACCTTCGATTTCATTCGCTCCTCCGGTTCAGGATACACCTCTTCTTCAGACTTCGTTGCAGAAAGAACTGGAAGAGCATCAGCGACTGCTGACGATGCGTCAGCAGCAGCTTGACGATCTTACACAAATCGTTCGAGAACGAGAACGCTTTGCCGAAACGCGACTGGCCGCGATTGAGGATCGTTCGTCGCAGATCACGGCTCAATGGAACGAATTGGTGTTGAAGCTGGAACGCTTCGCCGCACAGGAACGCGAAATTGTCCTGCGATCCGAGGAAGTGGACCGCCAACATAAAACTCTTGCGGATCAGCTGCGACTGTTGGCAGACGCAGCGGAACAGAATTCACGATCGATCGCCGCTGTTGAGCAGGCTCAGCATGAACTTTCAAAGCACGAAACGGAACTGCCACAGCTACAGCTATCGACCGAAGCCCGACAGTTGGCACTTCAGGAATGGCAGTCGGAAATCGAATCACGAGCAAACGAGGTTTCTGCACGCCTGCTTAAGTTGAAAACGTATCGACGCGAACAACGAGCGTCTCAGGCGGTGGCTGTAGAACCTGCAACACCTGTCGTGGACGCTGAAATGCTGGAGGGGCAGGCGGCAGCGATTCGGGCGGAACGGGAAGAACTGGATTGCCGGACAGCTGAAACTGTCGCTGCGGAAGAGCGACTTGCCGCAACGCTGAGGTCTGTCGCCTCGATCGTGCAGGCCGCAGAATCAGAACGAGCCACCTTGCAAGGTGCCAACGAGATTCTGGTCAGCGAACGCTGCGCACTGTCTCAACTGCGTCAGGATCTGGCCAGCCGCGAATCGGGAGTCGGCGAGCGTGAAGTGCTGGTCTCGCGACAGTTGGATGACTTGCGAAGCCGATTCGCGGTGCTCGATCTGCACGCAGCAGAGCTGAGACACCATGAATCAGAAATCGATAGCCGCGCGGCTGACGTCCATCGATGCGTTCAACAGTTCAAGAGTGATCGACACGCCCACCGCGAGTCAATTCGCTGCGAGCAGCCTGCTGATGGTGCAAACTTTGCCACCATCGAGCGAGATGCTGAGCTGTTATCTGTCCGGCAGCAATTAGACGAATTGCTACTGTCTTTTACCGCCGCTGACAATGAGCGCGCGTCGATGCTGTCTGAACGTGAGTCACTGTTGTCAGATGTGCGTGAGCTGCAAGACGCACTGCAGGACGCCGGTCAGGACATCGACGATGCCAATCGCTTGAAGAGCGAATCGGTGCTGCATGAGCAACGCCTAGAGCAGGCTCGTCAGGCCGTTGAAGAACATCGTCGCTATCTGCAGCTAAGCGAATCGAAGCTGTTGCAAGTGAAAGAGCTGTCGGAATCGTTGCGTGCGGAACTTGCGAAATCTGTCCTGGAGCGTGACGAACTAAACGCGAAGCTTGCTGAGTACTCGCTGCCGGCAGTCACAGTGCCACCTATGCACCTGGCTGGTGGTGATACCGGGAACGCCGAGTCGTTTGAACAGCACTCACGGGAACTGGATCAACGGGCGGAACTGCTGGACCGACGCGATGAAGAAATCCGTGAACGAGCGAGAAAGATTGAACAATCCGAAGGCGATCTGGAATCCCAGCGGCGTCAATTGCTGGAAGCGCGTCAACAACTGGAACTGGCTCGTGCCGAAATTCAGGCGGCCACCCGCCAGCTAACGTTACCTGCAGAGCATGCTGCATCTTCCGCTCGGGATCTACATGCCGATTCGTCAGCCGCTGGTGAGCTGGAGCCCTATCGCCAGGTTTCTCATGATGCTGATCTGGACTATGATCGCGACCATTCGGTATCTACGTTCTCGGCACACGGTCCTGCGACAGATTTGCCGTCGGTGCTACCCGGACTGTTCGGAATGCGTAAGTCTGCTGCGAGGAGCGTTACTCCTGTGCCGCAAGCCGAGTGCCTGGATTTGTCCGAGCCAACGGGGACAAACAAGGCCGTCGCGTTTCGCTTTGGTTCAAACGTGGCCCAACTTATGGCGACGGCTTCGGTGCCCGCTGTCGAACCTCTCCATGAACCGGCTCGGGAAGAGAATTCTGATGATTTTGTTCGCAACTATATGGAACAACTGCTGTCACGCTGCCGCAAGTCTGCTGGCTATGCATTGCCGGGTGAATTGACGGCTGCTGATAAGAAGCGAGAACCGCCGGCGGCCCCAGCTGCGAAGCCTGCCAGAGAAACTCCTGTAAAGTCCGCTCCTAAAGTGAAATCGTTCATCGAGCAATACTTGCTTGCCAATAACGTGAATCTGGACGATAGCGAGGCTTTGAAGATGTCTGATCCGACCGGGGAGTTCGATGCCGTCGCTGCTGTGGTCGAGGAACAACCCATTCACCCTCGGCAAAAAATGGTTCTGCAGAAACTGAAGCAAAACATGGATTCTTTCCGTACACTGTCCGCGCTGTCAGTTCAGAACGCCCTGGCTTCGCACGCCACCAGGGTGGAACGTCATCGCTTCACCGGCCGTACGGCGTTTGCGGCTGTGCTGATCACGATGACTGTGCTCCTTGGAATTGCAAATGCCTGGGGCGTTATCGACTCACCTATGCTTAAATGGGTCACCCTCACGTCGGCTATAGCGATGATAAGCGAACTGTATCGTCGATACTCGGCCATCAGGATCCACACACGCTATCCGCTTGATCTGTTGTTTGCGACGGACGCTTCGAACGGTCCGGTGCTAAAATCAACGAACTCCACGGTTGTCGAATCCCCCCTGGTGAAGGACTCTGCGTCAGACGATCACATCACAATCATTGAATAAGTGACCGACCTGCCGTTATCATCGGTGATATACGCCCTCTGACTGTCTCACCGGAGTTTGCCTGTGTCTGCCGTCCGCTTTTCGTTTTGTCTGGTCCTTATTGCGTCATTCGCCGGTTGCTCCGGCGATTCTGTGTCAAAGAATATGGTGCCCGCTGTAAGCCGGACTGAAGCGGTTGCGATCACGGCCTTGCTGTCGGCGGGGGCTATGATAAAGACCGATGACAGCGGTTCTGTAACCGATATAGATCTACACAATCTCACCCTGACCGCTGAAACGCTGGGATTTCTTCCTGATTTAAGGTCCCTCCGAGTCCTTAATCTCGCTGATTCGTCCTTCAGCGACCAGTCGTTGCCGGTGCTGGAAAGAGTGTCGCCGCTGTTGGTCAATCTGGATCTTCGCGGCTGTCAATTGTCCGATAAAGCCACCACCGTGATCGCTCTGTTCACTGGTTTGAGGGCTCTGCGTCTTAATGGGAAGAACGGGGAAACCAGCATCGGTGATGAAGGTGTCAAGGCACTGGCGTCCTGCTTATCGCTGAAAGTTCTTGCGCTCGACGAACTCACCTTTGTCGGCTCGGACGGTTTAGCTGCGTTGACAGGTCTTAAAGACCTTGAAGAGCTCTATGTCGCCGGCACCATAGTCGATGATAATTCGAGTAAACTGATCGCTGGTTTTCATCAACTGAAGAAGTTACGCCTTGCCAGAAACCAAGTGAGTGATGCCTCTCTGGAGACACTTTCTACTTGTTCCTCGCTTGAAGAACTGGATTTGAGCGAAGACTCTCTGATCACGAATGCCGGAATGGCTCATCTTGCAAAGCTGCCTGGACTAAAGAAACTTAATCTTTGGCGCGTTCAGATTTCCGACGATGGTGCCTTGTTGCTGGCTCCTCTCACGAAATTACTATGGCTGAATTTGGACAACACTAAGCTGTCAGACGCTGGGTTGCCTCTGCTTCAAAACATGAAGGCTCTCACGTTCCTGCATCTCGGATCTACTCAGATTACTGCCGCCGGAGCACCTGCCTTGTTCCATCTCTCGACACTGAAGGATCTTAAAATCACTCGCACTGCTCTTGGTTCCACCAACTCCGCTGTCGCTGAGCTTAAGAAGCATCTTCCTTATACCGCTATTCAAACTGAGTACATCGACAGCGAATGATCGCCGCTGATATTGTTGATAACCTGTTGATGTACTCCTTCTCCCCTCTGTGTAAAGTCTTTGTTTGTCGCCTGTCGTTTTTCCTTTGTTTGTTTTTTTGTTGGTACTTCCTTCTCTTTTCTCCGTCTTCCCTTTCCTTTCCCTCTTGTTCCCGCTCATGTTTTAACATTGATCGTGTGTAATTCTTCTCTGTTTTTTTGGCGGTCTTATTCTGTTCTTTGGTCAGTTATCAACAATCTTCTCGCTATCTTCTACCACTTCTACTTTCTTTAAATTCCTTCTTGAATCGCTCGCCTAAAACGCAAATAAAGCCCCTTTGATGTTATTCAAAGGGGCTCGTCTTATATTTCGCCGTTACATTGAACACTTCTTTACTTCATAAAGAAGTCCGTTGGCCCTCGAAAGGTGTAGTACGGGTACTGAACCTGCGCAGGTGCCGCATTTTCTGGTGGATACATAAGATTCTCGGGAGCCTGATAGGTGTGGAAGTTGCGATGCACAGGATGGCACGGCAGATTGCAGCCAGCACCCTGGCAGTCGTGGCCTTGTCGATATGGTGGGCAGGCTTGGCCTTGCCCGTGACCCATACCCGACTGACACATCGGACAACCGTCGTCCATGACAGGGCCGTCGCTCCACGAACCGTACCCATCCTGCGGGCTTTGGGCTCGCATCGTTGGGGAGGAAGAAGCGCAGCCGGTAACAAAAAAACCTATCGCCCCCGAAAGCAGCACAGCCATATTAAAATATCGCAAGGTATCGACTCCTTTTCTTTATCAGCAACTATCCTCAGCAATAGAGTAGCCGAAGACCCGAAGCAATTTCCATATCCGGGACGAGGAGTCCGAAACGGCACCAAGCCGCAGCAATGAAAATAGCGTTACTATTCGTTATCGGCAGACGAATCGTTGAATCGTGCAAAATCAGTACAAATCGTCCCGAGTTCGACCAGGAAGGCTGAGCGGTCTTGCGGAAACAGGGTGTCGGGAATACAGTCCAGCGGCATAAGGAGTCGAACGCGGCGAATAGAGATATTCGCCGTAACAACAAGTGAAATAAGGGTTTAAAAATAAATAAGGAGTGTAAAAGTGCATATAGCCGCCTCAACGCGAAGTCTATGGGATTTTGCGTTCCCGGCAGCCTGCTTACAGATTCAGGAACTGGGATTCGACAAGGTCGAAATATGGCTGAACGAAGACTTTGACCAACTGCGACCATCCAGAGTAGCCGGTGATCCAGACGGTTGTGCGGGTTTGATGCGAGAAGCAAGTCGGTTGACACCTAACGCGATATTCCTGGAGAGCGAAGTCGATATAGCAACGTTTAAAGGGATTGTGAAGTTTGCGAAGCTGCAACGAATAGTGCAGATAACGATTTTGGCGTCTCCTAAAGGGACACCGTTCAATACGGAGATAGACCGGCTTCGCGAGCGATATGCGATATGTCATCACGAAGCGATCCGACTGTCGATACTGACGAAATCAGGAACACTGACGGAAGACCCGCATACGGCAGTGGAACTCTGCCAATCCGTAAAAGGTCTAGGAATCACGCTGGATCCAAGTTATTACATATGCAGCCAGGGAAGTCAGGTGAATTTCGATTTAATTTTTCCTGACGCCCTTCATCTGCATCTTCGCGATACGTCGCCGACGGAACTGCAGGTGCTCGGCGGGCTGGGTGAGGTGGATTACAACCATATCGTGCAGATGCTGCGACAAACAGGCTATCAACGGTCGCTGAGTGTGGATCTGCTGCCGCGTACGATGGAAGGCGAAGAACGTCTTCGAGAGATGCGTAAACTGCGGCTGCTGCTGACGAGCCTGCTTTAAAGATAGAAGCGACAGACTAGCGACAGACTAGCGGAAGAACGCAGTGAAAACCGGGGGTGACGTGCACCCGGGGAATCGTCTACACTTCGGCAGTTATGGCCGCAGAAAGCATGCTGAAGGCTTTTTAAACGGAACGCGGCACCAATTCAATCAGATTTTTCTAGTGGACGGAGTAGCAGGGATGCAAATAACGACCTCTCGTCAACTCGCTAGCGGCTTAAAGGAAAGTAGCTTGGGGGGACAGGACATGGCGGTCATAGGCAATCAGGCTCAGAGTAGCGGCCAGTCGAGGGCAGGTTTTCGATGGGCGTTGATGATTCTGGGGGCGGTGTCTTGTGGGTTATTGCCGGCCATAAAAGCAGAAGCACAAGGGCAAAAACCCACCGCGGAACAATTGCTCAAGCGATACAAACCTTCGCAGAAGGACGTCGAATACGATACTCCGGACGCAGGGGAAATGGCTAAGTGCAGTGTGACACTGGAAAAAGGCAGCTACGTCATTACCAACGCGGCAGGTCAGGTGCAGCGTCGCTTCACAGATTCCAACGGCGACAGCGTACCGGATATGTTTCGTTACTATCATATGGGGCTGGAGGTTTATCGTGAAATCGATACCAACGGTAACGTTCAAACCAAGAAGAATATGCTTGCCGATCAGTACCGGTGGATGAATTGGGGCGGTACGCGCTGGGGTCAGGACGAAAATGAAGACGGTCGCATCGACAGTTGGAAAATACTGTCTGCTCAGGAGGCCGCGCGCATCGCAGTCGAGGCCATGACCAGTGGTGATCCGGCACGACTGAATACTGTGCTGCTGAACGAAGCTGATATCCAGTCCCTGCGACTGACGGCTGAGATGAGAAAGAAGCTGCAGGACGCAGTGAGTGATGTTCCGAAGAAAGTACAGGCGTCACTAGCAAATTCGAAGGTGCTCAATAAGAACAGCATCTGGGTACGCTTTGATCCACCACTCCCTGGCATGATTCTGGGTGAAGATCTGGGTGGGGGCAAAGACATAACGGTCTATGAAAACGCGATGGCGATCGTGCAGAACGGTGAAAAACATGAACTGATATCCGTAGGGGAAATGGTTCAGATAGGTGATGTCTGGAAACTGGCTCAGATACCGACAGCGGTAGATACAACAGGTCAGTCAGTAGTATCGGTCGGTGGCGTGCTGATGCAGCCGTCGGTTGGCGAGAACATAGGCAGATCTGAGGGTGGCGGAGCCGGGGAAATGTCGGATGAAATGCAGAAACTGCTCGCAGAACTGCAGAAGATAGATGAAGGGAGTCCGAAACTAGAAGCCCCTCCGCAGGCATTTGCCGACTATAATGTCGCCCGGGCAAACCTGAGCGAAAAACTGGTAGCTGCGGCAAAGAATGATGAAGACCGTCAGCAGTGGATTCAGCAGTTTACGGACAGTCTCTCAACGGCGACGCAGTCAGGACAGTATCCCGAAGGATTGCCGCGACTCGTATCGCTTCAGGAAGCGGTTAAGAGCAACGAGGCCCTGCTGGGCTACGTATACTATCGCCGTCTGATGGCCGAGTATGCCGTGCGTCTTAAGGAAGACGACAAAACAAAGGCCGAAGCAGAAGGCCGTAAAGCGCGAGAGTTGACGCAAAAATGGTGGTTCGAACAACTGGAAGGATTCGCCCGCAAATGGCCACAATCAGAAGATGCTCCGGATGCTGTCGTGCAACTGGCGATTAGCTACGAACTGATGGGACGTCTGGACGATGCTAAAGCATGGTACGAACAGTTGGCGAAGAATTATTCAAAGACAGAAGGCGGCGTGAAGGCTAAGGGAGCCCTGCATCGCCTGAAACTGACGGGCAGTAAACTGCAGCTTTCCGGCAAGACGCTGTATCAGAAAGATCTGTCGTCCGAGCAATATGAGGGCAAAGTACTGCTGGTCGTGTTTTGGGCATCATACGCTCAGCCGTTTACTGCCGATCTACCAGCCATTAAAGCCGCGTATGACAAGTACAACAAGGACGGTTTTGAAATTCTGGGCGTGAATATGGACAGCGATCAGAGTGCTCTGGGCGCTTACCTGAAACAGCACGGAATAACGTGGCAGAGTCTGAGAGAGGTACCGAAAGAAAACGGTATGCAGCCCGGTGACTTTGGCTACGGCATCGTATCAGTTCCAACGATGTTCCTAGTGAACAAGCAGGGTATCGTGGAAGGCGGGATCACGACAGCCAATCTCGACTTCGCCATCGACGCATTGCTGAAGGGAAAAAAACTGGAATCCATCCCGTCACCGGATGCTGAATCAACAGCCAACGCCGAAAACACAAAGGTGGAAACCCCCAAGGCCCGAAAATGAATTAGCGAAGTCGCTTTCAATGGACTTCCTCGCCTGGGGCATAGGGTTAAACCTATTAGCGAGTGGCCGCGCAAAGTCTATAGACTCCGCTGTACCAGCAATGAAGCGGGCTATAGCTCTCTAATAAAGCAACCGCGCGACTTTGTGCTGAACAATGTGGGCTGGGATTACGACGCAGAATTGAATACAGTGAGCGGTGGTGATTCGCTCGAACCAGATCCGTCCAAAGCTATGTCGAAGTATCCGATCGCTCCTGAAGAAAGTTGGGGGAACAGACACCGGCGGCTAGCGGCTAGCCGCTCACGAAGTCCGTACGCTGGCGTCAGCCTTGCAGTGTTGACCATCTTTTCATGGGTATCATCCGCGCAGGAAACGCCGTTGATCCTGCCCTTCGCAACGACCGATCAGATCGTCATTCATGACGGTGATTCGCAGCGGACACGAACGATACCCGGCGTCGTCGAAGATCTGGCCGGCCATTCCGTAGTCCTCCGTCGCGGCGGCAACGCGGTCGAAGTCTTCAATCTCCGCGACATAGAGTCCATAAAGTTCGGCAAATCGGCGTCGTTCGAAGACGGACTCCGGCAGATGCAAAACCGCGAATGGTTACTGGCAGTTGCCTCACTGAAAGTAGCCGAATCGACTGAACCGCGACAATGGGTCGTGCGAGAAATCCAAGCGTCACTAGCAGAGGCCCTGCGCGCCGCCGGCATGTATGAAGAATGTACAGAAGTCGTCGAAAAAATCTACGAGAAGGATCCCAACACACGGCATCTCAACATGCTGCCGCTGGTCTGGGACGAACGCCTGACATCAAAACACCGCATCAGCGTTAAGCCGGAAGATATGAAGTCACCGTCTTTGCTCAGGCAGCTAGTTGCCGCATCGGCCCTGTTGCAGAATCCTGAGCACGAAATGTTCGCAGTTGGTGTTCTGCAGACTTTGAAAACCGGCCCGCGGGCCGCACTCCAGCAACAGGCGGAGGCGCAGTTATGGCGAATGCGCCTGCTGCATCCGGAAAACATTCGAGCATCGGAAACGGCCCTCTGGAAGCAGCGCGTACGCGACTTTGACAGGCGGCAACGCTCCGGCCCGGAATTCGTCATCGGCCGCGCCCTCCTCGCCATCCATGACTACGATAACGCCAGCATCAGTCTGCTCTGGATGCCCCTCGTCGCCCCGCTCGACCCACCAACCACCACCGCCTGCACCAAAGAGGCCATCACTGCCCTCAAAGAATCCGGCCGCGTGGCAGAAGCCGCTCAATTGCAACGCGAACTTGATGAACTTCCTGCCAAACAATGATTCGTCTTGAATGCTGCTTCGGGCCTCGAAATGACTTTCCGTTGCGGCAATCATCCCACACGTTCCGCGATTACGGACTTTCAAGTTTGACGGCAGCATGTCAATCAGGGACATTCAGTGATCAGAATTCGTTTCGGGCGGTGCCGTTAAAAAGCGGACAAGCACAATCGGAGTAACACTCCGTAGCTGCAGTTCAGTCTGCGAAGCGATCTCATAGAAAGCAAGTCGCTCGGAACCAGAGAGTCACGCTACGAGAGCTTATTGAACTATGACCGCCCCGGAATTTGGACAAGTGCCCACCGACGTTCTTCGCCAGTGGGACAACGATCACGTCTGGCATCCGTTTACGCCAATGTTGGGATGGATCGACGAACGTGCGCCGATTATTGTGCGGGGCGAACGGTTTGATTTGATTGATGCCGACGGTCGCCGCTATCTGGATGGTATTTCATCGTTGTGGTGCAATGTTCACGGTCATGCGGTTCCGGCGATTGATAGTGCAGTGTCAGAACAACTGCTGAAAGTGTCTCACAGCACGCTGCTGGGATTGGCAAGTGAACCGTCGATTCGTCTGGCTCGTGCTCTGGTTGAGCGAGCTCCGGAAGGATTAACGAAGGTTTTTTTTTCGGACAGCGGAGCGACGGCGGTCGAAGTCGCCTTGAAAATGGCGTACCAGTATCATCGCCAGAAGCCGGAGGGGCCGGAAGACCGCGATACGTTTCTTTGCGTCGGCAATGCGTATCACGGCGATACTCTGGGAACGGTCAGCGTTGGTGGCATTGATTTGTTTCATCGCTGCTACAAGCATCTGCTGTTTGCGACGCTCACCACGCCATCGCCGGTTGCGACCCGTGTCCCGACAGATCACACCAGGGAATCATGGCTGGCGTTTTGTTTTGAAGAAGTGGGGCGCTTGATTCGTGCGCATCAATCGCGAATTGTCGGAGTCGTGATGGAACCGATCGTCCAGGGCGCGGCGGGGATTCTGGTGCATCCGCCAGGCTTTCTGCGGCATGTGCGGCAGTTGTGTACCGAATATGACATCCCATTGATTGCCGATGAAGTGGCCGTCGGATTCGGTCGCACGGGGACGCTGTTTGCGTGTGAGCAGGAAAGTGTGAGTCCTGATTTTCTGTGTCTGGCGAAAGGCATCTCCGGAGGCTATTTACCAGTAGCAGCGACGCTCACCACAAATCGCATCTATTCAGCATTCCTTGGTGATCCATCCGAAGGACGTACATTCTTTCACGGTCATACGTATACTGGCAACGCTCTGGGCTGCGCTGCGGCGATGGCATCGCTGCAGTTGTTTGAAGACAACCGCGTGCTGGAGAACATTCAGGTCACGTCGATGCGCATCGACGAGCGTCTCGCGGTTCTGCGAGATCACCCGCATGTCGGCGAAGTTCGTAAAAAGGGCCTGATGATCGGCATCGAACTCGTGCGAGATCGCGACGGGCTGATTCCGTATGACGCCAAACTGAGACTCGGACACCAGGTAACGCTCGCCGCCCGCAAACGTGGCGTGATCCTGCGGCCGCTGGGCGACGTGGTCGTGCTGATGCCGGCCCCGGCGATGCCGGTGGACCTTGTTGATCGACTGTGTGGCGTGGCGATAGAAAGTATTGGCGAAGCGACAATGGATGTTCCATAGTAGACATGGACATTCATGTCCATCGCATGGCCAATCAGCACCCTGCCAGCGGCGGTTCGTTTGGCAAGATCTCGGACATGAATGTCCAAGGTACAAATTCTCATGGTGGCCCGGCCCGGCTGATCGCCGCTGGTCTCGCCCTACGATTAGTCAGAAATTGCCCAGAATCGGTGGCGACACGGCGAGACCGCGTTACCATTTCCGTCGAACAGATGTTTTGCTCGAAATGTTTGAATTCGGGAGATGGCTCACGTGGGAAAATCAGTGGTTCTGGCGTACAGCGGTGGACTGGATACGTCGGTTCTGGTGGGATGGTTGCAGGATGAAGGCTACGACGTTCACTGCCTTTATGTGGACCTTGGCCAGCCCTGTGAAGACCGCGTGGCCATCATGCAGAAGGCCCGTGATATCGGCGCAAAGTCGGCGGAACTGGTCGATGTCCGCGAAGAACTGTGTCGGGACTTTGCGTTCCCAGTCCTGCAATGGCAGGCGCGGTACGAAAACATTTATTTGTTGGGCACCAGTATTGCCCGGCCATTGATAGCCAAAGCCTGCCTGCAACGTGGTCGCGAAGTCGGAGCTGAGGCCTTTGTTCACGGAGCGACCGGCAAAGGAAACGATCAATGTCGTTTCCAACTGGCGGCCGAAGCACTGGAACCGGGGATTCATATTATCGCTCCATGGCGAATCAAGAAGTTTCGCGACCTGTTTCCTGGCCGCACGGAGATGCTGGCCTACTGCGAGCAAAAAAAAATTCCGGTGAAGGCAACTGCGAGGAAGCCGTATTCCAGTGATGAAAACTGTCTGCATATCAGCTACGAGGCGGGCGATCTGGAAGATCCAACAGTGGATGGCCAAAGCGTGATCGACTTCGGCATGACGGTGTCTCCGCAGGAAGCACCGGACAAAGAAGAAAGCGTCACAATATCATTTCAATCCGGTGTGCCAATCGCCGTCAACGGCAAGACGCTGAGCGCAGCGGCGCTGGTTGAAGAATTGAATGTGATCGGTGGACGCAACGGCTGCGGTCGCATCGACATCGTGGAAAACCGCTTTGTCGGAATGAAGAGTCGCGGGGTCTACGAATCGCCTGGCATGACTCTGTTGTATGCGGCTCATCAGGGTCTGGAGCAACTGACGCTCGACCGCGACCTGACACACCTGCGAGATTCACTCAGTCCGCAGGTCGCGGAAATGGTTTACTACGGTTTCTGGTACTGTGCGAAAATGGACGCGCTGATGGCATTTATTCGTGAGACACAGAAGCCAGTTACCGGCGACATCAGGCTGACTCTGTACAAAGGTAACGTCCGCGTCAGCAGTCGCACGTCGCCCTTCAGTCTTTACAAAGCGGACATCGCCAGCATGGAAAGCGGTGGCTCGTACGACCAGACAGATGCAGAAGGTTTCCTGCGAATCATGGGCCTGCCAGTTCGCGTGCAGGGCAGCGTGCGGCCGAGGCAGTATTAGGTAACGGTTCAGGGCGAGTTCGGACCTTATTCGTTTGTCCCCATCGGGGCGCAAGAAAAGAGCGAGCTTCCGGGGGAAAGCTCGCTCTTTTCGGGAGGAGGGAGAGGTCCTTTTCGTTGTGTCGATCAAGCTGCCTTGCGTTGTTCGCCGATGCTTCCGGCGATCATTCGTTTGATGTTTGAACCGGGGCCGCCACGTGGCGGGTAGCCGTATTCTCTGAGTTTTCCGGACAGAGTTCGCAGGCCTATCTGCAGAATTTGAGCTGTCTTTTCGCGGTTGCCATTGCAACGAGCAAACGTTGATTCGATCAGCTTGCGTTCCATTTCGGCCAGCGTCATGCCGACGCATTCCGCTCCGTCATTGATCGCATCGTTCTGCAGCCAAGGTCGCAGATCGTCAGGACCGATGATTTCTGTCACATCGACAGTGCAACAGCGTTCGATCACGTTCTGAAGCTCACGCACGTTGCCGGGCCAGGGATGACTTTCCAGCACCTGTACGGCTTCCGCGCTGATCTGTCGTGGCGGACGACCTTCCTTCAGCGAGATCTGGCTGATGAAGTGTTCCACCAGGAGCGGAACATCGTTGCCGCGAACTCGCAGCGGTGGCGATTGCAGCGTGATCCCGCTTAAGTGTTGCAGCAGGTCGTCCCGAAACCGGCCTTCCATGGCCAGTCGATTCAGGTCACCATGCGTTGCCGCGATGAACCGAATGTTGGGACCTTCCGGGCTTCCTTTCAGAATGGATGTCGCTCGCTGTTCCAGCAACTGAGCCAGTCGTTTCTGGAATGGCAGTGCAACCGTATCCACATTGTCCAGCAGAATGGATCCGCCGTCGGCCATCATCAGATAGCCAGGAAATCCTTCCGCAGCGTTGTCGCCGAAGAGCTGATGTTCCAGAGTTTCGACGGAGTGCAGACTGCAGTCAATCCGCAGGAATGGCTTCGTTGACCGGCGGCTGCAGCGATGCAGACCTTCGGCAATCAGTGTTGTTCCGCTGCCTGGTTCTCCGCGTACAAGGACCGTGCGGTCATCGTCGGCTGCGATGCGAATAGATTCTCGCAGAGACTGCATGGCTGGCGTGCTGCCGACCAGGTCCATCAGGTTGCGGTTGAGCAACTGACGTCGCAGTTTCTCGTTTTCGCGGATCAGTTCGCCGCGTCGGAGAGCGTTTAGCAGAGCTGCTCCGAATCGCGATGCTGAATAAGGGCGTTCAAGGACTTCGCATTCGAACGTCGGCACTGTCTCACGACCCCAGCGGGAGTCTTCACCGACAATGCAGATGACTTGAGCGGCCTTCGAATGATTTCGAATGGCAGCGTTCACCTCCTGAATCCGGGACACTGTGTCTGCATCATCAATGATGCAACAGCAGAATTCCTGTCGACTCAAGTGAAACAACATCGCATCCGGGCTGTCGGTCTCGCAGACCAGCATACCACGCTTGCGGACATCGTCTGCAAGCAATTGGCGGGCACCAGGACGTGGTGAAAAGACCAGCACAGTGCGTGTGGTCGATTCCGTTTCCGGTGGAGTCGATTTAGTTTCGGAAGGCGCGGCTTGTACGGGCTGGGGGAACCGCAGAATATGCGGCTCATGATGAGCACCGTCTGGGAACTCGTTCATGATTTCCTCAATCTGAGAGCTGAGTGGAGAGTCTGAGAGGGGAGACGAGAGGAGGGACGCACAATTCGTGGAATTGAGCAGCTCGACTTTTGATGAGAGTCAAAAGGCGACCCATTCAGCGACAGCGAACGTGCTCTGACTTCCGAATGAGTTCCGGAAGGTAGAAGGGAGAGGGAGGAGAACAGAAGGGATGTTTTGGATTCAGGAATCGAATCCGGGTTGAGAGGCCGAGTGATATCGCCGGTTGGGCGGTAGTGTCAACATGTGTTCTAAAGGAATCCGCACAAAACTTTGCTGCATTCCAAAGAAATCAGAAGAACGTCACTTTTTGCATAGTTCAGCCACTACGTCGTCGGCATTTTTTGCCGAACTCTGAGCGTTGAGGCAATCCCGGCAGTCTGAATCGAACTTGCTTCCAGAACACGGATCCTCGTGGATAGAGTTTTGACAGCCGACCGCCAGCAAACATTTATTCTTCGCGCGGCCAGAAGTGATTCCGGCGAGCGGAGCGGCGTGAGCCCAAAGGTGCCTCGTTTTTGTACCGGCGGGCTGACGCATGCCGCCATTGCCGTTCCTCCTCGTCAATCAGCGGTTTTTCACTGTCTGCGGGATTTGCTGACACGCTGCTCGCGATTGATCGTCCGACGGGATATTCTGCGCGTTTTCAGTTCAAACGACTGTAATTCGAGTGTCCCTGTGCCATTCCTGAATCGTGAACTTGTGATCGAGCCGTCGTCCGTGTTGATTAACGGGCGGATCGATCGCTGCGTGCAGGAACTTGCCGGTGGATCTCGTTCGCATGTCACGGGTTTGTTTGACTACGATTGCGTGTCGCTCAACGGCCAGGTCGAAACCAATCCCGGTCGCAGTTTGAGTATCGGCGATCAGGTGCATGTGCGGTTCGAAGAAAATCGCCGCTATTCGCCGCGACGTCGTCCGCAGCAGCAACAGCATCGTGGTTTCTCGATTGTATTTGAGGACCGCCATGTTGTCGTTGTCGAAAAGTCGGCGGACCTGCTCACGGTCCCGACAGACGGGCGCGAACCACATACCCTGCTGTATCGCGTGAACGAACATGTAAAACATGAAGGACGTGGTCGCGGTGCGTTTGTGGTTCATCGGCTGGATCGTGGCGTGTCCGGACTGCTGATGTTCGGCAAAACAAAGGAAGACGCCAGACTGATGCAGAATCAGTTTCGGCAGCGAAAACCGGAACGACAGTACGACGCACTGGTTGCTGGAAATGTCTCTCAGGATAGCGGTGAATTCCGCAGCTTCCTTGCGACAGGAAAAAACCTGACGCGGTATTCAACGGACGACGAAGACGATGGCCAACTCGCGGTCACTCATTACCAGGTCGCGGAACGACTGCCCGATACGACTCATGTGACCGTGCAACTGGAGACCGGACGACGCAATCAAATCCGAGTGCATTTTGCTGAGGCCCAGCATCCCGTGCTTGGGGATAATCGCTATCGAACGGATCTGTGGGAAAATATCCCGTGGGCTCACAAACGCTTCGCGCTGCACGCATCAACGCTGGGATTCGCGCACCCAATTACCGGTGAACCTATGCGATTCAGTTCGCCGCTTCCTGCAGAAATTACGAACTTCATGAAGTTCAGCAAGCGTCTCGACAAAGTCCTCCAGAATGATCTCCGCATTCCGCGTTCGGACGCAGCAAAAAAGGCATCTGATCGGCGGCGGAAAAACCGATAGGACGTCTGTCCCCAGTGCCAATTGTCCCCAGTGCCAAAGGCGTGGGCGCGGTGGATAGTGCCCGCGATCCACTAAATGCGGTTGATGACAGCGTCTGTGAATTCGAAGACGACGAGGACCGGTATTTTCGGGGTCGGGGCTTGCGAAGCGGGGGCGATTCGCGTCGGTTGCTCATTTGCTTTTTCCGCAGTTGCCGGGGGGAATACGGCATTGTCGATGACGCTGTTCTTTGCGAGCAGGGGAAGATCAGCAACGACAGCCGGATCTGCGGGTTTCGGCAGAGTCACGTACACCTGACCAAAGTGCAGTTCGGAGTGCGTGGGAATTTTCATGGATTCCTGAAGGCGGCGGATGAGACTTTCACGGGTTGATTCAGCGACTGATTGAGCATCCCAGTCTGCGGACTGCGCGTCGGTCTGCGGAATGACACTTTCAATGAAGGCCCTGTCATCGATACCGGTCGATGTCAACAGAACGCTAAACCGTGCATCATAATCCACGCCGCCATTAATCGGTCGGATATCCATGCCGTTCTTTGCCACGAGTGCTTCGATGTCCCGCATCACTTCTTCACGGTCTTTCGAATTAACTTTCACGACCACGATTCGCCAGTCGTCGTTTTCGAGGAACGGTCGCAATTCTTCCTGCCGAGTGACTGCTTCTTGGTGCTCAGCGGCTTCACGACGAGTTGCTGCCGCATCTGCATCTGTACCGACAGCGGCGGCGTTCGTGGAAATTGCCATAGCCTTTTTTGCTGCGGGACTGCCGGTTGATCGAGTAATCTGAGCATCCCGATCAACGTCAAACGGTCGCAAAAAGAGCATCAGAGCCGCAGCGCAGGCGGTGACGGAAACGGCAACAATCCGGCGCATGAAGCGGCCACGAGGCCGCTCGGGCGACGAGACGGCAGGTGCTATTGTGGATTCACGGTGGATAGCGTCCCGCACAGACGTCGCAAATGACTCTGAAACAGGCTTGACCGGCAATGCCTGCAACTGGCTGCGCAGGTTTGCGATGGCTGCGAGATATGCCTGATGAGAATTGTTCTGCTGCAACACAAGAAGCGCTGCTGATTCTTCCGACGTCAGGTCGCCATCGAACTGGCGAGACAATAGGAACAGCGTGCGTTCTGTTGCGGTAGGCTGGAGGGAATCCGGCTCTTGGGCGGGGTTCATCGGTCTTCAACGATCTGGCAGGAAGGCAGCGGTTTTAGGCCCCTTTCGAGCTGACCGAGTCATCGGCGCGACGTGGGAGGCGGGGAAACTGTTGTTGGACGATCACCCTGCTGCGACGGTTCCCGAATTCTGCGGGATTGTCAGAAAATCGTCAGAACGGCTGTTTTTCAGACGTTTTAGGACGGTTTTCGCACCACTCTGTGAAAATGTAGCTCCACTTCCCGATCGACGACCCGGCGGATGCCTTCGACGATGCAGTTCGGTTCATGGTCCGATTCGCCTACTCGCTTGATATCAGCCAATGGTGTTCCTGGCAGCACACTGAAGGCACTCTGAAAGATAATCTGGTTTCCGGCGTCAAGTTCGGGAACGATGAAATGCACAGTGGCCCCAAAGCACAGCATGTGGTGCTGGAAAGCATCCTCATAAGGCCGGAAACCGGGAAACGGCGGCAACAGTCCGTGATGCAGATTGATGATCCGTCCGCCCGCAAATTTCCAGCACACCTCCGCCGGCAGTACACGCATGTAGCGGGCCAGCACGACGTAGTCGATCTGCTGCTCATCTATGACCTGTGCCAGTTGAGCGTAGTCCGGATTGCCGGCACTGTCTCCGATGTTCACGAATGGAACGTCAAACTGATCGGCGACGCTGCGACAGGCATTGCGGTTGCCGATCATCACGGCGGCTTCTGCCTTAAGCCGCCCGTCACGGATCGCCTGTAGAATTGCCAACGGAGGTTCAGGGCGAAACGTCGTGCAGATCGCCAGACGTGGCGGACGATCATGTTCATCCCGTGACCAAGCGCGAATCTGCAGCCCGCGAAGCTGGGCAATCTCCTGAAGGTGCTTTCGGAGCGTGGCGACCGGTACGCCTGCGGTTGGCCAGTCGATTCGCATCAGCATCGCGAAGAGCTGTTCCGAATCGCGGTCGTACATCTGAATTTCAAAGATGTTCGCTCCGGCCCCCGTGACGTAGTGAATAATCGGATCGGCGAGACCTTTATTGTCGGGGCCGACGGCAGTGATTGTGACTTGCATGAAACCGGGTTCTTTGAGGTGTCAATATTGAACAGCAATGTTTTACTGTAACGAAAAAAACGGGGCTCATCTACGAGCCCCGTTTTCGGGATGCATGCTTCAGCCATAGTGGCAAAGGAGGTCCCCCGGTCCGGATGTGGTCGAGCGATCTAGCCCTCACCGTACCGCACATCTCGTCTGGTTAAAGTACGACAGCAGCATGGGATGTGAGGATTTTTCAGCGATAAAAAAATGCGTGGTACGATGAGCGAAGTATGCCAAGGCCGCGCGTGTCGATGAAAATACGCGGAATGCTTCCGATTCGTGAGACATTGCGGTCGTATCAGTCTTCCGCTTGACCACGATTTGGGCGGCGATAGACTGCCATAGCTGTCATGTAGCCAAGGCTACATGATGACCGGAACAGATGCCAGCCCCGTCGGGGATGGTACAATTCAGGCGGCTGACCCAATTGTCCGGTACCGCGAAGCCGATCAAAGTGCTGGCGACGGTCGAGGAGTAGTCGTGAACGTAACTTTGCCGCTTTCCGTGAGCGATCTGACCGTGGCATGGCATCGTAAGCCCGTGATCTGGGATGTCGATCTTCAAGTGCAGCCGGGGCAACTTGTCGGCGTTGTCGGACCGAACGGAGCCGGAAAGAGCACGCTTCTGAAGGCGATTATGGATCTGGTGCCGAAAGCGTCGGGACGTGTCGAGATTTTTGGACAGTCGTACCGACAAAGTCGTCATCGAGTCGGCTACGTACCGCAGCGAGAGAGTGTCGATTGGGATTTCCCCATCAGTGTGCTCGATGTTGTCACGATGGGGCTGTATGGGAAAATTGGTTGGTGTATGCCGGTCCTTAGCAAGCATCGCGAGATCGCGCGGCGGGCTTTGGAGCAAGTCGGCATCAGTGAACTTGCCAATCGACAGATCAGCCAGCTTTCCGGGGGTCAGCAGCAGCGCACGTTTCTGGCTCGCGCGCTGGTGCAGGATGCGGATTTATATCTGATGGATGAACCGTTTGCGGCAGTCGATGCAGCGACGGAAAAAGCCATAGTGGAGATCCTGCGCGAAATGCGGAAGGCCGGAAAAACGGCGCTCGTTATTCACCATGACCTGCCGACTGTGCCGGAGTATTTTGATTCGGTTGTCCTGCTCAACATGCGCGTCGTAGCCAGCGGTCCGACGAAGGAAGTGTTCACTCGCGAAAATCTTGAACGCACCTACGGCGGTCGGTTGACGCTGCTTGACGAGGCCACCGAAGCCATGCGCCGGCGGGAGCGAACACTGTGAGTGTGTTGCTTCTCCTGACTGTGTTCACCGACGGAGTTCAAATCTCAGATATCAAATTACACGCGCCGTTACTTGCCGTTGCAGAATCCCTCACCAATCGGTCGATCGCATGGCCGGATTGGGAACAATGGAAACGAGTGCTCCAGCTTCAGGATTACAATACGCGCGTCGTGATGACGGGGACCGGATTGCTGGGCATGGCTGCGGGTTTGGTGGGAAGTTTTACGCTGCTCCGCCGCCGCGCGTTGATGGGCGATGCCCTGAGTCATGCGACGCTGCCAGGCGTGGGGCTGGCGTTTCTGCTGGCGCCGTACCTGGGACTTAATGGAAAATCGTTGCCGGTCCTGCTGACAGGTGCGGCCTTGAGCGGCATTGTGGGCGTCGCGGCAATTCTGTACATTCGCAATCTGACACGCCTGAAGGAAGACGCGGCGCTGGGGATCGTACTCAGCGTTTTCTTCGGTGCGGGGATTGCCATTTTGACGATCGTACAGCAGGTTCCGTCAGGCCATGCGGCGGGACTCGAATCGTTTATCTACGGCAAGACGGCTTCGATGATAGCGAGCGATGCGCAACTCATCGCAGTTGCCGGCTTGCTTTCCGTGATCATCATCGCATTGCTGTTTAAGGAACTCACCCTGCTGTGCTTCGACGAGGGCTTCGCTGGGTCGCGCGGTTATCCGGTGCTGATCCTGGATCTGCTGATAATGGCACTTGTTGTTGTCGTGACGATCATTGGGCTACAGGCCGTTGGTTTGGTGCTGATGATTGCGTTGCTGGTGATTCCCGCCGCCGCCGCGCGGTTCTGGACACATGACCTGAAACGCATGATGCTGATTTCGTCCGGCATTGGTGGCATCGGCGGACTCGCAGGATCTGCAATGAGTGCCGTGTTTCCGAACCTGCCGTCCGGTGCCATGATCGTGATCGTGTGCAGCAGTTTGTTTTTCTTCAGCCTGCTCTTTGGGCGCTCACGAGGTGTTCTGGTACGCATCGCGCGGCGCTGGGAACTGAATCGATCGGTCGATCGGCAGCATCTTCTGCGTGGAATGTACGAACTGCTGGAAGCACGCGAATCGGCGGCTGGATCTGCGGGAATCAGCGTGCCGTATTTGCAACTGCTGAGGATGCGGACGTGGTCGTCGTTCCGACTGCTGCGGCAGATCGAACGCTGTCGCCACAACGGATTACTCGTGCGCAACGACGACGCGGGTCTGTCGCTGACGGAAGCTGGCGTGGTTGAAGCATCGCGGCTGGCGCATGAGCATCGTCTGTGGGAATTGTACCTGATCACTCAGGCTGACGTCGCACCGGGACGCGTGGATCAGGCGGCAGACGCCATTGAACATGTGCTGGAACCGGAACTCATTGCTCAATTGGAACAACTGCTGGAACAGCAACGCACTTCAGGTGGCGTTGTTGCTAGCCCGCATCCGCTGGAATCCTCCGCAGGGCAGCGAGCTGCCGGGCAGCAAGCCGTGTCCGGGGACACTTCGCCACCGCCTGTTGAGAAAGGCCGGATGCCATGAGCGGCCTTGAAAACTGGTCATGGGACTATGACGGCTGGATTGTGCTTGCCGGGATGCTGTGTGCCGTCGCCGCATCGTTGCCAGGAAATTTTCTGCTGCTGCGGCGTATGAGTCTGCTTGGGGACGCCATCAGTCATGCGATCCTGCCGGGCCTGGCCGTGGCGTTTTTCGTCAGCGAAAGCCGATCCAGTTTGCCTATGTTTCTCGGCGCGGTGATTGTCGGAATTCTGACCGCGCTGTTTACTGAATGGATTCGCAACTTCGGCGACGTCGATGAAGGTGCGTCGATGGGTGTCGTGTTTACGACGTTGTTTGCGATCGGTCTCGTCATGATTGTGCAGGCGGCAGATCATGTCGATCTTGATCCTGGCTGCGTGCTGTACGGCGCGATTGAAATGACGCCGCTGGATACGGTTGATGTGGCTGGCGAACCGATTCCTCGAGTGGTGATCGTGCTGGGGTCCGTCACGATTGTCAATCTGCTGTTCGTTGTCCTGTTCTTCAAAGAATTGAAACTCAGCGCCTTTGATCCTGGGTTATCAACGAGTGTCGGATTCAGCGCGAGGTTGATGCATTATCTGTTGATGGTGATTGTGGCTGTGACGGCCGTTGCCAGCTTCGAAACGGCGGGTAACATTCTGGTCGTGGCCATGTTTGTTGTGCCACCCGCGACAGCTTTCTTGCTCACAGAACGTCTGGGGATGATGATCTCTTGCGCCACCGTAATCGCGATGCTGTCGGCTGCGTGCGGACATCTGTCGGCAGTACTGGTGCCACATTTGTTTGGATATCAGAGTACCAGCACGTCAGGAATGACGGCGCTCTGCGCCGGGATGTTCTTCTTCGCTGCATCGTTGGTTTCGCCTCGGAACGGCGTGATCGTGCGGATCGTGCGCAGACAGAAGCTGGCCCAGCGAATTCTGTCCGAAGACCTGATAGCGTTATTGTACAGAATGGACGAGCGGTCCCGTGATTGTGCCGTCTCGTCGCAGAAACTCAGTTCGGTGCTGTTGTCTCGCCCGTGGCTGGGGGCATGGCTGATGAACCGAAACGTTCGCAAGGGCCAGGTGATTCGGACAGAATCCGGATATCGTCTGACGGATGCCGGGCGGGACTTGGGATCGGTCCTAGTCCGTTCGCATCGTTTGTGGGAACAATATCTCGTGTCGGAAGGAGGTGTCGCGGTGGATCGAATTCACGGTCAGGCGGAAAAACTGGAACATTTCACCAGCCGTGATCTCCGTGATCGTCTGGATGAGGTGACTGCCGCGCCGTCAACCGATCCGCACGGAAGCCGAATTCCCTCGGAACATATGGACTGAAGGAGTGTCTTTGTGCTGGCAACGCTCGTGGTGTGGTCGGCGGGAATGTTTCGTAAACCGAGAATAAGTGATCCTCATGGAACTGGACCGGCTGCGTCGCGAAATCTGCTTTGAAGCCGCTCGACTGCTGAGTGCTCGACGAGAAACCAACTACACGCAGGCGAAATGGCGCGCGGCAAGAGCGTTCACGCGGAGCTACATTCCGCCGGAAGCCCTGCCGACAGACTTTGAAATTCGCCAGTCGCTGCAGCAGCTTGTAGCGGCCGATGGCGAAATCAAAGCCGACGCTGATCCAAACGTCGAAAATCGGCGTTATCACTATTTTCTGTCACTGCTGCTGCCGCTGGATCGAGTTCGTCAGGCCCGCGATCATCATCCGGAAGGCGACGTGCTCTACCACAGTCTGCAGGTTTTCGAATTGGCTCGCGAAAAATTCCCATGGGACGAAGAATTGCTGCTCGCCGCACTGCTGCACGACGTCGGCAAGGGTATCGATCCGATGGACCACATTACTGCGGGACTTGCCGTGCTGAATGGTTACATCTCCGAGCGAACACGGTGGCTCATCGAAAATCACGGACTGGCGCAGCGCGTTCACAATGGAACGGCGGGCGTTCGAGCGAAGCGACGACTGACAAATTCCGAAGACAATGAAGCCCTCGACACACTTGCCGCCTGCGACCGCGAAGGCCGACTGCCGGGCCGTGTGGTGTGTTCGCCGGAGGAAGCGATTGAATATATCCGACAACTGGAAGAAGACAACCAGGGCGTTGATGAATGAGACATTTTCTGGCGATTATCGACTCTTCCAGCATGGACATTCTTGTCCGTGACTTCGCCAGACAGTGTTGCCTTGTCCCACGATTATAGCGTTGTCTCGCATTTCACCTTGACAATATCCCGTGGTCGCACGACGGACATGAATGTCCATCGTACAGGCACTTACTTCACAGCCAGCAACTCAACGACGAAATGCAGCGCTGCGTTGGGAGGCACCGAAGGCGGTGAGCCTGCCGCGCCGTAGCCGAGCTCTGACGGAATCCAAAGTTCAATCATGCCGCCGTTGCCGACCAGTTGCATACCTTCGGTCCAGCCGGCAACAACGCCTTGCAGAGGAAACGAAATTGGTTCGCCGCGCTTGTAAGAACTGTCAAACTCACGCCCGTTGTCGAGCCATCCTCGGTAGTTGACCGTGACAGTATTACTGGCAGTCGGCTTCCGGTCGTCGGAATGTCGCAGCACACGGTATTTCAAGCCCGATCCGGTGGTGGTAAATTCCAAAGAAGCGTCATCATCCATGACGCCGGTGCCACTTTGGAGCGAATCTCGGTCTGTGTAAAGCACAGGGCCGTTTGACGCTGACGTGTCCATAGATGTGGTTTCTGGTTTAGCGCGTGGCTTGATTGGTGTTGAACACCCGGTAAACGAACTCATCAATCCGAGTGCTGTGCCGGCAAGAATGACTTGTTTGAATTTCATGTCACAGTCCGTTGGTACGCTTTGAAAGTCGCACGATCGCCGCAAATTCCGCAAAAAATCCTGATTTGCGGCGAGACGGAATGTAACGTTTCCCGAATTTCCCCGTAAGCGCAATTCTTCGCGTTTGAGGGGGTATGGACTTTTGCCTGAGGCACGGAGATAAGCAGGACAAGCCTGTCGCCCTGCGGAAAAACCATCCTTCCAGCGGATTCACATCTCGCGCCGTCCCGATACAATTTGCGGTTCGGCTCTCGCCGCAGACCAGCAAAAATTGCCTCGGAAACCTTCGCACATGGAAATTCAGCTCAACGGTGAACCGCGCACGATCGAAGCGTCGTGGACGATTGCCGATCTGCTCAATGATCTTAAGATCGAAAATCGCTATTGTGCGGTGGAACGCAACCACTGTGTCGTCCCGCGCGAGGAGCATTCGGATTGCCGATTACAGCCGGGTGATACGATCGAAGTCGTAACGCTTGTGGGTGGAGGTTGAAAGTGGGCCGTAATACCAACGATGAAAGTACTCAAAGAAAATGACTGCACTGCCTCCTGACAAGCCGCTTGTTCTGGGAACTCATACTCTGAATTCCCGTCTGATCGTCGGCACGGGAAAATATACCACGTTTGAACTAATGCAGGAGTGCCTAGAAGCCAGTGGTTCGGACGTGATCACGGTCGCCGTGCGTCGTGAGCGCCTGATTGATTCCGCCGGTCGCAACATCCTTGAGTTCATTGATCTCAAACGATACACGATTCTGCCGAACACCGCTGGTTGCTTCAACACGGAAGACGCCATCCGCGTCGCGCGCCTCGGTCGTGAAATTCTGCGAGGACTGGAAAACCCTGGCGCGGATTGGGTGAAACTGGAGGTGCTGGCTGATACGCGCACGCTGCTGCCGGATCCGGTTGCCACGGTTGAAGCCTGCAAGCAACTGGTCGATGACGGATTTCAGGTACTCTGCTACACGTCCGACGATCCGATCACCGCACGACGACTCAAATCCGCCGGAGCCACATCCGTCATGCCGGCGGGAAGTCCGATCGGCAGCGGTCAGGGTGTCCTGAATCCCAACAATATCCGCATCTGCCTTGAATATCTGAAGGAGAATGATCCGGACTATCCCGTGATCATCGATGCCGGCGTCGGCACTGCGAGCGACGTGGCATTCGCGATGGAACTCGGCTGCGACGGAGTTTTGCTGAACACAGCCATTGCCAGTGCCCGCGACCCGTTACGAATGGCTGTCGCGATGAAGCAAGCCTGCGAAGCCGGTCGCCATGCGGTGCTGTCCGGTCGGATTCCTCGGAAACTCTACGCTACCGCCTCAAGCCCGACGGAAGGTGTGATCAGTCGATCGCTGGGGTGAAGATAGCAGATTCGTTTAACCGCGTGGACAACGCCCCGCGCGTGGGAATCGATCCCGCAGGACGCTGCTCGCGCGGCCCGCTGGGCACGCGGTTAAAAGAGCCAATGCTAACTGCATGCGGCATAATGCCAACGGCATACCTACGCTGCCGCCCGGCGACGGCCGAATGTGGCTCGAATGTCCAGGACGGCATCAATCACGTCAGCGACGTCCTGGTGCGACATGGACGGCGACAGCGGCAGGCTCAGCATTTGTTGGAACGCGGCATGAGCCACCGGGAAATCGTCCGGAACGTAGTTGTATTTGTTTCGGTAAAACGAATGCATGTGGATCGGGATGAAGTGCACGGACGTGCCGATATTACGCGCTGTCATTTCCTGAATGAACTGGTCCCGACCGATTGTGAGTTCAGATGACCGCAGACGCAGCACATACAGGTGCCATGCATTTGTCACATGCTCGCGCGTGGTTGGCGTCAGAAATGCACCACTGTGGCCGAAGGCTGAGTTGTATGTCTGGACGATCTCACGACGGCGCTCCTGCATGCGATCGAAGCGTTTCAACTGCTGCAAGCCGAGCGCGGCCTGGATGTCGGTCATGTTGTACTTGAAACCCGGTTCGACGATGTCGTAGGCCCACTTGCCGCCGGCGGAATAGCGACTCCATGCCTCACGATTCATTCCGTGGAGACTGACGATACGCGCGTGATCGAGCAAATCAGGATCACCCGTGAGCATCCCGCCTTCGCCAGTGGTCAGGTTCTTGGTTGCGTAAAAGCTGAAGGCCGTCAAGTTCGATCCGGAACCGATCGGCTGGCCTTCAAAACTTGCTCCGACCGCATGCGCAGCGTCTTCGATCAGATGCAGATGATACTGTTCGGCGATTGCCCGCAGCGCGTTGAGTTCCACCGGATGGCCAGCGTAGTGGACGGCGATAATGGCCTTGGTATTCTGCGTAATGGCCCGTTCGACGGCGTCCGGCTGGATATTGAGCGTGTCCGGTTCGACATCAACAAGCACCGGCGTTGCACCGACGTGTTCGATGACGTTGACGGAGGCCGCAAAGGTCATCGGTGTCGTAATGACTTCGTCGCCAGGGCCTACGTTCAGCACTTTCAAAGCAACATGCAGTCCGGCAGTGCAGGAATTCAGCGCAAGCGCTGCGGGGGCCTGAACGGAATCGCGAAAATCCTGCTCAAACTGTTTTGTTCGAGGCCCTGATGTTAGCCAGCCCGATTTCAGGGCCTCAACGACCTCGTTGATCTCTTCCTGCCCAATGAGCGGAAGTGAAAATGACAGAAATGAGCTGCGCACAGGTGACCTCCATGTCATTGCGCCGGAATTATTGAAAAACCAAGCTGCTGTCTAGCGGTTTTCCGCAATAGTTGCCAGAGGAATGCGGATCCGTGAGGGATGCGAACCGCAAGAGCGCACTCACTTTGTAACCCGAAGCGTCCGTGAGGGGGGCATAGGCTGTTTGCGTTCACCGGGAAAGCCTTCGCTGACGCTTCGGATTGGTGAGTTAGGGATCAATGTGAATGCAATCGGGCTAACACCGCACGGCCTGCCGAGACACATCCACCGAAGAGCATGAAATGGAAAATACGCAGTATGGGGCGTATTGGGTGTTAAGCTTTCGGCAGATTCTGCATGTTTCCATGCTTTCCTGGTGAGTACAAACGTAGCGTTCGTTGCGCGAAGTTTCTGATGAACGAGATTACCTGTTGTCTTCGCGGCGGCGGACGAAATGATGGGGAATGTTCGGCTTGCGCAGTTCATGGATGAGCTACGTGGCTGGTTTGGGAAGTTGTGTTGCGAACGAGAGCTTGGTTTCTGGTCAGGGTTTTGACCAATCGACGAAGACCGTCGTCGGCCAGTTCGCAGAGGACATCTCACGATCAGTGACCAATACCATGAAGCGCTTTCATCTTTGCTGTGCGATCCTGCTTACGGTCATCCCGATTTCTTCGGCGATTGCGCAGGGAACCGCTCTGACTGTTCCAAATTCAGGAACCACCGCGACTGTTCCAAATTTACCCGTGACGCCAGCGACGGAAGTCAGTCGTCGCAACACGGCCGTAACGCTGAACTATTGCCGCGCTGCGCTGCACCGGATTCGTCGCGCACCGTCCAAGAAAGTGTTGGTGGAGGAGCAGCAGCGGATTCTGAACAATCTGGACCTGAACCAGATCGACGATCCGGAAGTGATTACGCTTTATCGATCCATCCTCGACGAAATCGGGCAGGTCGAAATCAGTGATCGCGAGCGGATAGTAATCGGTGAACAATTCAGTCGAGGAGTGCAGCGAAAAATGGGCACCGACTTTTTCGTCATCGGCGCGCAGGCGGCCACGGGTCAGTTGGGGTCTGTCATCCAGTCTGGTGCGAACAGTTGGTGGGACTACCGATCGACACAGATCAAACGCGATGCCGACATCTGGCAAGTAGAGAAGACTCAGTTTACAACACTGATGTCGAGATCATCGACGTTTCTGGACAGCTTCTGGAAGCTCAGTCGGAAAAACGAGATCCCGGACCGGTGGCTGCTGCGGGACCAAGATTTGGATCAGTTGTCCGATACTCTGGAGGAGCAGGATCCCGACCGGCGTCTGCGGATGCTGGCCCGACTAGAACGCTTTATGGAATGTTATCCGCCGTACTGGTACTACGTCGCGCGGACTCAGCAGCAACTTGGCAAAACGGAAGATGCGGCAAAGACATTTCAACGTCTCACGGAAATCGGTCGCGGCCACTTTCGTCAGGACGATATGCTCGCCAGCAGCATGGCGAATCTGGCGCTGATTCAGGAAAGCCAGCACGATCCGGAGGCACCGCGAACCGCCGCCCGGGCTTTTGACTATTCGACTCGGAACTGGGAATCGAATCTCGTCTGTGCATGGGTGCTGGGCCGGCATGAAGAGTATCGCGATGCGGAAGATCTGATTCTGTGCAACATGGACGAGCAGCTTGAAACAGAACAAAGCACCGTCGCGCTGGTGTCGTTGTATTTTCATTCGGCAGACAAAGAGAAGCTGAAGTCACTGCTGGACGATGAGCAGATGGTACGTCGGATTCCGATCCCTGGTTTGCTGCTGTGCGCCAAGCTGCTGGGGCCGGAAGAGATTCCGGCACGGGCCAGCACGTATTTGGCATCAACCCTGACTGCAGTCCCACGAACCTCCGGTCGGACGAACGCGATTTCCGTCGCAGCGGCGCGTGGCTGGAAACTCAACGATGCCGAGACAACGATTTCCGATGGCAGTCGTACGTTTCAGTACGCCGGACATCGCTCGGTTGAAGATGGTCAGGAAGTGAGTTTCACACCGTCGCTGAATTCCCGCACCGATGGAGAACTGGGAAAGACACTGCGCATGACGTTGCAGTATCCGGCAACTCCGGCGATACGCGTTGTCCTCATGCAGGATGAACCTGATGACGATGCGGCGAGTGATCAGCGTGGCTCTGGAAGGTTTCCTTTGTTTGGTACCAGCCGCCCCCGCGATGATGGGCGGACGTATCGCGTGCAGGAGATCGAAGTCGATGGCCTGCGTTTGTCGCTTCGGCCAACACCCGATGACAGCATTGACATCCGCGTGCTGAAGCCGGAATTCTCCGGGTCCGATGAATCGACGCGTGGTTAGGAATTTCCTTTCTGCCACGCTTGAAGCGAACTTGTTGCCAGGAACAGCCATACGGCGATGCTCGGTTTGATGATGCCAATGTTCATTTCTGTGCCTCCTGACGAATTATGGAAGGGACTAATGTAGCCGTCTCGCTCCGCCGAGACGAAGCCTTGATCTTGTACATGGTTGATGATTCAGCTCCTCCTGAAATCCCTTGAGCACGATTCCATAGGCTCCCTGACCAATAAACTGCCGGATGTCTATGTTGCCAAGTCGTCCGAGTGATTCTTTATTCTGTGCCGGCTGCAGGAAATCGACGATGAAGTCGCTGGGCTTGAGTGTTGAGCCATCATTGCCGTCGTCTTTCCAGCCGTCGATCGACCGTGCGATCATGAGCAGTATTTGCTGCGTAACATCGGGAACATGCCGCTCGGGAACGCCCTGTCTTCGGGCCAGTTGATTGAGAAATCCTTCGTACGCACACACAAAATCCCGCCAGGCGAGTTCATTTTGCTCGCTTTTCAGCCTGACGATCAGGCTTTGTCGGGTTTCAAGAGGCGACATGAACGGTTCCTTTGCCTGTTGAGTACTGTGGGTTCGCCGATTCTCACGCCTGGCCGGAAAAGTTTCAAAAGATTTCTGTAGACATCCATGTCCGTGCCTACAATGCACGGCTGGCCGGTTTGTAAATTTGTAGGGTGTGACAAGCAACGCGCAGGCACACCGATTCACAGTCATGGTGTGCCTGCGCTGGCGCTTGTCACACCCTACAAGCTGCGCATGTTCAAAAACTGGCCGACCGTGGTCTATAGTGCGTAACCCGTCATCATCATGTGCCGGTCGCCGGAAATCGTGACATCCAGATTCAGTGTTGCGGCTTTCAACTGCTCACGGATTTCCTCAGGCGTAAACGCGGCGAGCAACGAATTGTAGAAGTCGATCCTCAGAACCCCCGCTTCATTGCCAGCAACGGCTTCAACAATTTTCTGAGCGGCCTCAGGGGAATCCGGACGCTGCAGATCCATGACGCAGATGAGCCCGCCAGGCTTGATGAGTCGCCGAACTTCATGCCACAATACCATCGGGTCCGGCAGGTGATGCAGGAAGTCTTTGGACAACACGACATCGAAATGGCCGGCATTCAACGGCAACCCTGGCACATAACCCTGCAATGCCTTGATAGTTCTCGAAAGACCGCAATCTCCAATGGCCGCAGAAGCCAAATGAATCATGGCAGGTGAACCATCGACCGCCGTAATCTTCAGCGACGGGCATGCTCGTGCTAGGCGAATCATCACATCACCCGGCCCGCATCCCAGATCCAGTACTGTCGTTGCATTTGCCGGGATCAGTCCCCGGGCGACTTCAACAAACGCCTGATTGGACGCAGCAAAATCGGCCGACGCATACGCCTGGCATTGGGCGTCATCGGTCATCAGTTCCGGTTCTGGAATTCGCTGCATATCGATTATACGCTGAACAATGTCGCACTTACGCCAGTCGCTTTTCTGCAATCGTTCCGTTCGGCGATGTCTTTACGTCATAGCCCTGTTTTTGAATCTCCGCGCGCAGGCCGTCGGCGGCTGTGAAATCTTTCCGCTTGCGGGCCTCATCCAGTTGGTGACACAGGTCTTCGATCGCGGCGCGTTCGCCGGAGACTTGGACGGCTCCGGACGACGTTGATCCCAGCGGAGCGATGCTCAGCACATCGTTGATGCGATCGAGCGCACCCAGAGCAGCGGCCGGATCAGACGGAGTGGAAGATGCCCACGGCAGGATAGCGCCCAGTGCGCCGGCGACGTTCAGATCGTCTGCCAGTGCTTCTGCGAATTCCTTCAGGATCGGGTATGACAAATCCACATTTTCTGCCTTGCCGCCACAAGCCGCTTCCAGCTTTGTCCGAAAATCGGTGAGGCGTTTTACGGCACCGGCGGAATCCAGCAGACCCTTCTTTGTGAAGTTCATGTTGGCTCGGTAATGCGACTTAATGAGTTCCAGTCGGAGCACGGCAGGATGCACCTGAGTTCCCGTCGCGCGACCTTCCAGCACGTCACGCACGGTCCAGAAATTTCCTTTGCTCTTTGACATCTTTTCGCCTTCCACCATCAGGAAGCGCGCATGCATCCAGAATCTGGCGAACGTGTCCTTGCCAGTGGCACCGCACGTTTGAGCGATCTCACATTCGTGATGAGGAAAGATGAGGTCTTCGCCGCCCGTGTGAATATCAATTACGTCGCGACCCAGACGTTTGCGAGCCATGCACGAACATTCAATATGCCAGCCGGGATAACCCATGCCCCACGGAGAATCCCATTTCATGATGTGTGAACTGTCGGCCTTCCAGAGCATGAAATCCGCAGGGTGTCGCTTGTTGGCCTGGTTCTCATCGCTGATGCGTCCTCCGGCACCTGTGAGGAGTCGGTCGAGCGTATTACCGCTCAGCCTGCCGTAGCTCGGAAAACTTTCGACGCTGTAGTACACGACGGCGTCCGGCCCGACATAAGCGTGGCCGTTTGCGATCAACAGCGCGATCATTTCCTGCATCGCGCCTATATGTTGAGTTGCGTGCAGAATGTTGTCCGATTCAAACGCGACTTTGATACCCAGAGTTTGCGCGTCCTGCAGAAAGGCGTCGGTATAGAATTTTGCAATCTGATAGGGATCGTCGGGATTCTGTACGGCTCCTTCCGGAACTTTTCCGGATTTTTTGTCGTCTTTCACACGCCGTGCAGCGGCCTGCATCTTGTCTTCACCACCGCCGTCGGCATTGGCGTCGTCGGTCATGTGACCAACGTCGGTGATGTTCATGACGTGATGAACTTTGTGGCCAAAGAACTCGAGCGTGCGACGAATCACGTCCGCGAACAGGAACGAGCGGAAGTTTCCAATGTGTGCAAAGTCGTAGACCGTCGGCCCGCAGCTGTACATTCGCACGCAGTCCGATTCGACCGGCTGGAATATTTCGGTTGTGTTGGTGAGAGTGTTGTAGAACTTAATTTCCATCGTTCCGTCTCTGGGGGAAAAGAAGAGGCTTTGGAAAAGGGGTCAGGAACCGATAGTGCGCAGCACCCTGCGGGCCATTTGGCTATCGGTTCCTGACCCCTTTTCCAAAGGCGCGAGGATAGTCAAATGTCGGTGCTGAGTGCAGTCCGGATCGGGGACACGGCGCTGAGATTCTCGCGAACTGTTAGTCGTTCACGATCTGCTGCAAGCCTGTCAGCGCCGTATCGACGCGGTCGAGGACGTAGCCGGCTTGATCCCGTGAGCGCAGTTCGGATCGTCGGTCTCGCAGAATTCGGGCAGGAACACCGACCGCGACGCAATAATCCGGCACCGGGTACAGGACCAGTGATCCCGCGCCGATGATGCAGTGTTTGCCGACGCTGGCCGTCACGATCGCTCGTTCACCGAGCCACGTATCCTGCCCAATGGTGACAGGCTCATAACGACCGGCCTGGTCGCGCATCGGCACGTCCAACAGAGCTGTTCCGTGCTGATGACAGCCGTTCATGATCGATACGTGCGACGCGATCAGTACGTCTTTTTCGATCATGACTTCACCGATCGAGCAATAGTTCCCGATGTAGACTCCCGAGCCCACGGAGACATCCGGATTAGAAAAGATCGTGCCGAATCCGATACGACATTCGACCGAACATTGTTTCATCGTAAAGCGGAAGAAAGCGTTACGCAGATTCACGCCGATCAGCCCCGGCATCAGACTTAACAACTGTGACCAGCCGGAAAACGCACGATCGCTCCCCAGCACGATTGCGTGGAGACGATAGCACAGGATCAACGGCAGCATGGTCACCAGGCAGATCAACCGCAGAAGACTCCTGGCCAGCGTACGAAATCCGCCTTTGCTGGACGCGCTCATTTCCGTATGAGGATTCTCAGGCCGCATTTGTGATTCGGTACGCCGATGCCGCGATTGCCACCAGTGGATGCCATCTTTTCCCAGCAGCAGAATTGCCCAGATTCCACAACACGCAGTTGATGCTAGGAGTTGACCGATAAATCCTAGGTGCGGAAACAGATAGAATCGGACGATGATATAACTCGCGCATAAGCCAACCGCAGTGGCCAGACTCTGTCGCCACGGATACGCCAGCGGACGCACTTTGCGACACAGAAACAGCGTCGTAATCGAATAGGCGGAGTACGTGGCCACGCTGGACCATGCCGCACCCCACAGTCCGAAGTGAGGAACAAGCAGAGAGTTGAATGTCAGATTCGTGATCACACCCGCGAGGCTGCCAGGCACGAGCAGCCCTGTTCGTTTCGCCAGGAGTGCCGGCACTTCAAACTGAATATGAAGGCCATAGACAAACAGTGCCAGCAGCATTACGGCGATGAGTTCAACTGCCGGTCCAAAGGCATCGGGGGTTAGAAGTGGCAGGACCGGATGGACCGTCAGAGCAGCTCCAAGCAGCACGATTCCCAAGCAGGAAACGAACCATCCGAAGACTTGAGTAAACACTTCATCGCTGTTTTTCTGGCGATAGATGTCGTAAATCGCAATTTGCCAGATCGATGAAAACGGGAGCAGGCACAGCGTGTTGACTGCAAATCCGATCTTATGCGCGAAGGCGTAGATACCCAGATCGCTGTCACTCACAAGGTACAGCAGAATATAACGATTCGCTTCGTGCATCAGCAAGGCAAGAAACGCGGTGACCATCAGCGGCGCGCTGAAGCAAAGCAGTTTTTTCGCAAGTGAAAAGCTGCATTGATATGGCCCGCGCGTGCAGACAAAGACGCTCAGCAGAACCGACGTATGTACACAGGATGCAAGTAGATTGCCTAACAACAATCCTTCCACGCCGTACTTCAGTCCGACCAGAAACCAGACGTTCAGAATGACGTTGAGCAGCAGGCGGCCCAGTGAGATCATGACAAACACGCCCGACCATTTCAGGACGCGCAGGTAACCATCAACAAGCCCGCCGATCAACTGAACTAGGATGGTTGCCAGCGTGAGCGTGTACAACCATTCGCCGTTGGAAATGCTGTGAGGCAGAGTGACGCTGACGAGCGTCTGTCGGCCCAGCCACAAAGGTGTCAGCACGACAACGGAGGCAAACGTAACCCATGTCAGACCGGTCCACCACGTTCGATCGTGATCTTCTTCAGACGGTCGTTCAAAGTGAAACCGCGTCACCGCAGTGACCATTCCACCGCCGATCATCAATGCCAAAATTGCAGCCGTCGTATCGAGGATCCCGACAACGCCATAGTCAGCGGGGGTCAGACAGTTGGTATACAACGGCAGCAGCAGGACTGACACCAGGCGGCTCAGAATCTGACCGACGGCGTAGATCGAGGAGTGTTTCAGAAGATCCCGGAGCGGCTTCATGAATGAAGTTCAATGCAGTGAAGTGGCGTCGATGCCCTCGTCTGTTTTCAGATTCCTGACCGACACGTCGGCCCTGAAGGCCCTCGTGCTTACGTTGCAAAGCTACGTCACGGTGTTCCTCAGTCACGCAGGTTGCAGATTGGCAACGGGAATCCAATGAACATCACCCGCACAGTCTGTCGATTGCACCGACTTTGCAGAATATTCGCATTAGAGGCACTTCAGCGGTCTATCACCTGTTGACGCGGTGCCATGCTTCAATCGCACCGCGGACGAGTTGTCCCATTTTGGGCGGAGACGCTTCGAAGTGGACGGGGAAACTGTTGTCCGTGAGTGCTTCAGAACAAGTCGGCCCGATGGATGCAACTTGAGTACGATTTTTCATCGCTGCACGGAAGCCGGGCAGACAGCCGAACTCTTCAGCGACCGTCAGCACATTACTCACCTGATTGGCGCTCGTAAACAGCAGAATATCGACGTTGCCGGCGGCGATTTCTGTCAGAGCGTTTTCTAATGGTGTGGTGTCTGTCGGCAAAGCCCAGCGGTAGACAGGCACGGGCGTCACAATAGCCCCCCGCGTTCGAAGTTCCGCGTACAGTCGCGTGTTGGGCAGTCCATATTCCTGCACGGCGACGGCCAGACCATTGACGGCAATTCCGGATTGGTCAATGGCGTCAACGAGCTCACGCCAGGTGTTCGGTTCCGGGGCGCGGACCGCGTATTTGAGCCCCACTTTGCTTAGCACGGCCGCTGGCTTAGGCCCTCGAATGATGAGCGAAATGTGCCTGAATGCCTCGATGAGTTGCTCGTACTGGTCCTGTGATCGAGCGACTTCGAACAAGGCTTCAGTCCCGCCGCCCGTCAGCAGAATCACGAACGGAAATTTTCCGGCTATCGCATCCAGGACAAACTGAATCGCGACCGGATTGTTTTCGATCGGTATCTCACGCATCGACGGTGCGGACAACGGTTGTCCACCGTGGCGTACGATCAAAGAGCACATGTCGTCCGCACGACGGCTTTCAAAAGTGCAGACAATCGGGCAGGAAGGCTCGGGCATGGTTTGTGAACTCTGCTCTGCAAACTGAAACAGATTTGTTGTGTCGGCCTTTCAGGCCTCAATTCACACGAATATTCGTTTCCGGTGGCTCACGCCGCCGGCATTGGATATGTCGGCCCTCCGGGCCTGAAATGCGCAACTTCAAAAGCTAACGGGGAGGATTCCTTGGCCCATGTACAACGAACCTGCGTCGAATTCACCCGTCTCTCCCAGCGCGATCCATGGCGTCTCCTGGTCCGGACGAGACCAGTGAATGCCATCTCGGCTGACTGCCAGCCGTATATCGAGAGTATCCGGGATGCGTTGGTACAGGCTCGGGAACATGAAATAGATGTTCTCTGCAAACGGGTATTTCATTGCGGCGGAGTTATAGAGGCTGCTGTTTTGTGGATCCTTGTCGTTGGACGGCAAAACGGGTTTCAAGGTATCGAAATGAGCAAAGTCATTACTTGCGGATCGACCCACCTGACCATCGACTCTGCCGTACACTGAACCAATTGACCGTCGCACTTTCCCACGGATGTTCTGACTTCAGAATTGTCTCACCCTTTTTTTGAGGAGGTTGAATCTTCAGTGAGACGCCGCTTGACGTTGCAAAGAACAGTTCATCGACGAAAAGCTGCCTGGCTGCTCCGACATTGATAGGTTCCTCGGCAATTGTACGATCGCTTCCGACGACTGACATGACGATCACAGTCGCCACCACGGTGATCCACTCTTTGATCGTCATGATTCTGACTCTCGCATTCTTTTGTCTTCAGGGAATACCAGCATGAACAGCCACTCGGCGATCATCGCCGGCTTGCTGTTGCCTTCGACTTCGATTTGGTATTCGGATTTGACCAGATACCTGTCGGCTCCGCGTTCTTCGACATTGATCAATCGTATATGGCAGCGAATCCGCTTTCCGACCGGGACTGGTGTCATCAGACGCACACGGTCAAATCCGTAGTTTAATCCGTATAAAGCGTCACCGGGGTAGTCCTGTTTCATGATCTGACGACCGAAGTATGTCATCATCGAAACCGTCCAGAATCCGAAGGCGATCGTTCCGCCAAACGGGCTGTCGCGTTTGGCTCGTTCCGGGTCGGTGTGTATCCAATCGGAGTCACCGGTGGCTTCGCCGAATTTGTCAATCATCGATTGTTCAACAAGAAACCAATCCGATGTTCTTGCTTCTTCACCGTAGAAGGTCTTGATAGTTTCAAGTGGCTTCACTTAACGTCTGCCTCATGATGCTGAAGATGGATTGACGTCCCAGCCGCCCTGACTGCGCAAGATATCGACTTCCTGTTTCGCGAGCTCACTTAGTCGAACATAGTCCGTCTTTGCAACGCGGTTCAGTGGAAAACCACCGGCTTCCAGCATGACATAGTGCGACGGCCGCATGTAACCCGCGATGCCTTTCGCGTGGACATCCAGTTGTTCGCGAGTCAGATTCGCGTTAGGTTTGAGCTCGATAAACAGAACGACGCCTTCAATGAAAAGGTCGTGCGTCGCTCCAACGGCACCGCAGACCGCCACATGTTCGTTCAGTTCGGCAAAATGACTTTCGATCTGGGCCGGATGGACTTGGTAGCCCTTAGGTTTGATCACCAGTTTCGAACGTCCTGCAAACGACAGTCCGCGTTCGGTGACGCAGCCCAGATCGCCCGTGTAGCAGATTCCGTCGGTCGAAACAGTTTTGCGATACGCTTCCGGGTTATTGACGTAGTCGATAAACACTTGTGGACCGCTGAAACAGATTTCGCCCGCTTCCCCGTCGGGAAGTTCCGCACCAGCAGAACCGTCTTCGTTCATCGGCTTGCGAATAGTGAGCGGAGTAATTGGTGCCCACCAGCCGATGGTATTCGAAAGCTGTTCAATATTGTCTGTCATGCCGGTATACGTCACAAATCCGGCCATTTCTGTCAGGCCCAACCCAGTCCCCACAGCAGGAAAGTTTTCGTACAGTTGCCGAATGAACTCATTACTGACCTGTTGTCCTCCGTACAGGACTCGCTGTACGGACGACAGATCATAATCATTAAAATTCGGCAATCGATACTGCATGTTGAACATGGCGGGTATTTGACCAAAGCAGTCAATCTTATATTCCTGAATTGCCTGCAATGTTTTTTCCGCGTCAAAGACGTGCAGGATCACAGCCGTTTTGCCTGAGAAAAACGTGGTCATCAGTTGCTCGGCTTGACAACCGACGTGTGATGGCGGCAGATTCACGAGCATGTTAGGTGAATCAAACAAACCGAAACCAGCAGCAAGACACATGTTCTGTGCGGTGATATTGCGATGAGAAAGCAAGGCCGGTTTTGGCAGCCCGGTCGAACCAGTGGTGTAGATGACCTGTGCGCCGTGTGTCGGCTTGATTGCCTGTGTGATTTCCTTGAATTGTATCCACAATTCAGAGTCGCTGTCGGCCGCCAGCAATTGCGCATCAGCTGCGAATGTCGCGAACGAAGTTGCACCTTCGATCGTTTCATCCGGGGCAGAGAATTGAAGGTAGTGTTTCACAAAGGGGCATAGGGACTGCACGACGCGAGCCAGTTCACGAAAGTCGGCGGCAGGAATCTGGCCCAGATGCGCGAATCCTCTCGCGTTAATCAGCTGCAATGACCGGATAACCTCAGCAGCTTTCAGCCGCAGATCAAGCGGTGCGTGGACGACACCTATTTTGAAGCATGCGTACTCCAAGAAAATATGTTCGGGCAACAATGGCAGCATCGTGGCCAGAAAGTCACCAGGCCGATATCCGACCTCCAGAAGCTTGAGCGACAATGCTGTCGTCACATCATCCAGCTGGCGGTAGGTAAACTTGCGGCCCGAGTCGAAATCGACCAAGGCAATCCGCTCGGGCGCTTCCCGGGCCCACTTGGCGACGATACCGTGCAGCAAATGTCGATCTGCAAATTCTGTCTCGTAGCGTTCGAGTGAATACGCCTGAAGCGTTTCCCGAATGTCACAGGTCATTTTTCTCTCCGCGGGAACCTGAAAATCTGCACGCAGGGAAGTTCATACCATACAAAAAGCCGCCGCTCTGAACGAACGACGGCTTTGGATATTTTTGTGTGATCTCAGCGTGCGAACTCTGCCCGGCTTCAACATCGAAGCCAGACTTCAGCCAACGAAAGTCTTCCGCTTGAGTGCTGCGAGGCGTGACTTGGTGCGTGAGGCAGCATTTTTGTGGAGTAGTTTCTTGGCAGCCGCCTGATCGAGTGCCTTGACGACGAGGCTGAACTCTTTGTCAGCCGCTTCCTGCGTCGGCTTTTCCGCAAGGAACGCGCGGAACTTTTTCAGTCGCGTGCGAAGTGAACCGCGCTGCTGGCGATTCCGGTCACGTCGAACGTTGGACCTGCGGAGTGATTTTTCGGCGGACGCTGAATTAGGCATAGCGGAGAAACTGTGTCATAAACGAGTTGAAAACCGCACAAACGCCGGAAAACGTGATTCCGACCCATTCGCGAATTCAAATTTGAACGCAGGAGGATAGCCGCCGACTCAAAAAAATGCCAGTCTGTTCGTCAAAACAGGAGCTAATTGGTTGTTTCAGACGTCGATTTTCTGGCATTGAGAATGTCGGACGGCAGTTTTACAGGAAATCCTGGATCTCTTGACGACAGGTTGGGGCAGATTTCCGGAACGAATCTACCGCGGAGAAATCGACATTGCGCAATGATCGCTCGATTCGTTGACCTGCCGGGGGCGAGTCGGGTAGTCTGATGAGATACGACAGCCGATCTTTGGCAATACGAGTTGCCCGTAGTCGGTTCCCACAGATTTAAAAACGGACGACGAAGCGCTAGAGAAAGTTGTCGATGACCACTAGACTGAATTACTCTGCGGCAGCAATCCTGATGCTCATTGCGCTGCCCGTGCTGAGTGCAGATGATGATAGCAACTGGGTACGAATTAAATTGGACGAACGATTTCGTTCGGAAGGTGTTGCGGCTGCCGATGTGAACAACGACGGAGCGCCCGACGTTATTGCAGGCGATGTCTGGTACGAAGCGCCAAAGGCAGGTTCTAAACAGCACATCGATGGCATGGAGTGGAAGATTCATGAGATCCGGATGCCGGGAGAATTCGTCGCGGGTGTTGGCTACAGCAACAGCTTTGCCAACTTTGCGCACGACATAAATGGTGATGGGTTGCCGGATGTGGTGCTCATCGGGTTCCCCGGTGAGCCTTTTCATTGGTATCAGAATCCGGGTGTCGGTGAAGAAACGCATTGGAAAGAACATGTCATCTGGTCCAGTGCCTGCAATGAGTCGCCGGAGTTCGAAGATCTGAATGGTGACGGAATTCGCGAGATTATTATTGGATCGCAGCCGGAGGCTCAGATGGGTTTCAACGTCATCCCCGCCCCCGACAAGTCTGGCGCAAAATTCGCATTCCATGCGGTGAGTACCCCGGGTAACCCGAATGAGAACGGCACGTTCAAGTATTACCACGGCTTGGGTGCCGGTGACATGAATGGCGATGGACACCGCGACGTCTTGATTGGCCACGGCTGGTGGCAGAATCCGGGCGACATCCTGAACGGCAAGACGTGGGCCTTCCATCCGATTCGGGTCAAAACCGCTGACGGCGAATCACCGATGCCTGCTGTGTCGAATATCAACGCTGATGATCTCGACAGCGACGGCGACATGGATCTGTTCATTGCATCGGCACATGAGTATGGTGTCTGGTGGGTTGAGAATACCGGGGACGGCCCGTGGACGCTGCACGAAATCGACAAGTCGTTTTCACAGACGCATGCGGTGGAAGCGGTCGATATCAACGGCGACAGACAGTTGGACTACGTCACCGGAAAACGCTTTTTCGCCCACAATGGCGCTGACCCCGGTGCCCATGACCCGGTGGTAATGTGCTGGTACGAAGTGGTGCGGCAAAAAGGGCAGACTCCGAAAATCACGCCGCACTACATATCGGCAGGTGTTGGTACAGGTGTGGGCACGCAGTTCGAAATCCACGATATGAACGACGACAGGAAACCGGACATCGTGCTGTCGAACAAGAAGGGCGTGAACGTGCTGCTGCAGAAGTAGTGGCGATGTCCGGCTATGCAGCGCTGCGACGGAATGCTGCGGACTCCACTGGCTGTGCCGAACTGCGTTCCACGATTCGGGAGGTGACCTGCCACAGGACTTCGCGCAGTTCTTCGCGGCTGGAATTCAGATGTTCGGTCAGTTGCCGCAACTCCTCATTCATCATCGTTGATATTATCTCGGATTCCCGCGGGGCTCTGAAGATTTTTTCGTGGACACGAACGGCGTTCTGTTCAGTTTCGTAGAACAGTTCTTCGTAAAGTTTTTCACCTGGTCTCAGACCTGTGAACACGATATCGATGTCCTCAGGATATCGCTGGCCGGAAAGACGAATCATGTCTTTGGCAAGATCGACGATGCGAACCGGTTCGCCCATGTCTAGGATCAGCACGTCACCGCCCTCACCAACCGCACTGGACTGCAGGACCAGCTGCACGGCTTCCGGGATCGTCATAAAGTACCGCAGCATTTCGGGATCTGTGACGGTGACCGGACCGCCTTCTTCGATCTGCCTGCGAAACGTCGGGACTACGCTACCTGCCGAATTCAGCACGTTGCCGAAGCGAACGGTGATGAACCGCGTTTTTGAACGAGTCGCCACGGAGTGCAGATACTGCTCCGCGATCAGCTTTGTCGCGCCCATCACGTTTGTCGGTCGCACGGCTTTATCTGTCGAGATCATGACGAATCGTTCGACGGAGAAGCGATCGGCAACATCGACCAGAACCTGCGTCCCGAAGACATTGTTTCGAACGGCGGCCTGCGGATTGCTTTCCATCAGCGGCACATGCTTGTAGGCGGCAGCATGAAACACGACAGCCGGTCGATGCAGCATAAAGATCCGTGTCATGGCTTCTTTGTCAGTGATGTCTTCGACAACGAATTCCAGTTGCGGCAGACTTCGCGCGGGGTCTTTTCGCAGCGCAAGAAACACTTGTTCTATCTGGAAGATTCCGAATTCGGACTGGTCCAGCAGGATAATTTTTCGCGGGCCAAAATCCAGCAACTGGCGGCAGACTTCTGATCCGATACTTCCCGAGGCTCCTGTCACTATCACCACGCGATTACGCAGGACCGTGCGGATTCCGGCCATGTCGAGCTGATTGGGTTCGCGGCGGAGCAGGTCGTCGATCGTAACTTCCCGCATCTTAAGTTCAAATCGGCCTGATGGAATCTCATCAATCGACGGAACCAGATGGGCGTTGACTCCCTGTTTCAGGCAGACTTCGCTCACTTCCCGCACTTCACGACCCGACAAGCGCGATGGCATCAGCACCACTTCTGCCCGGGTGTGATTGATAATGGATTCAAGTCCCTGCGAACCGTCATACACCGGTACGCCTGCGATCACTGAATTCGGTATCAGGTTTCTCGGCGACACAATTCCGACAACACGCAGTCTGGAGGAACTCGTCTGAATCGATGTCGTCATTGCCGCCGCTTCAGATCCATGCGCATAAATCAAGGTTCGGGAAGCATTGAGGTTTCGTTTCGTGTTCCGCAACGTGCGGAGTGCCTGAGCCATGATCCGAGCCGACGCGATGGCTCCTGCAGAAATCAACGTATCCATCGCAATAACACTGCGTGGAATCTGCGGCATGGTTTCATGAGCGATCTGCAGAGCCGAGACCAGAACTCCGCAGGCAAGGCAGATCCCGGCTGACCAGGCGATGTCGTAAATTGTGGAATACCGCATTCGCCGTCGCCAGTCGCGTGAAAACAGCACGACCGCAATTTTCAGCAGCACCAGAATGAGCACACTGTCCCGAAACACGCTTATGGCATAATCGGTCAACACAAAGTCAAAACGCAGCAGCAATGCGCAAAACAGCGACGCTGCGAAGATGACTGCGTAACAGCAGACGGCAATGGCCAGTCGCGTCATGACAGGTAACCAGCGATTTGGAGGAAGGGGGGAGGACGAGACTTGCAGCAGAAGGGATTAAGAATGCTGCGAGGTGAGATCTTTGGATGGGAATCTGCAAAGTGCCGAAAGGCCGACACAGGCAGACTTTGGCGAATCACAACGGTTGAGGACCGCTCGTACGCCAAAATGCAAAACACTGAAATAGACACATGAGAGCGGCGAAGTCTGCCGAAACCTGTGATTTGTGTCCAGACCAGCTTCTGGGCCGAAAAAAAAAGCTTCCCGAACCAAAAAACAGGCCGAACGTGCGATTGGTTGCAAGTCCCCGGTCCTGTTTGGATAGAATGTGGCGACCATTCGGAATGCTGTGCATGCTGTACAGATTGTCCGAAGTCAATTCTGTTCAGGATCGATCGAGTGCGGTGTCCCTTTTGTAAACATGACGAAACTAAAGTCATTGACTCCCGCAACAGTCAGGACTTTTCGATACGCCGCCGCCGTGAATGTCTCAGCTGCGAACGTCGATTCACGACCTACGAAAAGATCGAAGAGTCGCCGATTCGAGTCATTAAGAAAGATGGGACGCGCGTGCCATTCGATCGCGAAAAAATCCGCCGCGGCGTCGAAGTGGCGTGCTACAAACGCCCTGTCAGTCCGGAACAGATTGACCTGCTGGTTGGCGACGTAGAAGCTGCGCTTTACGAAGACGGCGAGCGTGAAGTCCCGTCACGGCGTATTGGTGAGCTGGTATTCAGTGCTTTGCGGGATCTGGACAAAGTCGCGTTTGTGCGATTTGCTTCGGTGTATCGTGAGTTCCAAGACGTCCACGATTTTGTTGATGAGCTTCAGCCGATTTTGGACGGTCGCCGTCGTGAGATGTGAGGTACGCATTGCAGAATCCCAAACCGTCTTTTGAAACCGGACGTGTATTGACTGGATTCTGGAAGATTCCTGCGGTGCCGCGTTCACTCATCTGCGCGGCCATGCTGATTGCCGGTGTCCGACTTGCCGACGTCTGTGCAGCCCACGAGTTTCCGGTGCCGACGGTCGTTGCCGTTTCAGTGACGTTCCTGTCGGTGCTGGGTGCGACGATTCTGCATCGCGGTGAACGAATACGACTGGAAATGACCGCGTTGCTCATCGCGATGATTTCCGTCGGTATTGTGCTGTGGACCGTTCGCAGTCGCGTCGATGAAGGTCAGGACATTGCGCTGCTGGCAGCTTCTGCCGAATTCCGCGACGATCCCGCGCTGCGCATCACAGGTGATGTCGCAAACATCCCGGCGCTGAATATGCCTGCGGATTCGGGAAGCATGACCGGCCAGACTGAGTCGCCTCGTACTCTGCTGTTGTTGCATACAACAGCCCTGCTGCGCGGCGAAGAAGTGGTCCGCGCGCGTGGACTCCTCCGTGTGCTGATCGACGGCGATGCGACGGAGCAATTGTCCTGGGGTGATCGTATTCAACTGACGGGACAAATCGAACTTTCGGAACCGACGCAGAATCCAGGTGAGTTTGATTTTGCCCGTTACATGCAGCGACAGGGCATATCGGCGATGGCATTTGCACGGCATCCTGCAGCGGCGAACGTGATTCAGCCCGCAAGTGTCTGGAATCTGAAACGCTGGTTCAATGCGTTTCGTCAGCAGACCGTGCTTCTGCTGCGCGACAACCTGACTTCAAAGAACCGCGCGACGGCAGAAGCGTTGCTGTTGGGAAATCGCGGTCATCTGACGCCGGATGTGGAACGTGACTTTATCGCCAGCGGTACAATGCACCTGCTCGCAATTTCCGGGCTGCATGTTGGTATTCTGTTTGTGTTTCTCGTCCGTATTCAGAACCTGCTGCTTGTGTCACGAACGAGTTCACTGCTGCTGGCTGGCCTAGTCTGCGTGCTCTATGCGTTCCTGACCGACCTGCAACCATCCGTCTTGCGCTCGACGTGCTTTATTCTGCTCTATATTCTGGGCCAAACTTTGTACCGTGATATCCGCATGGGATCTTTAATCGGTGCGACGGCCATTCTGCTGATCGTGCTGGACCCTTCGATAGCGTTTGATATTGGCGCATGGCTCTCGTTTCTGGCTGTAGGCGCGCTGGGCTGGGTATCGGAAACCGCCCCGCCTCCGGAAGAGGGAGCGGCTCCGCCGGATGCCGTCACATGGCAGGACCGGTTGCGGGAAATACAGGGACGCTTTTGGGAATGGCTGCGCCTGAATTACCAGCGGATGCTGGCCATCGCCGTGCTGACTGCACCGATCGTGGCAACTCAGTTTCATGTCGTGTCGCTTGTTGGAATGGTTGTTAACATCCTGCTCATACCACTCACAACCGTCACGCTGATCAGCGGATATGTTTCGACTTCTGTGGGGCTGCTCGTGCCGCCCGCGGCTTCGCTCGCGGTGGCACCGTTTGACTGGATGCTGTCGGCCCTGCAAATCGGCGTATCGCTGTCGGCAGATGTTCGCACGGGCTTTGTAATGATTCCTGATCTTCCGGCATGGTTTGTTCCAGTCTACTACGGTTTGCTTGCGATATCCGTGATAGCTCGACACCCGATCGTTCGCTGGTGTCTTCGCAGCAGTCTGCTGATTTACGTGATCCTAGTGTTTCGCACGATCTGCCAGGTGCCGGTGCATGGCGGACTGACATGCAGTGTGTTATCGGTCGGACATGGAAACGCGGTCGTCGTCCAGACTCCGGACAATCGCGTGCTGCTGTTTGATGCAGGTGCCATGCATCGTGGAGAACGGACTGCAGATACCGTCTGCCGGTTTCTCTGGAATCGCGGCTATCGCATGATTGACGCGATAGTGATTTCTCATCCCGATCTGGATCATTACAACGCCGTCGCCAGTCTAATGGAACGCATGCCGGTCGGACACGTTCTATTGACGAATGAATTCGTCCGAACGGAATTACCGACCGTGCAAAAAGTGCTGGATGCCATCTTCACACTGAACGTGCCCGTCACGATTCTGAGCAGCGGTGATTCTGTTCTAGGCAACGATCTGCACATTTCTTTTCTGAAGGCCGACACGAAACCAGCGTCAGGGCTGTCGGACAATGAAGTCAGTGTCACGGCGATTCTGGAATATTGCAATCGCCGCATCTGTCTTCCGGGCGACCTTGAAGGACTTGGCCAACTGCAACTGCTGCCGAAACTGCCGCCGTGCGATGTCCTAATGAGCCCGCATCATGGCAGTCCAAACTCCAACAACTCGGCTCTTGCAGCAATTGTCCGGCCGGCCTATTTGATCGTGAGTGCGCGCAATGATCGCAGTCGAAATCATCTTGCCGGGATATTTAGCTCTGCATCCGTTATGCACACCTGCATCGAAGGCTGCGTGACGGTCCATGTGTCGCCAGCCGGCGCGCTGGATGTCGAAAGTTTTCGCGGGAGGGTGCAGGAGTGACGTTGTGGCTGGATCAGATACAAAATTGCTGATTCATGAATTGCCGGTACAGACGGAAATGCGTTGGGTGTTCCCAAACGGTCAATTGACGACGCGGCTCGTTTGATCAACAATGACGGACAGAGTTACGTCGTTGAACTGCACCGCTCGAGAAGGGATTCCAAATGAGTTGGGGACAACAATGGGCACCTTATGTGTCCGTTGGGGATAAACTCAACAAGGCCGTTCGACACGCAGTGCAGCTTGCAAAGAAGCAGAAGCGTGAACGAGAACCAGTATCTATCCAGGGACGTGCGATTGCGAAAACGTTCTGGGGCAAGGCATGGTGTGATAACCTGACGGCGTATCAGGACTATTCCAACCGTCTGCCACGCGGCGCGACGTATGTGCGCAACGGCTCCGTCGTCGATCTCATCATTAAACCCAAAAAAATCGAAGCCGTCGTCGCTGGATCAATGCCTTACACAGTGAAGATCGATATTTCGGAGCTTGACAAAAATCGGTGGAAGGCCATCCGATCAGAATGCAGTGAATCGATCGACTCGCTGCTGGATTTGTTGTCGGGCAGGTTGTCAGACGGGGTCATGAAACAACTGACCGATCAGAAGACGGGACTCTTCCCGTCGCCTCGCGAGATCCGGATGTCGTGCAGTTGCCCGGACTACTCGTCGTGCTGCAAGCATCTAGCGGCAGTGATGTATGGTGTTGGCGCACGACTCGACAATCAACCGGAACTGTTGTTTCTGCTCCGTGGCGTGGATCATCAGGAATTGGTGTCTCAGGCGATCGCGGCCGGTAATCTGAACCGTGAACTCAGCAGTGGCAGCGGGGGACTGGACTCACAGGATCTTGGAGCCATCTTCGGAATTGAACTGGACAACATCGTCGGTGACTCGTCAAAGTCTTCGAAGAAGAAACGGACTTCAAAGAAAATGCCTGCAGCTCCGGCCGTTGCCGAAACGCCGCCGAAAGCGAAAGCTCGAAGGACAGGGGCGAATGCCAAGGTTCCTCCGGCCGTCGTGAAAGCCATCGTCAAGGGCGTCGCCGCGACCGCTGCTGGAAAAACGGCTTCGGGGAAGAAGACCGGGAAGCCGACCGTGTCGGCAAAATCGTCTGTCGCTGAATCCCGCGTTACGAAGTCCAGATCAGGTAAGAGTCGGGCGAAAGCCTCAACCAAATCCGCAAAGAAGAGAACGGGTGCCGTTAAAGCAAGTGCAAAACGCTCGGGACATTTAAAGACCAAAGTCAAACCAATTCAAAAAACGAAAACGAAATCCAAAACCACCTGACTGACAAATTCTAAACCAAGTGCCATTAGGTTCGCGCCACCGGCAGACGATGTGCCGGGCTTCCAGCCCTGGCAAAACTCGCAGGTTTTAACCGATGTCACTCTACAGCCCAGATACCGATCCCAAATATCAGCCCGGCAACGTTCCCTCCCCGAACGATGTTGCGGCCGGCGTCATTGTCTCCGAAGACACACGCCGCGAGGAACGTCTGCCGGAAGGCCAGCATCGAACTCGCAAATGGCCTGTGCTGCACGCGACGATTGTCCCTGAGATCGACGTCGCACAATGGTCATTGAGAATCTGCGGACTCGTAAGTGAACCGCTGGAATTTACGCTGGAACAGTTTCGGCAGCTGCCCCGGATTCAGGTCTTTGCCGACTTTCATTGCGTGACGACATGGTCACGACTCGGCAATCTGTGGGACGGCGTTTCGGTTCGGCAACTCTTGAATCAGGCGGGCGTTCAGCCGACCGCGATGTTTGCACTCATCGGTGCTCACGACAACGGCTGGACAACCAACGTTCCGCTGGCAGCATTGCTGGATGATGATGTGGTACTGGCCGTCACTCACGACGGTCAGCCGATCGATGCGGATCACGGTGGACCCGTACGTCTGGTTGTACCCAGACTCTTTGCATGGAAGAGTGCCAAGTGGGTGAATCAAATCGAGCTGACCGATCGCAACATTCCCGGCTACTGGGAACGTGCTGGCTATCACAATGTCGGCGATCCATGGAAAGCACAACGCTACCGTGACGATCCGGATTGGGCCGCTTCACAGTAGATCAATTGTCTCATCCGCAAACAGATCCGTGATGACGTCATCCAGAGCACTGAAGTACCAGTCTGTTCCGGAGCCGCCAGCGAGTCGATGGCAGCCGCATCATTGAGCACGTGGACTTTAGCCTTGCTTGAGTGAAGCACCTGAGACTCCAACCCCCGTATGCCTTGTCATTACCTACATCTTTTCCATGCGCACTCAACTCCAACGGGCAACGCCGTTAAGGAAAAATGTAGGGTGAGAAATTGAGTTGGCTGAATGCTTGTTTTTGTTTGGCGTTGGCTTTAATGACGATGGGATTCTGAGCGGATGGTTTGTCTTTTTTGTTGGGTTTGTAGCGAGCCGACTTGCTGCTTGTGCGAACGTAGTCAGCCTAGACAGCGTCGCTCAACTGGCGACTCAGGACACTACCGTCCAGTGCCCTCTCGTGGCACAAGTTGCGAGTGGGCGACAGACGTTTGTAGGAATACGCATTGCCTTCGTAGAACACAATTTGCGGCCGGTTAAACGATAGCGACGAGAGTGAATTCAGCTTCCCCTGAACGATGATCCGTCCCATTTCTTCGAGGTGTTCGCGGAACTTCGTTTCGAACTCAAAGCATTCTCGGCGGGAGATGGTGGCACCAAATCGACTGACCAGCGTTGCAATCCGCCACACGACTGGC
>CANJQC010000007.1 GCA_947476295.1 Planctomycetaceae bacterium | reverse complement strand
CGAACCTGCATCGTTCAATTCCACGGGGCTTGAAGCTGAATCATGTGTTGTGTTTCCAGGAGCATCGCGTTGTTCAGAACGACTGGACGATATCGTGGTGCAACCGGATCTTTCAGCTGAGTGCCGAGCATCAGAAACTGTCATTGGCTCGCAAGAAGATTGTGGTGAGCGAATTGTTGGATGGCACAATCCGGCTGACGTTTGGAACACGACTCTTGTTATGGACGGAGGTTTCTGAGCGTCCGGGCCGGACGAAGAAAACAACCGGGCAAGCGGCTTCACGAAAGGCACCGCACAAGCCCGCCGCGAATCATCCATGGCGTCGTCCGCATTGATGGGTGGAGGTCTGACCGCCGTGTTGCGGGCCTGTTTCGCTGCGGTCCGCTTGCGCTCCCCTCCGCGAAACAGGCCCGCAACACGGACCTCGAATGTGACATTTCTAACTGGGCGAACCCTGTGACATTTCTATCTTGGTCCGACACCGTCAAATGGGTGGATGGCACACTGTTCAAGAACCAGTTACCTTTCCTCAGCCAACCCTTGTTCCTGAACTGCCACACTTGCTACAACTTATGTCTAAGCTGTCAGCTGTCAGCTGTCAACAAAGTTTCGTGTCCCTCGTTTGGTCCGGACGTATCATGGCTTTCCGTATTGATCCAAGACGATTAGGTCTTTCCCGTCGCACTGGACGGAAATTACCGGTGGCTGTCCGGCGCCAGATGTCGGCGGCATTTGCAACCGATTTTTCCGCCGTGCGTGTGCATGAGGGTCCACAGCCGGAACGGCTCGGCACGATTGCATTTGCAGCCGGAGCCGACATTTATTTCTCGCCAGGTCATTACGATCCAGCGACAGAAGAAGGGCTGCTGCTGCTCGGCCACGAATTGGCGCACGTCGTCCAGCAGCAAAGCTGGAATGAGCGCAGGCAAAGCCGTTTCCCGCATGTGGTGCTGGTTCAGGATCGACAGCTGGAGGAGGAAGCCGATCAAATGGCGATCGGGGCTGCACTGCGCCGGCCTGTTCTTTCGCCACGAACCGCGTGGCCAAGAACCGCCAGGCGTCTGCCGCGAAATTCATTGATCATACAGCCTTGGACTCCGGCACCTTCCCCATTGAGCCACCAGCCCAATCAGCTCAGTCGCGATCCATATAAAAGTTGCGAAATCCTTAGTAACAAGAAAGGCGAAGAATCGGATACGGGAAATTTTACACATCACACTGGTTCGGATTGGCTGGACTCCTGCACCGGAACCCTAAAATGCTATTACAACCAAATTGAGATCGGAACGCTGCGTACGGTCACTGAAGGATCCGAGAAAGTTAAGCCACTCGTCAAGATGCATCTGGTGAATTCTTTTCTCCATGGCAATGCCAACACCTGGCAGGATAATTGGTTCTGGGGATCCCACGACCTGAACAAGCAGCATAATGTGCATGAAGAGGAGGCCAAGAAGTTCCACCCGGCGACAGACGAGAAAAAAGCAGAGGGCCAGAAAATTGGTTCCCTGCTTCTGCAGTATGAGACAAGCGTCGTTGCGGAGAAGAAACCCACGGCCTCAACGCTCGAGCAATTCAAAACACAGCTGACCAACAAGATAACAAAGATGAGGAATGCGGCTGCGATGTCCTACCAGCTGGATACGACCGCGATACCCGATTCCCAATTCATTACAATTGGTGAGCCAAGGATGACTGTGACTACGTTTTACGGTTTATGGACCGCGGCTATCAGCAAAACAGCGTACGCCAAAGTTAAGGTGAAATTCAGATATTATACAACCACGGGCTGGAAGGGCGATTACGAGAAATTTGCTGAATACAACGATACGTACCAGATCGACATAATTGAGGGGGTCACAAAGAGAAAAGTCGGCAACGTCTGGGCGGAGCTATTTCCTCCTGCGGCCGTAGAAGGTCGGAGTAAACGGTCTAAGCTAACCTGAAAGGGACATAGTCTGACATGAAATATGGGGAACCCAAAGCCGCAGAGCAACTTTGTTCCCAGTCGCGTCCAGCCCGGTGACATCCTGCCAAGTGCATGGTACTGGCGTTGTCATCTTTTTCGTAATCGTCGGCTTTTCGTCAGCAAACGTTTCTTCCTCTTTCATAAGCGACTGCGCGGCTTCCGACTGTTTGGTGCAGACGTCGTCGGACTCTTTGTCTCGGCTCTGCTTCGCTTTCAGATCGTCTTCCCACGACACATTGAAAGCCGTTTGCGGAGGCTACGAGCAGAGGAATTCGTTGCCATTGAGAGAATTCTGAAAATTCTTGAACGAGACTTGGCGCCGATCAGCACTATTCAATTCCCCACCACCGCCTGCCCCTTCTGCGCCGCGTCAACCGCTTCCACACTCGGTACATTTACCAACGCGGCCATGCACGCCAGTAGCGCCAGAAAGTCAACGACCAGGCGCCCTCCTCGCTCGTCGATCTCTGTGCCAGCGTGACCGCCGCGACCAGCCGACGGTCGCTATACACCTCCAGTCGCGGCTCCTGCTACCCGCCTGCGGCTACTGACCAGACCGGGAAATCAGGGCAACGCGGAAGCCGAGGTCGTTCCCACGAATAGTCGGGACTAACCCGACTTCCCCAGAAGTGTCGAATTCCGTTGTTGCGAGAACATTATCTGCCGTGTTTTTGAAACGGAATTTGGAAAAGCGGCGTGTTTGGAATCCCGAAACGTGATGTAGTGACGACCACTCATCTTGGACTCGGCGTAAAGGGCGTTAGCATTTGCGGTCATGTTTATCCGCCAATGCTACAGAACGAAAAACGGACAGCGGCACGCCTATTGGGCGCTGGTTGAGTCGTATCGCACGGCCACGGGGCCAAGGCAACGAGTCGTTGCGTGGCTGGGTAGCTTGACGAAGCCGGACGACTGGGTGTCCAGCAGGCCGTTGATTCGGCTCGTAAATCTATCGAGCCGGCCGATGAGACTGACAAAGCGGGGCTCGGCAGCGAACCTCGCAGAGTGCTTTTGGAACTGTCCGACATCCGCTCGATGGACGTCGTGCTGCCGACTCGCAGCGGTGTGGAGATCCGCACCCGCTGTGTCTCAAAACCCACTGACCACCAACAAATCCTGCTGGAAAAACTCCGCCTCAAACTGCCCGCGAAAATAATCCAGAAGCACGTAACAAAACCGGGACAGGCACCCTCGCCAAACAGTGTTTGCCGCGTTTTCCGGTTCAAGACGGGAGCCAGTCCCGGTTTTGTTAGGCGTTCTAAGTACTCTACGAACTCTTCTTTCATTTGTCGGAAGAGTGTTCGACACCATGTCATTGAATGGTGGGAAATCTAACACAGTCTATCAGAACGAGGAAGCGGTGACGCTGCCCCGCCATCACTGGGTAGTACGGGGTCGCGTCAGCTTTATTGTCTATTGGATGAATATGACGATCAGCCTATTGTCTATTCTCTCGCTGGGATATCAATCAGCATCCCTTTATGATCAATCTGCTGGGTGCGATCGTGTGGATTGCCTCGATAGCAATCGGTGCCGCCGTAGCCCATGACTCATGGATCGCAGGGTTGAAGCAATCCGGCTGATTCGAAGGGAATCTCGTTACATCTCATGCAACTCACCCTCATCATCAGGCCATCGGGCCGAATCTCCTGTGAGCCTGAAATCAATGCGCAGGACGACGCTTTGCCGGGCATCGCAGTCGATGATTCGGTCGCCGCAGAGTTGCTTGATGCATTCAGGGAATCAACGGCGTACGGGTTGTTACATTTGGCGGGGATTGGCAGCAAGGCAGGTCTGCCGCTGGCGTTTGTGTTTTGGCGCAACTGGGCCCAACGATTTCTGAAGGCTGTCTCACAGCTCGACGATGAACGCTTCGCCGCGTTGGAGAAGTCGGTGAAGTCCGGTAAGTCTGTCTCGGTGTCTAAGAGCGGTGGGGCGATCATCTCGGCACCGGATGAACTGGTCCTCGCCGTTCTGGTCGCGGAAGCGCCGCCGATGCGCGGGCTGGAATTTCTGACGAATGACCTGCTCAAACGGCTGTGGACTGAGCTGCTCATTGAATTTTTGCAACGCGCCCACAATACCGAAGGTGGATGCCGCGGATTGTTGCTGAAACTGAATCCGGATGCTCACTTGCTGGGTCGAGTCACCTTTCACCTGGCTGAAAACAAGCGAGATCCTGAAAGTCCGTTCGCGTTTCTCGCAACCTACGCGCATCGGTTGTCGGCGAAGTCACAGGTGCAGCACTTGCCACTGGGTGAAGCGTTGCGACAGTATGCCGCTGAGCGGGATCAGACCAAGCTGACCGAACTGCTGGTTCCGGTGCGAGAAGCGGCGAGTCGCAGCCCGGTGGTTGGCCAGATGCTGACGTCGCGTGCCATCTTTCACCCGCAGGCGTGGTCGGTGTCGCAGGCATATCGATTTCTGAACGACGTCGCGATTATGGAGGAAGCCGGATTAAGCGTCCGAGTTCCCGACTGGTGGAAGTCACGCAAAGTGACGCGGCCGCAGGTGCAGGTTCGAATCGGTGATCAGCGAGCCAGCGCAGTGGGGCTCGATAGTTTGCTGGATTTCTCCGCGAACCTTGCCGTGGATGGCACACCACTCACTGATGAAGAACGCAGGCAACTGCTGGCGGCGACCGATGGACTAACGTTGCTTCGTGGCAAATGGGTTGAAGTCGATCAGCAAAAACTCAAGGAAGCACTTGCGCAATGGAACGAGTTGCAACAGGAACATGCTGACGGCATTTCGTTTCTGGAAGGAATGCGGTTGCTCGCTGGGACGCAGTTGCAATCGTCGGAGTCTATAGATGACGAAACGCGGCAATGGTCATCGGTCACGTCCGGCGCGTGGCTCGCCGAAATCCTGCAGCAGATTCGTGATCCGCATGGCATTGTCGGCTGCGATCCGGGCATCGAATTGAATGCGACCCTGCGACCGTATCAGGCCGACGGGGTTCGCTGGCTGTGGTTTATGACTCAACTGGGACTGGGAGCTTGCCTTGCCGACGACATGGGTCTCGGCAAAACGATTCAGGTCATCGATCTGATTTTGCAGTTGAAAGAGGCCAACAAAAAGCCGCCATCGCCACAGAATCGCCGCGCGAAGCCTGGCGATGAAGCCGCCCCGTTTCTGCTGATCGTGCCTGCGTCGCTGATTGGAAACTGGAAGCAGGAACTGGACAGGTTCGCGCCCCAATTGAAGGTGTTTCTGGCGCATCGATCGGAATGCGATGCGGCGACTCTGGACAAAGTCGCGAGAAAACCGGCGACGGAATTGTTTGGTTACGATGTCGTCATCACGACGTATACGCTGATCCGTCGATCTACATGGCCCGCTGATGTGCATTGGCGCATGGTCGTGCTGGACGAAGCGCAGGCCATCAAGAACGCCGGATCGGCTCAATCAAAATCCGTGCGCAAGCTGAAAGCATCCGGGCGCATCGCGTTGACGGGGACGCCTGTGGAAAATCAACTGGGTGATCTTTGGTCGCTGTTTGATTTCTGCGTGCCGGGCCTGCTTGGGTCTGTAAAGCAGTTTCGCGATTTCGTGAAGCAGATGACGAAGCAGCAGAATTCCGGAGCTGTTTCAGCTCTGCGAAAACTTGTACGGCCTTATATCCTGCGGCGAATGAAGACCGATCCAAATATCGTGCCTGATCTTCCCGACAAGACGGAAGTAAAAGTCGAATGCGGGCTGTCGAAGAAGCAGGCCGTGTTGTACGAAAAAGTGATTGCCGACGTGGAAAAGCAGCTTGCGGAAGCGGACGGCATTCAGCGTCGGGGGTTGGTACTGTCGATGCTCATGCGGCTGAAGCAATTGTGCAATCATCCCGATCAGTTTCTGGATCAGAAAGCATTCGATCCTGCCGAGAGCGGCAAATTTCTGTGTCTTCGCTATGTCTGTGAACCGATCCGCGATCGTCAGGAAAAGGTGCTGGTGTTCACTCAGTTTCAGTCGATGTGCGAACCGCTGTCTGAGTTTCTTGCGACGCAGTTTCGAAAACCGGGACTGGTACTGCACGGCGGCGTACCGGTGGCGAAGAGAAAAGATCTGGTGAAAAGATTTCAGGAGCAGGACGACGTACCGTTTTTTGTAGTCTCGGTCAAAGCCGGCGGCACGGGACTGAACCTGACCGCTGCTTCGCATGTGATCCACTTCGACCGCTGGTGGAATCCGGCGGTGGAAAATCAGGCAACCGACCGAGCCTATCGTATTGGCCAGAAACGCAACGTGCTGGTTCACAAATTTGTCTGCAAGGGAACTCTGGAAGAGCGTATCGATCAGATGATCCGCGACAAACAGGAACTTGCGGACAACGTACTCGGCGAAGGCAGTGAAACGCTGCTGACAGAAATGAGCGATTCGGAACTACTGAAATTCGTGGCCCTCGACGTCAGCCGTGCAGCGCTGGATGAGTAATTTCCGTACGATGGACATTCCTGTCCGTCGCATACCCGGGAGACGTTGTCGAACTAGATTTTACTGAACCGCCGGAATTTTTCACCTTCAGAACGCTTTCCGGCACGGCTGGCCAATTTGTGAATTTGTAGGCCCACCAGATCGAATGAATGGTGGGCCGGCGCTATCGCTTGTCCCACCCTACATACTTTCACCTTCGGGGACGCTCGCCAACGGACGTATCACAGTTTCTGGCTCTGCCCAGTTTTTGCGGCTTCGTAAATGGCCAGGATAATTTCAACGCTCTTGCGACCTTCAGCGCCGTCCACTTTTGCACGTCGATCGGTCTGAATTGATTCCACAAAATCCTGCAATTGCAACTGGTGGCCGACAAACGAGATCGCCTTTGGATCTGATGCGCCACCTGATGACGCGGAACTGGCTCCGAGTGTCGATCGAATCACGGCATCTTCCGGTATTTCGTCTGCAAATTCCCAGCGCAGAATCGAATCCTGTTCGATGATCACCGTGCCGCGGCTGCCGTGAATCTCGGTCTTCTTCATTAGCCCTGGCCATGCTGCAGTCGTCGCTTCCATAACACCGATTGCTCCGTTGGAAAACCTCAGACAGGCGATGCCGACGTCTTCGACTTCAATTCGTTCGTGCGCCAGCGTACCCGTGAAACCGGCAATCTCTGTCACATCTCCCATCAGCCAGCACAACAGATCAACGTTGTGAATCGCCTGATTCATAAAAGCTCCGCCGCCATCCAGAGCCCAGGTTCCGCGCCAGCCGCCGCCGTCGTAGTATTCCTGAGTCCGCCACCATTTAACGTAAGTGTCGCCGAGCGTCAGCCGTCCAAATCGTCCGGCATCAATCGCTTCCTTCAATGCGATGTTGGCGGGACTAAACCGCGAAGGAAAAATCGTACACAGCTTCACGCCATTCTGATTGCAGGCAGTGATTATGTCGTCGCAGCGCTGAAGACTGATCTCCAGCGGCTTTTCGACAACCACATGCCGGCCAGCCTTTGCGGCTGCAATCGCCGGATCCCGATGCGCGCCGCTCGGGGTGCAGATCGTAACAATGCCAACGTCGGAGTCGGCCAGTAGCTCATCCAGGGTTGAATGTGCCCTGCAGCCATACTCTTCCGCGAACGCCTTTGATTTATCCGCGTTCTGATTAAAGCACCCCGCGACTCGCCCGCCCGGCATCGCCTGAATGGCCTTCGCGTGAAAGTGAGCAATCATTCCCGTGCCAACAATTCCGAATCCCGTGTTCATCAAGTCTGCTTCCGGTGAATTCCTGTACTCACAATGTTGCCCTTGGTGCCTTGCGGTGTCTGACAAAACAGTCACCGGTGGCTAGCGGGCAGTTGATTTACTTGCGAGCTGCAATTGTCGCCAGTGATGACTGGACCATGCGGCGGGATTGTATCGTGCGCTGGATAGCATTTCGGAATGCACCGGCATCGCAAACGCCGGCAAGGCGGAGGATCGTCTGGCCGTTGGCTGCTTTCAGACGAATGTCGGACGCGCGGAAGAACGCCTGGCCCGGACGCTGATCTAGGTTCACATCCGCGATGTCATTCAGATCGACCACGGCTGTTCGCTGAGTCCCCAATGCCGACCAGATTTGAACACTGCGGTTCGTCAGGATGTAGCGCGAGCCGAATGGTCTGTTCAACAGGAACAGCAACGCACCCAGCGGTGCCAGTGGCAATCCAAACAGAATATACGACAGCTTTACACCGAAGATGCTGATCGGAATACTGTCCATGATCTGCCCGATTAAACAGCCGATTCCACTGGCCGCAACCGACGGAAATTCCGTCATAATCCGCGCTTCTGAAGTCGGACTTACACCTGCTATAGCCTGAACTGACATAATTCAATCGTCCAGAGAATGGATCGCCGCAAAAAACGTCCGAAGCCGAATCATACCGAAACTGCCGACTCCAAGCCCCGAAAAGCTATCACTCCCGCCCCACAATTTCCATCCCAGCCGAAAACCGCCCTGATCATTTCGTTCCTTTGAGAAGCGGATTTTCCGGGACGAAAGCCTGTAAATCTAAACTTTACTTCCTCCCTTAACGGCCGCTTGCAGACGGAGGACCGTCACCTCACAATGTTACATCCCGCACGCCGCACGAACTTTCTCGGACTCACGCATGACCATCCTGCTTCGCCTGCCCACTCTGGCTCTTGCCGCTCTGATGTGCTGCGGTTGTGTGGAACAAGCCAGCGTGAAGCCTTCTTCGGACGGAATGATCCGGGTCAAGCTGGCACTGAACTGGTATCCGGAAATGGAACACGGCGGATTCATCGCGGCTGAGACGCTGGGGTTCTACCAGGCAGAAAACCTGGACATGGAACTTGTCCCTGGTGGGCCCGGTGCGCCGCAACTGGTGATTACTGAATTAGCTGCGGAACGAATTCTGTTTGCCGTCTCCGACGCGGACAACGTGGTGAAGGCGCGGTCGTCTGGACTGCCAATTGTTGCTCTGCTGGCACCGCTGCAGAATTCGCCAAGGTGCATCATGGTCCACGCCGCGTCTGGATTCAAAACGCTGGAAGATCTCGCCGATATTGAATTGGCGATCAGTGAAGCGCGCCCCTTCGCGCTCTGGATGAAGAAGAAACTGCCCCTGAAGAATGTTCTGTTCGTTCCGTTCGGCGGCAGTGTGGGTGAGTTCCTGCTGAAGAAGGAATTTGCCCAGCAGGCGTTCGTATTTAGCGAGCCATTCACTGCCAAAGAACAGGGTAGTGACCCGCAGACGATGATGGTGTCTGACATCGGTTTCAATCCTTACGCGAGTGTGCTCGTTACGACGGAAAAAACGATTCGCGAACAGCCTGACCTTGTTCGGTCAATTGTTTCAGCCAGCGTTGCAGGCTGGGAGAAGTATCTCGCTGATCCCGTTGCCACAAACGCCGCGATTCATGTGATGAATAAAAGCATGAGCCCCGCCGCTCTGAAATACGGGGCGTCGGCGATGGCACCGCTGTGCAAAACCGAAGACAACGACCCGCTCTGCAACATGACGCTGGAACGCTGGCAAACGCTGGTTCATCAGATCGAAGAAGTCGAAGACATCAAACCAGGCAGCGTGAAGCCGGAAGAATGTTTTACGACAGAGTTCTTGGCACCGGCGAAATCTGCCGAATGATGCCACACTGTGTGTTGCACAGAATGCCCGATACAGATTCACGTTCGGCAGGAATTGCACGAAACGGCGGAAAAAAATGGGGCCGAACGACCATCGTCGCGATTCGATGCAAAAAGTCTTAAAGCCTCCCTTCACTTTGCGTTTCCGACAGTGGTAATCTGACCGGGCAGACTGCTGTCGCGAGACATCGCAATTAACGCCAATAAGGTGCGTGACCCGCAATGCGGCATGATGTGAAAGCTTGGGGCATCGCCCTAGGCGTGGGACTTTGCTGTGAAACTTGACTCAAATGCAACATGTTTGGTGAAGTCATCGGAGCTACTGAAAATCGGTCATCACGACTCTATACTTCAGCAGATACGTTTGTCAGGGATGATAACCATGAGCAGGATTCCTGTTCGATTGTTAGTACTACTAATGCTTGCTGCGTTGCCGATATCCAGCGGCTGTTGCTGCTTCTCGGGCTGTGGTGACGGCAGCAATCTGGTGAATGCGCAGATGCAGGCTCGCGAACTCTACTCGGAAAATCAGCGGCTGCTGGCAGCGTACGACGAAGCGAACCAGATGATGGCGGGTGCCGACTCTGAACGCCAGGCCCTCATGTCGCAGTTGGGTGACGCTCAGACGCAGATCGCGACAGCTGGCGAACGACTCAATAATCTGATGGCGGAGCGCAATCAGCTCACCGACCGCTACGCCAAAGCACTGAAGGAAGATACAGTGCTGGTCGGTGGCAGTGCAAATTCTGCTCTCGAAGCAGCCGGATTTGAATATGACTCATCTACAGGGCTGCACAAATTCCGCAGTGATATTCTGTTTGATCTGGGCAGCGACGCAGTTCGTTCGGAAGCAGGTCCAATCCTTAAGGAATTTGCGTCCAATGCAACATCCGGCGCCGCCAGCGGAATGCGAATCCTGGTTGTTGGCCATACCGATGATCAGAATATTGTGCGTCCGGAGACCGCCGCGAAACATCCGACGAACTGGCATCTGTCGACTGACCGAGCCGACGCCGTGATTCTGCAATTGCAAAAGCAGGGCGTGGATGCCGTACGCATTGCGGCTATGGGATACAGCGAATTTCATCCGCTGGAATCGTCCGTGACAGACTCCGCTCGCCAGCGCAATCGACGCGTCGAACTGTTTGTCGTTCCGAATGATCCCAGTCTTGCGAAGTGGGATCCGCTAAAGGCGACTCACTGACTAGGGAAGGCTCTAATTGATGAATTCCAAAACACAATCGCTGCCAGAACCTCTGGACGTGATCGCCGTCGGGGCTCATCCGGATGATGTCGAGATTGGCTGCGGCGGAACGTTGGCCAGAATGGTGCAGCAGGGATTTCGCGTCGGCATTGTGGACCTGACAGACGGCGAACCAACACCGCTCAGCCCCGGCCCGGAAGTCCGACTTCAGGAAGCTCAGGAAGCAGCTCGAATTCTGGGTGTCCACGTCCGCGAAACTCTGACACTGCCCAACCGACGACTTTTCGACGGCTTTGAAGCCCGCATCGAACTGGCGAAGGTGTTTCGGCGTTATCGTCCGCGGCTGGTTCTGGGAATTGCGGATCGAACTCCGATGGCCTCGCCCGATCATTGGCAGGCCATGCAGATCACCGACGCAGCAGTCTTTTATTCGCGGCTCTCAAAATGGGATGATGCTTTCGATGGCCTTCCGGTTCATCGCATTCAACGGCAGATCTGGTATCCACTGGGACTGCAGACGCTTAATCATCCGGCAGGCGGCGGTGCGTTTGTGTCGGACATTTCTGCGACGCTCCAGACCAAACTCACTTCAATTCGAGCTTATCAGACTCAGTTTCCGCCGGAAAAAGATCGCGTGTTCCGACTGGTCGAAGGTCAGGGCCGGATGCTTGGTGCCTCAGCTGGCTTCGATGCAGGCGAGCTGCTGATTTCTTCCACGACACTTGGCCTGACAAACGTTTTTGAAGCGATGTGCCACGGGACGGCATTGTGAACAGACGACACACGATCCTGAGTCGATTAATGAAGCCTCAGGCGCAGACCACGCCGTCAGTACAGCCCACGCGGAAAAGGCTGATCTTGGAACACGGGTAATACGAATTGAGCAACTGCATTGCTGCGATGTGAGCAAGATTACAAGGAAATGCCTTCCACTGTTGCGTTTGCTGCCGGATGCCGAAACAATCTACCGTTGATCACAGGATGTTCTGCGAAGAAAGTGCCTGCGAATGAGTCAACGGCCACAACAACGATCTGCAAAGCGTTCCGTCATCGGCCCCACACATGAACTCTGGACAAGTCAATGGTTGCGTTTCGAATTGGTCACGTCAGCGTCACCGGTAACTATCGGGATAATAACGAGGACAGTTGCGTTGTCGATGACAGGCTGCGTTATGCCATCGTGGCCGACGGCATGGGAGGACAGAGCGCCGGGGAACGCGCCAGTGCGCTCGCGATTGAACTCATCCCGCAATATCTGGAACAGTTTCTGGATTTTGAAAAAGCGAATACTAAGGCTGTCAACGACGCACTGGAAAAATCAATTGCGCACACCAATTTGGAGATTATCGCGCTGAGCGAATTAGATCCCGGCATGCGGAACATGGGGACGACAGTTGTCATGGTGGCGAGCGTCGGAGAGCGATTTTTCTTTATCGGAGTTGGCGACAGTCGCGCGTATGAATTTCGCGGCGGCAAGTTGAAACAATTGACCACAGATCATTCACTGACCCAGGCTCTGATGGACGCGGGCACCATTTCCGCTGAAGAAGCCAAAAACCACCGCTATCGCAATGTTCTGTATAAATATCTTGGCAGCCGCGATGGCGCGTCCGGCGGAGCGGCGATTGAAGTCACTCCAAAATCCAGCGATCGGTTTTTGCTGTGTAGCGACGGCCTGACGGACGGCCTGACAGACAGCGAGATCGCCAAACTGATGGAGTCTAACGACGATCCTCAGAAGCTGGCCGAAATCCTCGTAGACGCAGCACTTGAAGGCGGCTCGCGAGACAACATCACTGCGCTGGTCGTTATCTGCAACTGACGTCACTACCACAGCGCGGCATGTTTGTGTTGATTCCCGTTTCAGTATGATGAGTGAGGAATCGAGCATAATTCATCTTTTCAGTCCCCAGCCGATTGGCGCGTCATCATCAATGCCGATCACGATACTCTTGCGTTTCAGATAGGCCAGCATCCCTTCCATCCCCAGTTCGACTCCGGTGCCGCTCAGCTTATGTGGTGAGAGAGAAATCTGCGGGTAGCCCGACAGCATCGTGTTCACCCAGCAGATGCCGGTGTCGAACGCTCTGGCTACGCGAAGAGCTTTGGATCCGTCTTTCGTCCAGATGGACCCGGACAAGCCGTAGATGACGGAATTTGCGATCGCGACAGCTTCTTTTTCCGTTTCGAAACGAACACAACTCAGTACTGGACCAAAGATTTCTTCGTCATGGACTTTCATGCCGGGCCGGACACCGGACAGAATCGTCGGTTCGATCCAGAATCCGTTCTCACACGGTGCCGCGATGCGGGCTTTTGAACCACCGCAAAGAATTTCGCATTCCGAATCGGCTGCTTCAATGAGGTAACTGAGTGCTGATTCATACTGGCTGCGAGTGATCATGGGGCCGACCAGTGTCGCCTCATTTCGCGGATCACCCATCACGATCTTTTTTGACCGTTCCACCAGAAGAGCCTCGAACTCGGCCGCCACGGAAGATTCAATCAACACTCGAGAACACGACACGCAAAGTTGTCCTGCGTTGACAAAGCCACTCAGAAGAGCTGCCTCGGCCGCACGATCAAGGTCCGCATCGGCGAAGACAATCAGAGCGTTCTTGCCGCCGCATTCGAGATTGACCATTTTCATCTGGTCGGCTGCCGCCTTTTGAATGTGTTGGCCGACAGATGTCGATCCTGTAAACGATACCTTCTTAATCAACGGATGTTCAATCAGAGCCTGTCCCGTCGTTGATCCACTGCCCAGCACGACGTTCACGATGCCGGGCGGGATTCCGGCTTCGACGCATAGCTTCGCAAACGCCAGTGTCCCTAGGGGAGTTTCCTGAGCGGGTTTCAAAACGATGGCGTTGCCCGCAGCCACAGCCGGAGCGACTTTCATTGCCGCATTTACGAACGGATAGTTCCACGGCAGAATTCCGGCAACGACTCCATAAGGTTCGTAGATCTGCAGCAGGATTTCGTTCGGTGTGCCCGACTTAATTGAGCCTTCAACTTTGTCAGCGGCTCCGGCGTAGAAGCGAATGATGGCTGCCGTCAACGGTAACTCGCCCGTCCGCAGTTGCGAGATTGGTTTGCCTGTATCCTGCAGTTCGGTCTGAATCAGTGCTTCGGCCTGTTGTTCCACAAGGTCGGCTAGTTTCAGCAGCAAACCACCACGCTCTGCGGCCGACATTTTCTGCCATGATGGTTCCAGGAACGCCTGCTGACTCGCCTCGACGATTCTGGCGACTGCTGCAGCGCCGCATTCTGTTTCCCGTCCCAGCGTCTGACCGGTTGCGGGGTTGATGACCGTGAAGTCTGCGGGGCCGGCATCAATCCAGAACTCGCCATTCAGAAATGGAGCATAAACAGTCTGAGACATCGATTAACTTTCTTTAAGTGTTGCGTGATAGACACGGCGCTAGCGGGGTATTAATTGAGTTACTCGGATTACGTTTTTGTTTAACGGCAAGCCGCAGGCGACTGTTTCCACGAACGCCGACGGCTTCGGCTTGCCGTTAAACGAATAAATCAACAGTCCGCTAGCCGCCGGTGCTACATTGTGTTTGCGACACCGGCGGCTTGTGCCTCGCGCTGATTATTTCTGACGATAGAACCAACTCACCGGCAAAGATCGAAACCGACACGAAAGCCGGCTTTGGGTATCTCCGCTTTCCCAGTAATTCATGACCGCCCGATCGCGGACGAACGTGAGGCTGGCGTAAGAGAATGTTTTATTAAGATTGGATTCTAGGTTATCAACGACTTGCCAGGTCGCGCCTTCGTCTTGGGAAATGGCGGCTGCAAGAGGAGTGCGTTCTCCGCCATGGTCAAATCCCTCTTTGAAAGTATTGTTCCACACCAGCAGCAGATCGCCGGTTGCCGGAATTCGCCGCAATGTGGCGGGTGCTTCAGGAGCCTTCACCCCCAGCGATGTCATGGGACTCCATGTGTCGCCACCGTCGCTGGAGTAACTCTTGCCAATGAAGCCGAGCTGTGTGCGCACGATGATCATGACTCGACCATCTTTGAGTTCAATGACTTCCGGCTCCATCGCGCCGCGTTTTTCCGCATCAACATGGCCTGTGCCATTCCGCCATGTGGCACCGTCATCATCTGAAAGATAGCAATGCGAAACGAAATGATTCACCTTCTCCACATCAGCGGTCGATGCGGCAGGTGCCAACAAACGCCCGGAAGACAACTGAATAATGCGATCGTTGTTGACAACATGATAGCCGTCGTCATTTGTAACTCTGACGGGGGGGCCAAAACTGACGGCCTCGTCGTCTGAGAACCGAACGAGCAGCCGCAAATCATTTAAGCTGTTCTTCTGAAGGTAGAACATCGCGATCGAACCATTTCGTAAACGACGCAGCGTGACACTCATCACATTCAGACCACCGGTATTTTCCTGAAGCACTCGCGATTCGCTCCAGGTACGTCCGCCGTCAGAAGACGTGCGCCCGATGATGTGAGCTGCTGCAAAATCGCTGTCACTGTCCAGAAACTCCGTGACGGCGCACAGCAAAGATCCGTTCCCTGCCGCAATCACAGAACCTTCGGTATACCTGGGGTTCTTCTCCGTTGCGGCAAAAAGCAGTTCGGAAACATCCTGCTTAGGATCTGGTGGAGCAGGGCTGGCAAACACAAGCAACGTCTGCGCCGCACGGTAGGAAGCGTCCGGATGCGGATCAGCCAGCATTTGCTTGAGTGTTTCTGTAACACCGAGGGCTCGTGCGTCAGCGGCAAATGTTGCAGCATAGGTTCGCACCTCGGGGTCGTCGTTCGTCAGGTTCACGGCCAAGGCTTTGAGACCATCCGCATCTCCGAGCGCCGCGAGTGCATGTTGAACGTAAGCCTTGAGCAGTTCCTCCTCGCATCGAGGCAGCTGTTTCTTCAATCGCGGGATGTCTGATGGATCACCAATGAGGCCAAGGATCCACGCCGCGATCCTCAGCACGTCCGGATCTACGCTCTCAAGCGAATCTCTCAGAAAATTCATGGCATCGGGATTGCCGCAGCGCCCCAGTGCTCCGGCCGCCATGAGTTTCAGACTATCGTTATCGCCCTGCAGAAACACTTTGCGCAAGGCAACTCCGTCGCCAATTTCAACGACCTTGTAGAGACTTTCGGCAGCATGCACATGACCATGAGTTTCGTCACCGGCGAGAATCGACAGCATGATGTCAACGCGGGATTTGTCACCTGCCCGGACTATTTCTCGTGCGATACCGCAACGCTTCTGGTTATCTTTTTCCGTGGCCAGTTTCGGTTCCAGAAACTTAATCACGTCGTCGCCGCAGCCACCAAGTATCAAGCCTTCGGCAGCGTGAATTGATGGCCAGAATTCGTCACCGTGCAATCCTTTGCGAAGAACCTCAAGACAACGCTCTCGAGTCGCAGTATCAAGAGTCACGATCTGTGCATCTTCAGCGATGGCATTGGTGAATGTCATCGAAACTGTAATGGTCGCAAGAATCAGTCGAAGCGTCGTCATGAAGAGAACTTTCTGCAGATGGAGTTTACCAGGCAGTCCAGCCGCCATCGACAAGCAAATTCTGTCCCGTGATATAGCTTCCGGCTCGACTTGCTAACAGTAACAAAGGGCCCTTGAGTTCTTCAGGTTGCCCCATTCGTGCCATGGGGCTTTTCTGTTTCAGACGTTCCACCATTTCCGGATGGGCCTTTTGCGACGGAAACGGACCGGGGCTCAGACAATTCACGCGCACGTTGTCTTTGGCCCAGTAAACCGCAAGGTGCCGAGTCATATGGATAATCCCGCCCTTCAGGGCATGATACTGAACGGGGCTGGCGACACACACGTCTTTGTAGGCGTCTGGATACGAACCGACGACGCCATACATGGACCCGATCATCACGATGGACCCGGGCGTCTGTCGAGACACCACATGGTCTCGCAGTTTTCGAGCCAGCAGGAAATATCCGGTCGCGTTTTGCAGATCCTGACTGAAAGCCTCAGCGGTCACATCCGTCAGATCCATCGCGTGACCCTGTTGGCCGTTATTGACCAGCACGTCAATTGTTCCGGCAGCTTTCACAGCTGCATCAAAGCCTTTGTTGAGGGACTCTTCGTCCAGATGGTTCAGTTCCACCCCGTAGTGCGGACCGTCTCCCGGCAATGCTTCCGCTACTCGCTGAGCTTTGAGCGCGTCCCGGCTTCCCACCACCACCGTCGCCCCCGCTTCAGCGAGCGCACGAGACATCGCCCCGCCCAAAAAGCCGGAAGCTCCGGTGATCAGCACCGATTGCCCGGTCATGTCGAAGAGATCCTGAACTGCAGGTTCCGTCATAATTCTATCCAGCCACGGGTTTCAACAGACTTCAGTGCTGCCAGGTTGACTCGCAGAGTTTGCTTTGCCTCTGCCAATGAGCACGCAGGATCGGCTTTACCGTCCAGTTGCTCCAAAAACGCATTCGCCTGATTCAGGAACATATCGTCTCGTTCGATGTGAAACTGTTCTTCGACTTTCCACGCCGAATTCGGTTCAGTACAGGATAACCAACTCGCTGAATGGGCTTCGTATCGCACAGTGCCGCGTTCGCAAATCACCGTCAATGTTGTTTCGTTTGGCGGTTGATGCTGATTCAAACTGAATGAACCCATTACTTTTCCGTGTCGAGTGATCAGGTGAACTGTGTCTTCAACGTCTACACCGTCCAGAACGCAATGGTCGGCGTCTGCCACAAGGCGAGTTACAGGTCCAACAATCCATTCTGCAGCGTTCACAACATGAGTGAGTGCGTCCTGAATCGCTCCACCTCCGGTTGCGTGACGAGTGTAGTAGGTCTGACGATAGGCCGGACGGTAGAACGGAAAGTGCTGTCCGCCGGTGAACACCACCTGAACCGGACGCCCGAACGCGCCGCTGCTGACACTTTGCTTTAACGCCCGAAGCGCAGGATGATGTCGCAGGACATACGCAACAGACGTCGGGAGGCGACGTGATTCGATCTCCGCTTTCAGTTCGTCAATGCGATCCAGCGAAACGCTGAGGGGTTTCTCGATCAGGATGGCGATGTTACGACCAGCAATATCGATAGCCATCGGAATATGAAGGTGAGCTGGAGTGCAGATCACTGCGGCATCAAACGTCGCTTCCAGAGCATCACTCAGCGACGCATAGGTTTGCAGGACGTTGTAACGCCGAGCAACGTCGGTTCGAAGATTTTCGTTGATGTCGCACAAGGCGACCTCAGTACGACCAGTATTCAGGAAGCATCGCAGATGCCGCTCTCCAATGGATCCGCCACCGATGACAAGAATTCGTTTCATAAGACGTTACCAATTCGACAGATCACATCAGGCAATGCCTGTTTCCAGCACCACTCCCACCGATTCGCCCGCACGAACGCGAGGAAAGGTGCGCAACATCAGGACGACTCCGCCATGCCTACATTCTATGAGATGCGAGGAATCATCCTTCATCGCAATGACTGTTCCAAGGACCGTTCCCGCTCGGACTTCCTGTCCCAGTTGAACTTGCGGCTCGAAGAAACCATCGACTGGAGAAGGATTGCAGACCTGCAGATGTCCGGAACTCTCGCGCGGGTCTTCGACGACATACTGAGCGGCTTCGACAGGAGGCCTGCTGCAGATCATGTTCAGTTCCGCCATCACGTTGAGACAGCCATCGACGTAGGCATGTACTCCGACCTGCGAGCATACCGACGAGCCGCGATATTCACAATAAATCGCCGGCACCTCCGCATCACGCGCGACTGACAGAGACCGCCCGTCCAGATTCGGTGCTGTTCCCCAGATAACCGGAAGGCCAAACGACTTCGCCATTCTCCGCTGAGCATCAAGCACTTGGGGGTTTGGATGGAGCATGTAACCGGCCAGGGGATAGATCGAAAACTCCGTGCCACCGGTATGCAAATCGACGTAGAAGTCAGCACATCGAATTAGCTCACTCAGGGCCCACGCTGTTTGTTCCGTGATCGTGCCGTCAGATCGGCCTGGACAGGTGCGGGCAAGGTCGAGCCGGTCGGACGCGCACCGATTGCCTTGCAGAAATGCTTCCACATTCACGCAGGGCACCAGACTTAGTCGGCCATTCAATAACGCTGCTTTCTCAGATTTTTCCGTCAGAATCTGTGACAGTTTTCGAATCGCGGCGATTGGTTCGAATTCATCACCATGCACACCACCGGTGATTAACAGATGAGGTCCGGAAGAATCCCCGACAAATTCGCGCAACTTCAATTCACCCAACGCCATTAGTTTGCGTCCTTCAGCTGCGGACCCATGGCCGCGACGCAGTGTCCAAATCGGTACAGACCGTCAACGGGAAGAACGACGCCCGTGATATAGTCTGCGTCTGACGACGCAAGAAACGCGGCCGCTTTGCCGATGTCATCCGGTTGCCCCATGCGCTTCCACGGAAGTTTTTGAGATTCCTCGGCCATCGTTTCTTCGCTGAACGTTACGTGTTCACCCGGTGTGTCGATCCAGCCCGGCTCAATCGCATTGACGTTGATTCGATAATCACACAACTCGACGGCGATCGACCGCATCATATGATTCAGTCCTGCTTTTGCCGCGCCGTAAGCAAAGCAGAGTGCCGATGGAATCTGAGCCTGCACGCTGGAAATAAACACAATCTTGCCGCCGCCTGCACGTTCAACCATATGTCGAGCCACTAGCTGACTCAGGTGATACCCGCTTGTCAGTGTGCCTCGAATGGTGTCTTCGAACAATTCCGGTGGATAATCCAGAAAGGCACCCCGGCGACTGAACGCCGGATTACTGATGAGAATATCAATCTTCGGTACGGCCTGAAGCGCAGCGCCGACGAGTTGCTCGCAACCGGGTCTTGAAAAGACGTCGGCTGTGATCACATGACACTTGCGACCCAGTGCACGGATTTCTTCCGCCGCGCTTTTGACGTCCGGACTCTCCGGCCGATCGTTTAGAACGATGTCTGCGCCCGCACGAGCTAATTCGACCGCGCAGCCTTTCCCGATGCCTCGACCCGCACCAGTCACCAATGCAGTTTTTCCTGAGAGTTTCATTCGTCACGTTTTCCGTGGAGTGTTAACAAAAGTCTGAGCGCTGGTTTTGAGGATGTTCATCATGCCACCGAAGTCGCCGCCGTGGGCCAGCAACTGCCCGCCCTGATCCTGTCGCTTTGCAAGATCTTCCGGTGACCCAACCGGCGTTCCCCATGCGATGCCGTGGCGGGCACAGGCGGCAGCAACCTTTTCGAAGGCCGCATCCAGCGTCAGGTCAGTTTTCGTTCGTCGAATGCGGAGCCCTAGGTCTCCGGGACCGACGAAAATCCCATCCAGTCCTGGTGTAGCGGCAATCTGTTCGATGTTGGCAATTGCCTCGGGCGTTTCCACCTGAATGACGAGAAATGTTTCCTTATTTGCCGCGTCAAGAAATGTCTCCACCCCGTCCATGCCGTTCACAAAGTAGTCAGCATCCAGCCCTGCGCCATCAAGACCACGGTCACCGAGCGGTGGAAATTTGACAGCATCCACCAGCGTCGCAGTCTTCTCAGCAGTATTCACATGCGGAATCATCAGACCCGCGGCGCCGTCTTCCAGATAGCGGTATAGTCGAGTTTTCTCCAGCGTGGGCGGCCGCACCATGATATCGACGTCATGCAGGTGAGAATGCGCCAGCAGCGTTTGGACGTCTCGATCGGTGAAGTTTCGATGCTCCATATCCAGCCAGATACAATCAAACTCAAAGTGAGCCGCGAATTTCACGAATGCCGGCACAAAGTGCCCTAGGGCACACATTCGCACGGTTTCGTTGTTACGGATACGGGCAAGGGTCTTACTTTTTCTCATGGGTGAAGTGGTTCTGTGGTTAGTGCAGACTTGTGAGCCGGCTTTAGTTTGCGACACCGGTGGCCAGTGCCAATCCGCTCTCATCCTTCGGCTTTTTAGAAACAGCAGGCTGGCAATGCAGCCCGTCACAATCCTGACAGTCATAGCAGCAGGAACGATCCTTTGAAAGCTAACGGGGCAACTTTGAATCCGTTCATCGGACCAGAGAACGCGATCAGCAAGGTCGTGGTCGTTCCAGCGATCGCCCCGATGACAATCCGCTTCGGACTTGCAGACAGTAGGACCAGAGCAAAAAACTCCCCAAAGTGCGCGTCGCCAGCAGGTTTTCGGGTATCGTGGCTGAATCGCGTCGGCCCGGTCCAACCATCCCGTAGCAAAAATTATTTGCGCAGAAATACTGGCCAGACGAACTCTTAACTCTAAAATTGACGACGTTGCACTTTAACTGTTAGAGACTGCCACATGCGGATCGCCATCATTGGATCAGGAATTTCGGGGCTTGTGGCCGCTCGTAGCCTAACCGTCGCTCACGAGGTGACAGTCTATGAAGCGAATGATTATGCGGGCGGCCATACAAACACAGTGTCGGTTGATGTGGAAGGTGAACACCATGCGATAGACACTGGATTCATCGTCTTTAACGACAGAACATATCCGAACTTTTGTCGGCTCTTGCAGGAACTGAAGGTTGAATCGGTGCCGACGTCAATGAGTTTCAGTGTTCGTGCTGACGAGGACAATCTCGAGTACAACGGCAGCGGTCTGACCGGGCTGTTTGCTCAAAAGCGAAACCTGTTGCGACCAGGCTTCTATCGCATGATTCGCGACATCATGCGATTCAATCGCGAAGCACTGGACCGGGTGGATGACTCCGGAGATGAGCAGACTGTGGGCGATTTCCTTGCGCAACATCGCTATTCGTCGCAGTTCGCCAGGCATTATCTGCTGCCGATGGGAGCGGCGATCTGGTCTTGCCCGACGAGCACATTCGAGAAGTTCCCAATCCGCTTCATTTGCGATTTCTATCGGAACCACGGCCTGCTGAGTCTGAAGAATCGGCCGGTGTGGAGAGTCATCAAGGGCGGCTCACGAAACTACGTTCAGGCACTGACGCGGCCGTTTCGAGACCGCATTTTTCTAAGAACTCCCGTTCGGTCGGTGGTTCGTAGGCCCGATTCTGTCATGGTGGAAACCGAGCGTGGGCAGGATCAATATGACGAAGTGATTTTTGCATGTCACAGCGATCAGTCGCTTTCGATTCTGGGGGACCAGGCCTCCGCAGTTGAGAAGTCTGTGTTGGGAGCGATACCCTACGAGCCGAACACAGCCGTTCTCCACACAGATATTTCTTTATTGCCGCGACGAACCTCGGCCTGGGCCAGTTGGAACTACCACATTCCGGCGGGGACTTCAGATCATGCTACGCTTACGTACAACATGAACATCCTGCAGCACATCCGGTCTCGGCATACGTTCTGTGTGACACTGAACGAAGAGAGCGCGATCGATCCGGAAAAAATCATCTCGAAGTTCCGTTACAGTCATCCGGTTTTCACAATTCAGCGGAAGTCGGCGCAGCAGCGGCACCGCGATCTGATTCGAAGCGATCGCCTGTCGTTTTGCGGGGCTTACTGGGGCAATGGATTTCATGAGGACGGCGTAAACAGCGGACTCGCAGTTTCTGCGGCTTTTGAAGAGACGCCGATACGTCTGGAGTCGGCGGAGCGTGCGCATGCATAGTTGCCTCTACGAAGGAATTGTGCGTCATCGAAGGGGCGGTCCGCCATCGCACGAATTTTGCAATTCACTGTTTATGCTGTATCTGGACCTGGATGAAATTGGCGATGTATTTCGCGACCGCTGGCTGTGGTCGTGCAGCAGGCCTGCGATTGCCCGTTTCCGCCGCGACGATCATCTGGGGCCAGCCTCTGAACCACTCGACCAAAGCGTCAGGAATCTGGTGCAAAAGCAAGCTGGATTCCGTCCGACTGGTGCGGTTCGCCTGCTGACACATCTGCGCTACTTTGGCTACATGATGAATCCGGTTAGCTTCTACTTCTGTTACGACAATTCAGGTCAGTCCGTCGAAGCTGTGGTGGCTGAGGTCAATAATACACCGTGGGGGGAACGACACTGCTACGTGATCGACGCGCGTGAGGACTTCGGTGCGCAGAATTCGAGAGTCGGGGAGGGCGAGCCCACACGGACTGACACAGGCCGCCTGATTCGCGCCCAGCACCGGAAAGAGTTTCATGTTTCTCCATTCATGCCCATGGACTTTACCTACTCCTGGCGAATTACGCCGCCAGCAGATCAACTGGCCATTCAGATTCAAAACCACAGTGCTGACAAGATCGCCTTTTCTGCGAGCATGGCTCTGACACGCCGTCCCGTTGCGCGACGAAGCCTTGCGCGAGTCCTCTGCCGATATCCCCTCATGACCATGCAGGTCACCGTCGGCATTTACTGGCAGGCACTCAGACTGTGGCTGAAGGGTGTCCCGTTTTGTCCTCATCCCGGAACTCTGCCTGATACGAACGATTCAGTAGTTGATGCCCTCTCGCGGGATGCTGCCGACCCATTTGCCGGGCTGGTGCTCAATGAGGCAGATTATGAAGATTGTTCACTCGAACAAGCGAGTGTACGCCATTCAAGGAATTGAAGAATGAGTTCTGCGACCGCCACATCCAGCCAGCAAGACATCAATGACGCGGTCCGGCCAACCGTACCAGACGACCTCAGTGCCATGTGCGGCAGGCAAACGTCGTTACTAAACAGGTCATGCCAAAGGCTGGTTCTCAAAAGACTGAGTTCGCTGCAAAATGGTCGACTCTACCTGGATGATCAGTGTAAAAGATATGTCCTAGGGGAGAACTCTCAGGATGATCTTCAGGCCACGATCGCTGTCAAGAATCCTCGGTTCTATCGACGACTGGTGACGGGCAGAAGTCTGGGGCTGGCGGAGACTTACATGGATGGGGACTGGGAGTGTGACGACCTTCCGAGTCTGTTCCGAATTTTCAGTCGGAACCTAAACTGGCATCGAACGTTCGGGAAAACGCTTGAATTGGCAACACGGGCTGCGGCTCGTGTTGGCTACTGGCTGGCCCGCAACACGCGTTCCGGAAGTCGCCGGAATATTGGTGCACATTATGATCTGGGGAATGAATTTTTTGAATTGTTTCTTGATCCCAGCATGATGTACTCGTCGGCCATCTTCGATGATGCCGAAATGTCCCTCGCTGACGCACAGATCGCCCGACTGGACGAGACGTGTCGCCGTCTGCAGCTGAAAGAGACGGACCACGTTCTGGAAATCGGAACCGGATGGGGTGGTTTTGCCATGCATGCCGCAAAAAAATTCGGATGTCGCGTCACAACCACGACGATCTCTGAAAATCAGTTCCGATATGCCCAGCAGCATGTCGCAGCGGCGGGCCTCGGTGACCGGGTCACCGTACTGCAGCTGGACTACCGCGATCTGACAGGGAAGTTCGACAAACTGGTGTCGCTGGAAATGATTGAGGCTGTTGGGCCGCAGTTTTATGATCAGTATTTTTCGAAGTGTGCCCGACTTCTGAATACAAATGGACGAATGCTGCTGCAGGCAATCGTTATGCCAGAACAGCGGTATTCACAATATCTGAATTCTGTCGACTTCATCCAGAAGTACATCTTTCCGGGCGGCTGTCTGCCATCTGTAACTGCGATGCAGAACTCCATGACCAGAAATTCCAGTCTGCGGCTGTTGAGCATGGATGATTTTGCTGAAGGCTATGCCAGAACTCTGAGAGAATGGCGACGCAGTTTTCTTGCGCGTCAGGAGAATGTCCGTCAGTTGGGCTATTCTGAACGATTCATTCGGATGTGGGATTACTACCTGACGTATTGCGAGGGGGCATTCGAGGAGAGAGCCGTCGGAGTTGTGCAGGCCGTCTGGGGTCGCTGAGATCAATTGAACTGGATTGTCTTTCGAGGAACGGAATTTCGCCATGCTGATTCATCTGTTTGGCTCTGCAATGCATGCCGCAGAAAACGGGATCCTGCCGGACAAGGTTTGCCGCGCCGGCATTCGCAGACTTTTGAGCCGCCGACTGCAGGAACTGCAATCTGGAGGCGTTGAGGCCCAGAACTCGCGGTTTCGCAGCTTCCTTAAGGACTGCGAAGAGAGCCCAGTCGCAGTGGTCCCGGAACTTGCCAACGAACAGCATTACGAACTCCCATCAGAATTTTTCCGTACGGTACTGGGAAGGCGTCTGAAGTACAGTTGCTGCGAATGGACCGACGACGTTGCGAATCTTGATCAGGCAGAAGAAGCAGCGCTGGCCACAACATGCCAGCGAGCTAAGATTGAAGACGGCATGACAATTCTGGAGCTTGGGTGCGGCTGGGGATCTCTGTCGCTGTGGATGGCCGAACGTTACCCCGGCAGCCGGATTCTGGGGGTTTCGAATTCTGCATCGCAAAGACAATTCATCCAGGGCCGCGCCACAGAATTGGGGCTGACGAACCTGTCCGTCATAACGGCTGACATGAATAGCTTTCAGACACTGCAGACATTTGACCGAGTTGTCTCCGTAGAAATGTTTGAACATATGCGAAATCACCGGGAACTGCTCAGACGCATCTCAACGTGGCTGAACCCACAGGGAAAGTTATTCGTCCATATCTTTTGCCATCGACTGCATTCGTATTTGTTTGAGACAAACGGCAAACGCGACTGGATGGCGAAGCACTTCTTCAGCGGAGGCATGATGCCCGGCGAATCTCTGCTGGCCCACTGTCAGCAGCATCTTGAACTCAGTGATCGCTGGCGCTGGGACGGCAGGCACTATGAGCGCACATGCAACGAATGGCTGTTAAGACAGGATGCAAACAAGGAGCATCTCAGAGACCTCTTCCGCGAAACTTACGGCCAGCAACAGGCCGTCGTCTGGCTGAATCGCTGGCGGATGTTTTTCATGGCGTGTGCAGAGTTGTTCGGATTCCGCGACGGAAGCGAATGGTGGGTCTCACACTTCCTGTTTGAGCGCCGTGCCCTATGACAAGCCCGCTGATGATGAATGCTGTCGTCGTGGCGGCACTGATGCTGACCATCTGGATCGGCAGCATTGTCCGGCGCAATGCCAGCATCGTGGACGCCTTCTGGGGAGCAGGCTTCGTACTGATTGCGTGGACGACTTATGGAATTGCCGATCTCCCGCAGCGTTCCCTTTTGCTGCCTGTGCTGACCACAATTTGGGGAGTGCGACTGAGTCTTTTCCTTGCCTGGCGAAACTGGTGGCTGCCGGAAGATTATCGATATAAGTCCATGAGAGACAAACACGGCTCGCGTTTCTGGCTGGTCAGTCTTCTGACAGTCTTCGTCCTTCAGGGACTTGTGATGTGGATTGTCTCACTTCCCCTGCAGACATCCGGACCGATGATAGGAGGGAGCACCGGACTGGTTGTGGTCGGTGTACTTCTTTGGCTGATCGGCATCCTGTTCGAAAGTGTCGGTGACTGGCAACTGGCCAGATTTCGAAGTGTGCCTAGTAACAAGGGGGCGGTTCTGGACCGTGGTCTTTGGAGGTACACCAGGCATCCCAATTATTTTGGGGATTTCTGTGTCTGGTGGGGATTATTTGTCGTGTCCCTGCAGCACGGTGCCCCGGCCTGGTCGGCCGTGGGACCGGTTCTCATGGCTGTTCTGCTCATGAAGTTCTCAGGGGTTGCATTACTCGAGAAAAGGCTTGGGAAATCAAAGCCAGACTATGCCGAGTACGTGGCGGCAACGAGTGCTTTTTTCCCATTGCTGCGACGAAAACGCAGAAAATGACGGGGGGGGGAATAATTTAATACGTCACATATTAAATTATGTTAAATGCTCGTCATACAAACGGATGGCAAAGTCTGGGCATTCATCACGCAGACTTGATTGGACAGGACTATGAACACAACACGTGCGAGGGCTTCAGGCAATCTGCTTGAGGCGAGCATGATTGAGCCTGTGATCTTTATTGAAAATGGTTCATTTCAAAATGCTTCCTCCGACGACATGCTGTCCCTGCCTGTCGGCAGCAGCATCTATGCTGACTGCGTGCAGAACGAGATGATGCAATTAGATGGCGTTGGCGACTTTGAAATGTTGACCGACCTGCCCCTTCTGTCACCGGAAGGCGAGACATTTCTGTTCCGGAAAATGAACTACATGCGGTTCCAAGCGGAACGGGTGCGCCTGCTTCTCCTGAACTCTACTGGTTCCCGAAAACTGCAGAATACGCTTCGCAGTCTGCTTCACGATGCTGAATCTGTGCGGAACCACATTGCCCAATGCAACCTGCGACTCGTGATTTCCCTCGCACGGAAGTTTTCCAACTCATCATGTGATTTTGATGAACTGATGAGTGAAGGGAATGAGATTCTTCTGAAAGCCATTACGAAGTTTGACTTCTCTCGTGGATTCCGCTTCAGCACTTACGCGACTCATTCTGTTCAGAGACACTTCTACCGATTCGCTCAGCGTCAGAAACGACGAAATTCAGTAGAATTCAAGTCGGGCGTTGAATTTCTGAATGAGGTCCCGGCAACCGAGGAAGATCCTGTCATTTCTGAATGGGTTCGAGAAGAGCATCGCGTGAGTGAGCTTATTATGCGGATGGCCGAATGTCTCGACGAACGAGAGCAAATGGTAATCGTGGGGCGATTTGGTCTTTCCGAGAACCGTGTCGTGAAGACTCTGCGAGAGCTTGCGACGGACCTTGGGCTGTCCAAAGAGCGAGTCAGACAGTTGCAGATCGCAGCGGTGGATAAGCTCCGCGAATTCTTTGAAGAGCTTGAGCCCGGTCTTGTCTCGACCTGAAATTACGACTGTCTTCGATGACTGACGCACCTAAAGAAGTTGTTTTAAACCCCCTTCTGCCCAAACCTTGGATGGGTTTCGTGTTGCAGGCAGCCGCGCTGTACAATCTCATCTGGGGCGTGCTCGCGATCGTATTTCCCACGGCGATCTTTCGTATCGCTGGTGCTTCGACACTGCCAAACTACCCGGAACTTTGGCAGTGCATTGGAATGATTATTGGTGTGTACGGAATCGGATATGCGATTGCGGCCCGTCAACCGTTCATTCACTGGCCCATCGTCTTGGTCGGATTGCTCGGGAAGATTTTCGGTCCCATCGGTTTTCTGCTGTCTGTGACAGCAGGCCGACTTCCTGCTGCATTTGGCTGGGTCATTCTGACGAATGATCTGATCTGGTGGATACCGTTTAGCCTCATCCTCTGGCATGCAGCACGTTTTCATCAGTCTCGATTAGAATGCTTCACGGTCCCGGCCCCCATCAGAAAAATTGATCCTGTTGGTAGAATGCTCAGCCAGCGGGGTGCATCGCTGATTGAACTTTCGCGACAACATCCACTTCTGCTGGTATTTCTTAGGCATTCCGGTTGCACGTTTTGTCGCGAGTCCGTTTGCGACGTGGCTACCCATCGTCGGCAGATCGAAAGCGGTGGAACTCAGATCGCGTTCGTTCATATGGGACAGAAAGAGCCGATCGAGTTGCTCGAAAAATACAGACTGACGGACCTGCATGTATTTCGCGATCATTCCTGTAGTCTGTACGACGCATTTGGCCTTAAGATGGGCACCTTCGGACAACTGTTTGGCCCCAACGTCTGGTGGCGCGCGTTCCGGGCTTTCTTTCAAGGGCACAGAACCGGTCCGGCCGATGGTAATGTTCTGCGGATGCCTGGTGTGTTTCTTATGCAGGATGGCCAAATTGTCCGAGCCTACAGGCACCAGTCTGCGGCAGATCTTCCAGACTACGTTCAATTGGCAACATTGCCAACAGAGACCGACGTAGAACTGTCCGGCGATGAATCCGACGCTTCGGTTCAGCGCCAGGCGCGATTTATGTAGCTTGGACATTCATGTCCGAGGCGTCGCCAGAAAGTGGGTTCATCGACAGATCGAATGCGATGCCCTGAATTCAGGAAGAAACGGGGATTTCCATCCTGAAACCGCTCTGCGGTGAATCGTAACTTTTTCGCAGGCCAGGCACGACACACCACTCGCCAGTTTTTGAAGGAACATCACTCGACCTGCTCCATCCCGAGTGATCTGCGTCCAGTCGGACGTCCCGGGTCAAGGTCGCTCCGCGACAGAGGAAAGCTCCGTCAAGCCGGAGCACTCTATAGTTTTGGTTCTTTAGAGTGCGGTGGCTCGACACCGCTTTTACGATTTCGGGCGAAGCCCTTTTCGGACTTTCATCACAAATCCAACTGCCGGTCCATATGTCACTCTCGCCTTCACTGTCGCGGCACATTGTGGTTCTGGAATGTCCTGTGTCGAATTCGCGGCCCAATTGTGTCGTTGTAAAAGGCCCGGAGGGCAGGCACATCCACTGCCGGTGGCGTGAGCCACCGGAAACGAATATTCGTGCGAATTGAGGCCTGAAAGGCCGACACAACAAAGCTGTTGACAAGGCGTCGTGCATACCCTTGTGTCGGCCTTTCAGGCCTTGATGTGTCTCATTGCATCAAACCGGGGCCTCACAGCCCCGGCAGAGAATTTTCCTGCCCTCCGGGCCTGAATCGCAAACAGTTCTTTGTCATCGATTGACATAAAGACTCACAATGGGTTCAGTCCCCGCTTTCAATTTTCGACCTTCTCCAGCACCAGATCATCAAACCACGCCGTGCCGGTGTATGGGGTGGAGTCCAGTCCGAGGCGGCAGCCGATGCTCATGATGATGCGTCAAGATTAGCAATGCTATACTCGCCCGCCAAGCGCCCCGATTTCTCTCCGCCGTTTACTCGCGGTCGAATCCCGGTTATCACCTATTCACTGCAAAAAAAGGAAAACGAACATGCTAGGCGTTGCGATTTTGGTTCTTGTCTTGGTTGTAATCTTAATCTTTCAGATTGCAACATCGACCGCAATCCTCGTATTGGGGCTATGGATTCTAGGTGATGAGTGGTCAGGCCCCTTCAAGGTATACGGAGCAAAACAAACATGGATGAGGTGTGCCTAGCTTTGCAGTACGGTCAGCGTGCTTGGTGCTGTTTCCGTCGTGATCTTGATGGTGCCGTCACTCCTCTTTCTGTCGCCGTTAGTCATCATTCTCAGCATCGTGATCTGGTTCGTCGGAATCATGTATCTTTTTGAAAGGACGTTTTGGCAGGCCGTGATTCTCACGCTCGTCTGCTCGGTCTCCTCATTTCTCGTGGAGAAAAGTTTAGGGATGTTGGCAGCCGCGTTCTGATGTCAGAATGACGGCCATCTGCCAAGAAGGGGGCGACAAAATGGACAGGGCTGTAGCTGTCACGGTGCGTCGGCGATGCAGAACCGTGGAATGTGAAGGCGTTTACTTCATTTTTACTTGTGATCTACGCAGTCACACTGATCTCGACATGCCTATGCTGCTTCCGGTCAAAACGCATGTTGTTTGTGGCATCGCTCCCAAATGTACTGACAACAACGATGACTTGCTGTGGTCTCCCGCTGGCTGTATTCGGATTCGTTCTCGTTTGTCAGCAAATTCAGAGTGCAGCCGCCGTTGCCACAACCGTATCTCTGATGAGCCTTGAGGCGTGTGTGTCTGCTAAACACTGACTCCAGAGCGTATTTACTGACGGTCGCTCGTTGGCCGCCGCGAATACCGACGAACATACGAGCCTTTGACTTCGCGAGTGCGGGCGGAGACTGTGGCGTAGCGAAGCAAGGTTGGGCGGACTGAGCTTTCATTGCCGCCATCAAATCCCCTTCACAGCCTACCTCACTTGCCGTCGATAAATCCCATCGAAAAATAGTGCTGGCCGTCGTGCTCGCCGATTTCAAAGATCGGCACGATCCCCGGATGATCCAGATTCGCCGCCGCTTCCGCTTCCGTATAGAAGCGTTGACGTCTTCGTCCGATGCCAGCTGCCCGGCCAGAATCATTTTCAGAGCCACGATGCGATTCAGATTGACCTGCTGAGCCTTGTAGACAACTCCCATGCCGCCGCGAGCGATCTCGCTCAGCAGTTCATAGTCGCCAAAGTAACGGACTTTGGTTCCCGTGCGGCTGCCCGCCGTCATTGGCAGTGCAATTGACTTATCCGCAGGAACGATCGTGGAAAATTCCTGGTCACCGGTTTCCGGCGGCAGCGTGGCGTATTCATCAACACCAGCATTGTCCGGCGGCAGCGTGGCAGTTTCCGGTTGATTGTGGGGCGGAGTCCGATCGACTTCAGCAAAGAGCTCGTTCAGTTGTGCGGCCAGTTCCGGATACTTGCCCAGCAGTTCAGCACGATTCGGCGAGCCGCCTGCACGCACGGCCTGCAGAAAATCGGCCTTGATTCGTCGGAACAAATCATCCTTCGATATCGACATACTGCGGATCTCAACAGAAAGTGGAACAGAATCAAATCAGTAGGAAGTCGAACAAATCCACCCGCAGGTTTCAATCCAGCGGAGTTCAAAACTGCCGGTTTAATCGCGAGGCGGCCTTCCATAATCACGGCATGAAGAATTGTTGAATCGTCATCGTTCCCAATGTGGTCATCACGCTCCGCCGTGATGAGCCCTTGGCAATCGACGTGCGAAAGAGACAACATGGCCTTAAATCAAGTCCAGACGCTGACGCATCGCAGCTCGCCGATAGCGGGAGGTATAACGCTGCAACTTCAATCACATGGCCACTCTGAAGGCTCCCCTCGACGGAGCGAGAGGGCTACAATGGCTTTGGAATCACCAACCCGTTGCGTATAATGGGATTCTCACCTTGCCACCTGCGTGCCTTGCGCTGGTGGTGACTTCCTGCCATCAAGGAGTCCGCCCGATGCGTTGCTGTTTGCTCGCAGTGCTTCTTGCCATGTTGATCGCGTTGATTTATCCGGCCAACGCTGACGAACAGAAATCTATTCCTGCCGATCATCCTGAACGCGCGAAGATGGGGCTTGCTTTGTTCAAGTCGTCCGTGCGAAAAACGCTGATACGGCACTGCCTCGACTGTCACGGCGGCCAATCCGTGAAAGGCGATTTCGATCTTTCTTCGCGCGAATTGCTGATGAGCAGCGGGTTCGTGAAAGATGCTGCGGACGACAGTCATCTGGTCGCGTTGATCGAGCACACCGCCGATCCGCATATGCCGTTCAAGAAACCAAAGCTGCCCGAGGAAGCGATTGAACAGATTCGCACATGGATCAATCTGGGCGCCCCGTACGATGCACCGCTGGTCGAAAAATCAACGACGCCAGCCCTTGAAATGCAGGTCAAAGACAGTGATCGGCAGTTCTGGTCTTTTCAAACTCTGCAATCAATCACGCCGCCGATGGTGGAAGATGCGGCATGGTGCCGAACGCCGATCGATCAGTTTGTACGGGCTCGCCAAGAAGCCGTGAAGCTCTCACCGAACGCCACTGCCGATCGACACGTTCTCATTCGCCGAGCTTACCTTGGTCTCATCGGATTGCCCCCGACGCCGGAGCAGGTCGATGCGTTTGTCAACGATTCTGATCCCGATGCATGGTCAAAGCTGATCGATGAATTGCTTGAGTCGCCTCAATACGGTGAGCGCTGGGCACGGCACTGGATGGATGTGGCGCGGTTTGCCGAATCGCACGGCTACGAACAGGATTACGATCGCCCCAACGCTTACCACTACCGCGACTTCCTCATCCGTGCCCTGAATGCCGATCTGCCGTATGACAAGTTCGTGCAGTGGCAACTGGCTGGGGATGAATTGGCTGCGAATAATCCTCTGGCGATGATGGCCACGGGGTTTCTGGGTGCCGGAGCCTTTCCGACGCAGCTCACCGAAACCGAATTCGAATCTGCGCGCTACGATGAACTCGATGACATGGTCATGACCACAGGCGTGTCGTTCCTCGGATTGTCGATCGGTTGTGCGCGTTGTCACGATCATAAGTTCGATCCGATACCCGCGCGCGACTATTATCGCATGGCAGCCACGTTCAGCTCCGCGATTCGCGCGGAGACGGAGATTGACCTTTCGCCGGAAGAGAATCGCAAACGCCAAAATGCGTTTGACTCGCAGTTGGCGGCGAAAAAGCAGGCAGTGGCGGAGTATGAGAAGTTTCAGTTGCCGGCCAAGTTCCGTGAATGGCTGGCGACGGCACCTGCCGCCTCACCGCAGGGTCCGTGGGAAACTCTGCATGTGGTCTCGGTCGAATCATCAGCAGGCACGAAGCTTGAGCTTGAGCCAGATGCCTCCATCCTGTCCACCGGAACGGTGCCGGCACAGGAAGTCATCACGATTGTTGCCGAGTCGTTTCGGCCCGGCGTGAAAGCTCTGCGAATAGAGGCGCTGACGCATGATTCGCTGCCGCAACGCGGCCCAGGGCGCGCAGGCAATGGAAACTTTGTGCTGGGTGATTTGCAGGTGAAGGTTGTGCCGGTTGATGTTTCCGGCGCGGACGACAAGCTGGAAGCGTATCCCACGAAGCTCACGGCCGCGCGAGCCACCCATCAGCAAAACACCGATTCACTTTCGGTCGCCGCATCAATCGACAGCGATCCTGTCTCCGGCTGGGCAGTGGACGCAGGAGGCATCGGCAAAGATCAGGCGGCGGTGTTTGATCTTGAACCGTCCACTAAGTTCAGCGGCATCGCGCGATGGACGATCACGTTGTCCATGAATCATCCGAATCCTCAGCATACGCTCGGCCGTTTTCGCTTGTCTGTTTCGGATCAGGCTCAGCCGCTGCCGGAAGTTGGCAGCAGTGGACCGGATGCAAAAGTTCTGCACGCTCTTGAAGTTTTGCAAAAGAGCATCGATGAATCAACGGATGACTGGAAGACGGGCCTTGCCTGGTTCGCGACCAGCGATGCGGAAATGAGCTCACTGCGACAGGCCGTACTGGATTTCGAAAAGGAGGGCCCCGGTCTGCAGATGGCCAAAGTCATGGTGACCAGCGAAGGCCTGCCGCACATGAGCCACCACGCAGACGATCGCGGCTTTCCGCATTTCTATCCGGAGACCCACCTGCTCAAACGTGGCGACGTCCATCAGAAGCAGGAAGTCGTCAACGCCGGGTTCCTGCAGGTTCTGGCTCCGGCAGGCGTTGAACTTTCTCGTTGGCAGGTCACCCCGCCGGAAGGCTGGAATCGTACCAGCTTTCGGCGCGCGACCCTGGCAAACTGGATGACCGATCCGAAACTGGGTGCAGGCAGCCTTGCCGCGCGAGTCATGGTCAATCGATTGTGGCAGCATCATTTCGGTCGCGGCCTTGTTTCAACTCCCAACGACTTTGGAGTTTCCGGCGATCGACCCAGTCATCCGGAACTGCTGGATTGGCTGGCATCCGATTTGATCGAACACGGCTGGACGCTCAAACGCATGCACAAGCTGATCATGATGAGTCAAGCGTACATGCAGTCGGGGGCACATGATGAGACACGCGCCGAGACTGATCGCGAGAATACGCTGCTATGGCGACGCACTCCGCAGCGGCTGGAAGCGGAGGCCATTCGAGATTCGATGCTGGCGGTGTCCGGCAGACTTGATCCGACGCAGTTTGGTCCAGGCACGCTGGATCAGAACATGACTCGCCGCAGTGTATACTTTTTCATCAAACGCAGTCAGCTAATTCCGATGATGATGCTCTTTGACTGGCCGGAACATCTCGTCAGCATCGGCCAGCGCCCCGTGACGACGATCGCACCTCAGGCTCTGATGTTTATGAACAGTCCGCAGGGGCAGGATTATGCCACGGCGTTCGCTAAGCGACTGCCACAGGATGCTCCTGAACAAACCGTCCGTGAAGCGTGGCGACTGGCGTTTGGGCGAGAACCAACCGCCGCCGAATCAGCGGCATGTTTGCAATTCTTAAATCAGCAGCCCGACGCAGATCAGGCGATCATGAATTTGTGCCAGACGATCCTGAGTATGAATGAGTTCGTGTATGTTGAGTAGTAGAGTCAGGTGCGTGCAGCGGAGCATAACGCACCATCGATGACAACTTTCGTATGACCCCCCGAGTGGTGTGTTTCGCTTCGCTGCACACACCCTACGAAAAATCGGAGAGCCAAAATGACGTCTTCAAAATTTTCCCGTCGCAGCATGCTGCAACGCAGCGGCTGTGGTTTTGGCATGCTGGGTCTTGCAGGCTTGTTGCATGACCAAGGACTTCTCGAAACGGCATCGGCCGAAGACAGTCTCGGCAATCGATCGCTCAATCCTCTCGCACCGCAGTCGGGGCATTTTGACGCGAAGGCCAAGCGCGTGATCTGGATCTTTGTCAACGGTGGCCCAAGTCCCGTAGACACATGGAACTATCGGCCTGAACTGACGAAGTGGAACGGCAAAACGATTCGCGAATTCGATCCGGGGTTCCAGAATACGACCGGATTTTTCAAGAACGCCGTCGGCAATCTGATGCAGTCGCCGTTTACGTTCACTCCGCGCGGTGAGTGCGGCAAGATGGTGCCGGATATTTTCCCCCACCTTGGAGAACACGTCGATCGCATGGCCGTGATTCAGTCCGGGTATACAGAATCGAATAATCACTCACCGGCACTGTTTGCCATGAATACAGGTTTCGCGCGGATGGGATTTCCGTGCGTTGGTTCGTGGGTTACGTACGGTCTGGGCAGCGAGAGTGCCAATCTGCCCGGCTTTGTCGTGATGAGCGATCCGAAAGGCCGCGGTCTGCCGAAAGGCAGCGCGGCAAACTGGAGCGCCGGATTTCTGCCGGGCGTCTATCAGGGAACGTACCTGCGTCCTCAGGGTGAAGCGATCGATAATCTGGTGCGACCAGCATCGCTGACGGAATCTGCTCAGCGGAATGAGCTGAATCTGCTGAAGCAACTCAACGGACTGCATCGGGAACAGCATGCCGCAGATACAGAACTCGCGGCGCGGATCGAAAGTTTCGAACTGGCGTATCGCATGCAGGCGGCAGCCCCGGAAGCACTCAATCTGGCGACTGAGCCGAAACACATTCAGGATTTGTACGGCATCGGCGATGAACAATGTGATCACTTCGCGCGACAGTGTCTGACGGCTCGTCGCCTAGTCGAACGCGGTGTGCGTTTCGTCCAGATTTACTCCGGCGGAATGGAGAATCAACGTTCCTGGGACGGCCACAGCGACATTGAAGGCAACCACCGGCAATTCGCCGGAGAGACAGATAAGCCGGTCGCCGGATTGCTCAGTGACATGGCGGCGAGTGGTCTGCTGGAAGACACGCTTGTGATCTGGTGCGGCGAATTTGGTCGGCTGCCGATCGCTCAAACCGGAGACAAACCAGGCCGCGACCATAACCCTCACCACTTCTGCGCGTGGCTGGCCGGTGGCGGCGTCAAAGGCGGGGTCAGTTACGGGAACTCAGATGAGATCGGGTACAAGTCCGTGGAAAACCGAGTCCACCTCAACGACCTGCACGCGACGATTCTGCATCTGATGGGCATGGATCACGAACGCCTGACGTACAAATACAACGGCCGACGTTTTCGACTGACTGACGTCGCTGGCCATGTGATCCAGGACATCTTGGCGTGATGGCACTGCGCGTGTTGCGGCAAGCCTGTGAGTTGAGAAGCTGGAGTCGATGCGAACGACCGGCAGAGACTGCCGAATGTCCGCACGGCTGAGGTCAAAGCATTGCGAGAGTCAAAAGATGACTTTTCGGACTGGGATCAGTTGTCCTGATTTGCCGAAAAGAGAATGAGTGAAATGGCAGCCGGGGCTGCTTGCGCTCGCTGATGACAGTTGCGTTCACAGGCAGGTGTTGGAACAGAAAACGGTTCCGCCTGCGATTGGCGAAGGCTCGGGCAGGAGGCCCGTCCATGACAGAAACAGAAGTTGTAGAAATCCTGCGTACGAGCCTTAACGAGCTCCTGCGCTGGGTCGGATTCGGGACACTGACTGGGCTGGCGGCCAAGGCCATCATGCCAGGCCGAGATCCCGGTGGTGCGATTACGACGATGCTCACGGGTATCGGCGGCAGTGTGATCGGCTGCGGTATCGCTTTGTTCTTCTGGCGCGATATGTCGATCGATCCCATTAGCTTCAAGGGATTTTTCGCCGCCGTGTTCGGAGCGTTTGCGCTGCTGTTCTTCTACCGACTGCTGTCAGGGTCATTTTTCAATGAAACCAGCGACAACGAAGACCGCTGGGTCCATAAGCTGCGTCGTCGCTCGAAGCGTCGCAAAGTCCTGGAAGATGTCCTGCGTGACGCGGCGTAATCTGGAGACTGCGTTTCTGCAGGATCAACATTCAAGTCTGTCGAATGACCGGAATACTCTGGCGCTGAGGAACTCAGACCGTCAAGCCAGGTGCAGGACTAATTCGAACTGCCGTTCTGCCGATTGATACTTTTAGCGATTTTTTGACGGTCAGCGATATTTGTTTGCCATTCTTCGATCATGCCGCGCATACGTTCCCGATCCAGATCGTCCGACTGGCATTCCAGCAGTGCGAGCTGCAACTGTTGAACGGCTTCTCGCTCCTGGCCGCGGGCGTGAACCGTCAGTGCCATCTGAATTCGCAGGACTGGCATCTTCGGGTATTTTTGCAGAGCGTGTGTCCAGAGTGTTTGTGAGTTCTGCCAGACCGGAAGATGCTTCAAAGTCAGTGTCAGGCATGCCGCGAGCGACCCGACAATGACCATTCCACGCAGGCTGCTGCAGATCATCTGTACGATTCTGCCGGATTCTGATTCGGCAAACCTGACGAACTGATGTACCGCACTGGCAGCCATCGCGAAAACGATGATGCACGGCAGATACAGATAACGATCATTCATCAGAGTTGTGATGCGGAAGAAGTTGAGTACCGGAAAGAGCAACAGCAGAAAGCTGAGTGATCCCAGAATCCACAATGGTTGTGATTTGCGAATTCGCCAAAGCGCACAGCCAACAGCTGCCCAGGCGACACTGCCGACAAGAACCTGCATACCGATACCGCTCGTTTGCGGATCGTACATCACACACAAATCTGTCGGACAGAACAGCATCGCGACGTATTGCCACATTATCGTGACGTCGATCGCGACAATGTGCAGCAGACTGAACTCCATGTGACCGCGCACGCCGCCGAGAACCGTATTTTGCACGCTGGCCGTGTAAAGCAGCATTAGCAGCGTGAGCAAGCCGGGAATCACCTGACGAGCAATCGCAGGGGCCGTTTTTTCGCGACGGATGAGCAGGTCGTAGAGCAACACGATCGGCGGAAAGACGATTGCCAGCGCTTTGGAAAGCAGAGCCGCGATCAGCAACCCGATGTACCAGGCATCCTGTTTCGCTGTCACTTCAGGCCGCAGCCGCACAATCGCAGCCCACAGCAGGAACACACCACACAGCAATCCTTTGCGTGACGAAATCCAGACAACGCTTTCAATCTGCACCGGATGCACTAGGAATAAGGCCGCCGTGAGCCATGCAACGAACAGGTTCCCGGTCAGCCGTTTCAACAGCAGAAACACCAGAATACCGTTCAACAGATGCAGCAGCACGTTTGTGGCGTGGTAACCACTGGGATTGTTGCCCCAGATCGTATGATCGATCAGGAACGAGAAAACCGTGAGCGGAGCATAGTTGCGGGTCACAGTTTCAGTCGCCACGCCCCACAGATTGGAAGGCGACCAGCTTTGAATCAATTCGTTTCGCTGCACGTAGGTAACGTCGTCCCAATTGACGAAGTCGAAAGCCACTGACTGCCAGAATGCAACCAGACCAAGCACAACCAGTGCGGCGCTCTGGACAACCGTTTGATGACGTTTCAGCAATTCCGACATGGTGTAAATGCCCTGATGGCGACTAATGACCGGTCATTGAATCAGAGTCGCTGTTTGCTCCGCGAAACAGCCGGTCCGCAACGTTTTGAACGCATCGAGGCCTGTTGGCTTGCCGTCAAACAAACGATGCCTCCGATGCAACCTGGCATGTGGAGCGGTACCTACGTTGACTTTCTGCCACTAAGATAAAAATCAAAACCCGCCGCTGCCCAGGTCATCGATACGATCGTTATGCTCGGAGCAGCCGGAACGACTTTCGATGTCCGACTGCGTTGATCGTGAGTTGCAGGTTGTCTCATGCGTGAATCTGCACCTGAAATGCAGATAATTCCGACGTGTTGTGTTCCGGAAGCTACGTTTGAGTTCGGGCTTTGAAAAGGGGTCAGGAACCAATAGCCAAATGGCCCGGAGGGTGCTTTGCACTATTGGTTCCTGACCCCTTTTCAAAACGCGATCACCTTGCAAACTCATCGGGCGAGATTCACGAAGATGACAGGCCGGCCACCAGGTAAGAGCAGTTCAGTGCTGTTCGCCGTCACGATTTTCACAAGTGCGTTCCTGCTGTTTCAGGTCCAGCCGATGCTGGCAAAATTTATTCTGCCCTGGTTCGGCGGCACACCAGCAGTCTGGACGATGTGCATGCTGGTCTTCCAGATGCTGCTGTTCGGCGGGTATGCGTATGCGCACCTGCTGTCCTGCATTCAAAGTGTGTCGCGCCAAGCCTGCATTCATGCGGCTCTGTTGGCTGTCGCCGCTCTCACACTGCCGATTGTCCCCAGTGCCGACTGGAAGCCCGTGGGTGACGAAGTTCCTGGCCTGCGGATCACGTTGCTGCTGCTGGCCACTGTTGGCGTGCCCTACTTTCTTTTGTCCTCCACTGGCCCGCTGCTGCAAAAATGGTTCAGCACAGCCTGTCCGGGATCATCGCCATATCGCTTGTATGCCCTGTCCAACACCGGATCGTTACTGGCATTGGTCTCTTATCCATTTGCGTTTGAACCGGTCTTTTCTTCGACCGCCCAGGCATGGCTGTGGTCGGTGTTGTTTCTTGTGTTTGCTCTGTCGTGCCTGATGTGCGGCTGGAAAACGGCGAGTTCAGAAGTGGCCAACCCACCATCCAATGCAGCATTCTCCGAAGCACGAGCCGATGGCGACGTTCGACTGCCGCGAGTCCGCTGGTTCATGCTCGCTCTGCTGCCATCGATTATGCTGCTAGCGACGACGAACGAAGTCTGTATGGATATTGCTGTCGTTCCATTTCTCTGGATTATTCCTCTGACGTTGTACTTACTGAGCTTCATCCTGACGTTCGAATCCGATCGGTTTTATCATCGCCGCCTGATGACCACGATTACCGCCATCAGTTTGGTCTCAACGATGATCATGCTGTCGCGAGGCTGCATGTTTGGTGTTGTCGTGCAGATAATTCTGTTCTTCGCTAATCTGTTCGCGGCCTGCATGTTGTGCCACGGTGAACTTGTCCGGCTGAAACCAAGTCCTAAACACCTGACATCGTTTTATCTGACGATGTCGGCAGGTGGAGCAGCGGGCGGTCTGGCGGTTGGTCTGCTTGCACCGCTTGTTTTCAACGGTTACTTTGAACTTCCACTGGCGATTCTAGCCTGCCTGCTGGTCTGCATCGGAACGTATTTGCAGGACGACAAACACGTTCAACTGCAAGTTCCCGAAGCAACGAGGCTGAAATTCGGCATTGCTGTGGTAAGCCTGTTCTTTGTCTACTTTGCATTCTTCGCCCAGCATTCAGCAAGCGTAAAGGACGCGGAACGTAACTTCTACGGCGTGCTGCGCGTGGAAGATGACGTCACGGAATTTCCCGTACGACCTATGCGAGATATGGTCCACGGACGCGTAGTCCACGGACGACAATTTACGGACGCTCAGGGCCGTCGCGAACCCACAACCTACTATTCACATTCTTCTGGTATCGGTAAAGCCATGCTGGCAGGCGACAACAACCAGCCGCGACGAATCGGTGTCGTCGGACTGGGTGCCGGAACACTGGCTGTCTACGGTCGCAGCGGCGACGACATGCGGTTTTACGAGATCAACCCGGACGTCATCTCGCTCGCTCGGAAGCACTTCACGTTCCTGGAAGATTCGTACGCACAGATTGACGTCGTTCCTGGCGATGCGCGACTGGTCCTAGAACGTGAATCGGCTCAGCACTTCGATATCTTGGTGCTGGATGCGTTCTCAGGTGATGCCATCCCCGTGCATTTGCTCACGTCAGAAGCCATGCAGATCTACACACGACACTTGAGTGCCAACGGTATTCTCGCTGTGCATATCTCCAATTCGTACTTCGACCTTGAACCCGTCGTGCGGGCACTGGCTGAAGAATCGGGACTTGATGCCCGCGTTCAGACGTGCGATCGCGGATCGGATGCCGGAGTCGCCTTTGATTCCGTGTGGATGCTGCTGTCACATGATGGACCATTGCTGGACGTGGTCTGTGGGCCCGACACATCAAAAGCACCACACCGCATCGTGTACTGGACCGACGATCGCAACAACCTGCTGAATGTCCTGCGGTAGGTTGAAGGACGGGCTTCTGTCGGCCAATTGGCTTTCAACGAAATCTGGAACACCGGTTCAGGTCGCTGCCTCAGTTCAAAACCGTTTCCCTCAACCTGCAGTCCACGGTAAGATGTTACTCGTTGGCAACATGACACTCGAACTGTGTCTGCACGAATCCAGGGGAAACGACAATGATCTGTAAGTTCCACGGCTGCCTGTGCGCAGCGACGTTCGCCTTGATGCTTTCGCATGTCCAGGCGACAGACGATACAAAGCCGGGCGACAAAAAACCGAAAGCAGCGACTACAGCCGAAGAGGCAACCGTTGACAAAGACGGCTGGAAATCGCTTTTCAACGGCAAGGATCTGGAAGGCTGGAAGATCACGAATTTCGGTGGTGAAGGCGAAGTCTTCATCGAAGACGGAGCCGTCGTCATTTCGCAGGGATCGGACCTGTCAGGAATTCACACCGAACAGGAACTCCCGAAGTCCAACTATGAAGTTCAATTCGAAGCCCAGCGCGCGGCCGGCAGTGATTTCTTTGCAGGTCTCACATTTCCAGTCAAAGACAACCATTGTTCACTCATCGTCGGTGGCTGGGGCGGCGGCGTTTGCGGCCTGTCCAGTTTGAGCGGCATGGATGCGTCCGAGAACGAAACAACCAGCTACCGCGACTTCAAGAAGGGCCAGTGGTACAAGATCCGGCTGGTCGTGACCGACAACAACATCAGCGCATGGATCGACGACAAACAGATCGTCGATGTCGATACCACCGGCCAGCGGATCAGCACCCGCTTTGAAGTCGATCGCTCCAAGCCCTTCGGATTTGCCACCTGGCAAACCACCGCTAAACTCCGCAACCTAAAGGTGCGACCGCTGCCAAAGACGGAAGAAAAACCCGCTGAGAAAGGTGCAGCGAAGTAGCCGCTGTACGTTGGACATTCATGTCCGACCGAGCAACGCGGAATCAACGAATGACTTCCACAAGAAGCGACGGACATGAATGTCCATCCTACTGAAGCCGATGCACTACTTCGCAAACAGCGCATCCACAAACCCGTCCGGGTCAAAGAGTTCAATGTCATCGATCTGTTCGCCGACACCAATATACTTCACAGGGAATCCCATTTCCTGGCGGATGGCGATGACCACGCCGCCGCGCGCTGTGCCATCGAGCTTCGCCAGAATGAGTCCTGTGCAGCCGATTGCCTGCGAGAAACTCTTCGCCTGGCTGAGTCCGTTCTGGCCGGTTGTGGCATCGAGAACTAACAGGCTTTCGTGCGGCGCATCGGGAATGATCTTCTGCATTACGCGACGAATTTTCTCGAGTTCGTCCATCAGATTCTTCTGAGTTTGCAGACGGCCGGCCGTATCCATGATCAGATAATCGGCACCAAGTTCAACTGCCTTCTGCACGCCTTCATAGGCAACAGCTGCAGGATCGGAATTGCTCTCCTTGCGGACAATCGTGCAACCCAGTCGCTCGCTCCACAACGTGAGTTGTTCGACCGCTGCCGCTCGAAACGTATCACCCGCTGCAAGGACGACTTTGTTGCCGTTTTTCTGCAACAGGTTGGCCAGCTTGGCGATCGATGTCGTCTTGCCGACGCCATTCACACCCGCGACAAGGATGACCGTTGGCCCGGACGCAACTTTAGCCAGCGGTGACAGCGGATTGCTCAGGTCCCAGCGAACGGCGTCGTGGCCCTTGAGCAGTTCGACCATTTCGTCGTGAATCGTCTTCCAGACGGCATCCACATCAATCGTGCGGCCACCGTGATCTGCTCTGATCCGTTCCACGATCCTGCCGGCAGCTGTCACTCCCATATCTGTGCGGATCATACGGGCTTCAAAATCCTGCAGCAGTCTGTCATCCAGAATCTGGCCTGCCTTGAACAGGTCACGAACATCGGTTCGCAGAATCTGTTTCGTCTTTTGAAGGCCGCGTTTAAGTTTGTCGAACAATCCCATGATCGGTTTGCAATCATCCATCAGCATTATGGAAACAAAAGAGTAAGCTGCGGAAGGATAACCGTCTTTGCTCCCGAGACAAACGCATTCACTGCCGGAATATCAGTTCCCGCAGCGACTCCTTAAAATTTCACAGATTTGGTGAGGTTCCCCGACCGGCATCGGCATCCGGCAGGAATTGAACTGCAGCATCGATCAGGGTGGGATCCCGCTGCTTATCAGCCGCTGGTTGCATCACAGGATTCTCAGCGATCAAATTCCCGCGATCACATCCAGCGCCGCTGACAAATCAGCCTGCAGTTGTTCGAATGATTCCAGGCCAACGGATAGTCTCACCAGCTCATCATGGATACCAACGGCGGCTCGAGCTTCGGGCGACATAAAGCGGTGAGACGTCGTCGCTGGATGAGACAGCGTCGTTCGCGCATCAGCCAGTGTCGGGGCAAACGGAATGGATTCCGCCGCTCGCATAAATGCGTTGACGACTTCGACTCCGTTGCCTGCAAGTTCGATTGACAGGATGCCGCCAGTCCCGAAAGGATACAACTGCTGAGCGATCTCATGCGACACATGATCCGACAATGACGGATGATAGACACGTCGTACGCCAGGATGTCCGCTGATTGACCGCGCGAGTTCCAGTGTCGTACGGCAGATCTGAGTCATGCGCAGGGGCAACGTTTTTAATCCGCGCTGGCACAACCAGGATTCAAACGGATTCGCATTCTGTCCGAAGACGCTGGCCGTGCTGTTCAATCGCTTCATGAGTACAGCGGAGCCAGCGGCCAGCCCAAGCATCACATCTCCGTGGCCGTTGATATACTTCGACGCGCTGTGCATGACGATGGACGCACCAAGCTGACAGGGTTTGATCAGTTCGGGGGTAGTAAACGTGCTGTCAACGACGAGTGGAATCTTCGAAGGCAGCAGATTTGAGATCGCTCGGATATCCGAGACTTCCAGAAGAGGATTCGACACTGTTTCGACAAGGACGAATCGCGTTTTCTCCGTGATCAGCGAAGTCAATTCGTCCGGTCTTGTGGCGTCGAATGTTGAAGTGCTGATCCCAAGCCGCTGCATTCGGTGAGCCAGCTGCATCGTCTTGCCGTAGATGGCTTTGGCAAGGATGACGTGATCACCTGCGGACGCGAGCGTCAGAAAAATGCTGCCCAGTGCGCCCATACCGGAAGCAAACACCGCCCCGGCTTCGGTTTCTTCCAGCACAGCGATGGATTCAGCAAGGGCCGTATGGTTCGGGTTGCTGTCGCGCGTGTAGATATCGCCGTGAAGTTCTCCCGAATGAATCTTTTCCAGAACATCGAGGTCCGGCACATCAAACGCTGTCGATTGGTAGATCGGCGGCGCGCTGGGAACCGTGACCGACGGTGCCGGATGGCCCATTCGGGAAGGATGCGGAGATGACATTGTGGAGTCGATACTTTCCAGGTGCTGCGCGACGGACATGAATGTCCATCGTACGTCAGCTTTTCGAACTTAATGCACACGCTGCCCCGGCACCGAACCGGTATCGGGAGACAACAGAAACACTTCCATCCCGCCACTTCCGCTGGCACAGACCATACCTTGACTGAGACCGAACTTCATCTGACGCGGTTTCAAATTGGCAACGCAAATCACCAGACGTCCTACCAGATCTTCCGGCTTATACGCAGCCTTGATTCCCGCAAACACATTGCGAGTCTCACCGCCGCCCAGTGACAGCGTCAACTGCAGCAGCTTATTTGCACCCTGAACATGATTCGCTTCGATCACACGCGCCACACGCAAATCGATCTTCACGAAATCATCGATCGTGCATTCACCAGCCAACGCTTCATTGGCCAGCGCGTCGCCGGCGTCTTTCCATTGGTCAGCGGCATGAAAGTTTACGGCTGGTGTTTCGGGAGTTTCCGGTGCAGTTGCCTGTTCAGCGGCCCCGCGTTCAGCGGCCATATCTTCTTTGCTCTCTTCAATCATCGATTCGACCTGTTTCGTTTCAATACGTTTCATTAAGTGGGTAAACGGACTGACGAGCGTTCCCGTCAGCGGTATTTGAGAATCCGACCAGCGTGTCATCGGACGGTTCAAAAGTTCTTCGGTCTGCTTCACCAGCTCGGGCAGAACCGGAGCGAGATAAGTCACGATCTGACGGAACAGATTGAGCGTGATTGTACACACATCGCGCAGCTCGTCTGCCTTCGCTGGATCTTTGCGAATCACCCATGGCTGGCGGTCATCGACAAATTTATTGGCCTTGTCCGCCAATGCCATAATCTCTCGCATCGCTGCGTTGTAATTGCAGTCCTCGTAGTAAGCGGCGATCTGTTCGCCCTTGTCCGCAGCGGCTGCAAACAAACCACTGTCATCGGGATATGGGTCGCTGAGTGCTTGACCAGCGAGAAAACCGGCCGAACGCGAAGCCAGGTTGACAACCTTGCCGACAAGATCGCTGTTGAACCGCGAGACGAACTCGTCAAGATTCAAGTCGATGTCATCCAGACCCGTGCCAAGTTTGCTGGCATAATAATATCGCAACGCCCCGGGCGGCAGGTGATTGAGATACGTTGAGCCCATGACAAACGTGCCTTTGGACTTCGACATTTTCTCGCCACCCACCGTGAGGAATCCGTGGATGTGAACTTTCTTCGGCAGGTTACAGCCTGCAGACTTCAGCATGCCTGGCCAAAACAGCGTGTGAAAATATGTGATGTCCTTCCCGATGAAATGATGAATCTCAGCCTTTGAATCGCTTCGCCACCAGTCGTTCAGGTGTTCGTTGTTCCGATGACACCATTCCTGCGTGGATGCCATATAACCAATCGGTGCATCAAACCACACGTACCAGTAGTGACCAGGTGTGTCGGAGATTTCAAACCCAAAATACGGAGCAGGCCGTGAGACGTCCCAGTCGCGCAAGGGCTCGCCCAGAAAGTGACCCTTGAGATAATTGGCGACTTCCGATTGCAGATGCGTGCCGTCCTGAGTCCACTCATTCAAAAAATCGTGCAACCGTTCCAGTTCGATAAACAGATGCTCGGCCGTTCTGATTTCCGGCACCGCCCCTGACAGCGTGCTCTTCGGGTTCTTCAAATCCGCCGGTGTGTAAGCAGCTCCGCAGACACTGCAGTTATCGCCGGGCTGGTCATCGGCTCCGCATTTCGGACATGTTCCGCGGACAAAACGGTCGGCCAGAAACGTCCCAGCGACGGGATCGTAAAGTTGTGCGACGTCTTTTGTTTTGACAAGCCCGGCGTTGCGGATCGAAGCCCAAATCTGATTGCACAGCTCGCGGTTTTCCGGACTGTTAGTGCTTCCGTAGTTGTCGAATTCGATCTGAAAGCTGGCGAAGTCGCGAATGTGAGCCTCACGCATATCGGCGATGACGGCTTCTTCCGAACGGCCTTCGCGGCGGGCACGAATCATGATGGCCGTGCCGTGCGTATCGTCAGCACAGACAAAAATACACCGATGGCCGCGCAGCTTCTGAAAACGCACCCAGATGTCCGTCTGGATGTATTCCACAAGATGACCAATATGAATATGTCCGTTGGCGTATGGCAACGCAGCGGTCACAAGAATCTGACGAGACATTTCGGGACAGTTCCGATCGACAAGAGCAAAACGCAGGCACTTCCGGCGCGAATTGGACCTGACCAGGCGACATGGGTCAACTGGTAGACGTCAGGTCTCACAGAAGACACGAGATCGCGACGTTGGGGTCGGTGCCCAACTTGATCAAACCTTCCGAATCAATGGGATTCTATATGGGCTGTGCTTTGGGAGCAATTTGCTGAGTGTTAAGGGCGTATTCCGCGGGTGAATCTGATCCGGAGCCTGACGGCACCCGGCTCGTCGAGTGCAATCGGAATGGTCGTCAGAGTTTGACAAAGTTCCCGACCCGGCAGAGTCCACGATAAGATCTGCGGCGAACGACTGAATCTCCGGGCAACCAATCCCGTGCTCTTGTTTATGCGATATGTTTCAGAAAACTCTGATTTTATGACTCTAGACGGATTTAACTCCCAATGGCGAAGGGCTCTGGAACAGGCAGGAAGAAAACGTCAAAGGCTGCAGCCGCAGCGCCAGCACCGCCGACACCGCCGGTTGTGAGGTCGCAGGCGGCGTCCTGGTTCTTTCGACCGCGCCAGTTGATGATCACGGCGGCTGTGGCGATGACGATTGTCCTGATTCCTGTACTGGCACGCAGGATGCCGAAGCTGAATGACCGTCCGGAATATCGAATCGGGTCGGAACAGCTTTCTATCTCAACAACACCGCACTGGATTCCACCGGATCTTGCGCAGCAGGTGTTTGTTCGCGCTGGTTTGGAAGAAAATCAATCATTGCTGGATTCGACTCTGAGTGAACGTATTGCCGCAGCGTTTTACACTCACCCGTGGGTTCAAGAAGTTCGCAGCGTCCGGAAGACTTACCCGGCCAGAATTCATGTGGATGTCGTTTATCGAGAACCAGTGGCGATGGTCAAAGGAGTTGATGGTTATTATCCGATCGATCGCCACGGCATCCTGCTGCCAGCCAGAGATTTTTCTGACGCCGATATCGAACGCTATCCGGTCATCGAACGTGTGGCGAGTGTGCCGATGGGAAAGCTGGGCGAATCCTGGGGCGACCCGGCGGTCACTGGCGCGGCGGAACTTGCTGCAACTCTGAATGCGAAGCGCCAAGGTAAAGACTCGTGGTGGGCCGAATTGAAACTTGCTGCCATTCTGATGCCGCGTCGAGTCGCATTGATCGAAGACGCTGACGAACTGGAATATGAACTGCGAACCCAGGGCGGCTCAGAAATCCTCTGGGGCCGTGGTCCGAATTCGCAACATCCCGGCGAGCTGGCGGTCGCTCAGAAACTTCAGCGACTGAGTGAATACCAGCGAGACTACGGCGGGTTCGACGATGCTCACGGCCCATACCAGATCGACATCCGCCCCTGGCAGGGCATTGACCGAGGAATTCTCGCGAAGGAAGTACGAGAAACAACGATGCGGTAAGCTGGTCGCCACTGTAAAACCCTCGCTCGACGCTTCATTCGTGAACGTGCCGCTACGCGCAAACACTGACTGCACATGTCCAGTACAAAAAGCAGGATCCATGAAGTCCCACCATAGAAATCGGCCCGGGGTTAAACTACATTCCACTTTTCTAATACGCACTTACTCTTCCTGTTGAAGGATATGCTTGGCGTAGTGACTGAAATGACATTGAAGGAGAACGAACATGTTCTTGGCAACGATCGTGTCACTGGCCATGCTGGGCGCGCCGGAAGCGCCGTTATACGAAGCGGAGTTCCTGTTTCCGCCGGAAGCATTTCATAACCATTCCTCCAGCATTGTTGAGACGGCCGGCGGCGACCTGATTGCCTGCTGGTTTCATGGCAAGGGAGAACGCACGGACGACACCCTGGTCATCAGCGGGGCGAGGAAGAACAAGGGTGAGACTTCTTGGTCCGCGCCCTTCATCATGGCTGACAACCAGAATTTGCCAGACCAGAACTGTACGCTCTTTATCGATCCCGACGGACGTTTATGGCTTTTCTGGATTTCTTCAATCGACAATCTTGTTCGAAGCTACTTTCTGAAATACCGCTACTCCACAAACTATGAGGGCGACGGACCGCCAGTCTGGACCTGGCAGGATGCGATCTTCTGCCGGCCGAAGGATGCGGAAACCGTATTCGCAAAGAATCTGGAGAGTCGGATCGAACAGATCAAGGCGTCTACTGAAATCACTGAAGAACGAAAAGCCAAATACCTCTCCGGAATTGAGGAACGCCGAGAGACGTTTAACGACAAGCTCTTCCAGCGACTGGGCTGGATGCCTCGCCAGCCTCCGATCATGCTGACAGACAAGCGTATGATGCTCGGCCTTTACTCTGATACATTTGATTGCTCCATGTTCGCCTTCACCGAAGATGCCGGGCAGACGTGGGAATTCAGCCAGCCTTTGGCCCAGCCAGGAATTCAGCCCTCCGTTGTGCGGAAGAAGAACGGCAACCTTGTGGCTTTCATGCGAGATTCGCCGGTGGTGCGCCGGGCGGAGTCAAGTGACGCAGGCATGACTTGGACTGAAGACCCTATCGATATCGCAAACTCCGGATCCAGTGTGGCTGCACTCAGGCTGAAGAGCGGAAACTGGATTCTGGCAGTCAATGACGTACCGCGCGGTCGCCACGTTCTGACCTTGTACTTGTCCGAGGACGAAGGCAAAACATGGAAAGTTAAGCGGCCCCTGGAGAACATGGAGCCGGAAATGGGCAACGGGGGCTATCCCACACTCATCCAGACGACCGATGGAAGTATCCATTGCACCTACACGTACGAGGACAAGAAAAACTTCGAGGGCAAGACCATCAAACATGTGCGGTTCAACGAGGCGTGGATCATGTCGCGCTGAGGCTGCCTTACAACCTCCCGCCCCGTGGACCTGATTGATTCCGCAAGTGCCTCGGAACCCGCGAAGAGCGGCAGACAGCAAACGGGGCCGTCCACATCCGTATCATTTGCTAGGAGTCAGGGAAACCATTTCCGTCAAAGTCCATGGAGCGCTTGGTACCTGCCTGCATGATCTATCGTACGTCAAAAATCAGGGAGTGTTCCAGTGGGTCGCCGATGATCGTGAAGACCCGCTTGTAAGTACCTGCGGCCAAGCCGGTCGTCGCCGGCTCCGTTTTTGGACCCGGAGCCATTGAATGCGACGACGACTGAGTTGCCCGATGTTGCGATGGTAGTTTCAATTTGCGTTAAGTTGGCACCTCCGGTGACGACGGCCGCTGGCACTCTCCGGAACCGCCTAATGCAATTTCGGGAACGTGCCCGCCAACAACAGTACTTGCGATCCGAGCAGGACCGTACGAACCGGAGACGCGATCGGATAACCGAATCTCCGGTCTGCAAGGTTCATTGATGTGACTTCGCGGAAGTTTGCTTCTTTGAGGTACGACGCCAAAACACTCCGAGCGCACACGCCAGCCCCAGAATTATCGCGCTTGAGGGTTCCGGAACTGCGGCAGCACCTGCCACTGTGATCGTGCCTTTATTACTGGAAGAAAGAATCTCGTTGTAGTCTACATCGAAAAAGCCCGTAATCCCCGGATCTACCACCACATCAATTTCATAGGTCCCGGCAGCAAACGCAACCAGATCCAGCCGAAACAGCAAATAGGTAGTACTCGGCAACAACGTCACAGGGTTTGGGGAACCCGACAACGGTGGCGGACCTGATCCATCGTCCGTGGCGTCAAATGCCGAGAACTGGACTCCCGCAGTGACTGTCCCCACAGATGTTAAGGTTTTCTCAGACAAACTGTTCCCGAAAAATACGTAACCCGGTTCAGTCAGCTGTGCGTCCGATTGTGTCGCAGCAAACTGCACACCACCAGCCGGTGAAAAACTAACGGGCGTGAGTGTCACATCCACCTGAAAGAAATCAAGCATGTCAGATGCGTCACTTTCAATCAGGACATCGATCGTCCCTGACGATCCGGCCAGCAACGGCGCCGGGCTGGACGTAGCAAAGGAAAGCACCATCCCGGCCGAAGCGACCGAACTGCCGATATCGGCGGACAATAGTATCGCACACAAGAGAACAAGACGGGTCTTCATGAGGAAACTGCCTTTAAAAACAGAAGAGAATACGAAACTTGATATGACGTCAATTAAGTGCCCCTCCCTGGTTATCACAAATCAAAAAAACGGGATCTGTGTGTTTTGAGTCCATCCGTCGTCTCAGGCGAACTAGGTGAGACACGACGCAGTGAACCAGCCCGCTGATTAATCGTCACGGAATAGCCCGCCCTTCAATTTTCTCCCCACGGCACGACTGACCAGCGACGTATCCAAGATGTTGACCAGTCCGTCTCCGTTGACATCAGATTCTGCCGAGGAACTGCCCGAAGCCAAAAGTACCTGAATCTTGTCGCTGGAGCTTACAACGCCATCACCATTCACGTCGCCCAGCAGGCGATGGAAGTACTTTTTCGATTCGAACGAACCATTCCCGTCCATGTCGACGCCCAGCTCGTAATAACCGTCACCGGCATTCGTATTCCGGTTACCACCGATGCCCTGAGGTCCGAAGTCGAAACGAATGTTATTACCCACGACCGTGCGAGGAGGCAGACTCATAGGTGGTGATCCGTTCAGCCCGTTCAGATCAAACCTGGTGAGCTGCAGCCGACCGTTGTTGATCAGGTCCATCAGTCCGCCGGATTGATCAAACACGACATCCAGAGCGTTCAAATATGAACGTTGAGTCTGTCCGTTCTGCACATCGATCCCATTGAGTTCTGTCACGTTTGTCACTGAAATCGTGAACACTTTGTCAAATGTCTTGTCCCCTGTGTCGGTGACTCGGACAGTAATCGAATAGCTCGACTTCGTTTCAAAGTTGAACGACGCATTGGCACGGAGCGTCGTGCCGGAAATTGTGAAGGCTGAATTGTCGCCCAATCCGGATGGCAAGCTGAAGCTCAACGAGTCACCGGCATCCGGATCGGTGCCGGACAGAGTCCCCACCAAAGCACCGGCGCCCGCATTCTCAGCAACGCTGCTGTTGCTCAGGCTGATGTCCGTGGGAGTATCGTTGACCGGCGTCACGGTAATCGTGAACTCTTGCGGGCTGCTGGTGTCGATGCCACCGTCCGAAGTGCCACCGTCATCATGCAGAGTCACGGTCACGACGGCAATTCCCGAAGCATTCAACGCTGAAGTGAACGTCAATGTCCCGTCGGGTGAAATCTGCGGTGACGTACTGAAGAGTCCTGGGTTGTCGCTAGTCACGATGAAGTCAACGACCTGGCCGGACTCGCCTAGCGAGCCGGGAGAAATGTTTGTCGCCCAGCCAGTCACGGTCTGTGTTCCGGAATCCTCGGCAAGAAGCTGGTTCGCACCTTTGACAAAACTTGGAGCCACGTTCGGGACTGATGCAGTATCACCAAAGTGATCCTCACGCTCGATCTCTCCTTCAGCAAGGTCATCGAAATGATAGCCGTTACCCGGGATTGGCGTGCCAAGGACAACCGGAATTGAACCCAGAACGACGCTCGTTCCCTCGCGGACAAATTGCAGATCAAAACGGTGCGGAATCCCATCACCGACGAACTCAATATCAAAAGTGCCGGTTTGTCCTGCAATGAGGCCAGTTCTCGTTCCTGTGTAGTTGGTGATCTTCACTCGGGGATCGGAAGATTGAACCGTCATGTTCACGGCCACATTGGTCACGGCGTTCTGAATGGCGTTTTGAATGCCAGTTGCGACACTGTTTGCAAATCCCGAGGAGATCTGGAAGTACAGCGGCTCGTTAGGCTTGATCGGATTGGGAGTTCCATTTGGAATGTCCACCATCGACTGATTCGTGGCGCCCGTCAGCTTTGAGATCGCTTCCAAGCCCTGTCGCGGATCAATATTTGTCTGCGTATTTGTTCCCAACCCAATCACCAGTGCGCCCAAGGCATTCAGCCCGGTGATGGTTTCCTGGAGCCCGGCTCCTGCATTGAAGGGCGTTGATGGACGAGACGTTCCTGTCAATGCACTGACAGGGAGTGAAAGCCCGTTAACGCCGGTAATGGACATTTCACCCTTTGGCTGGTAGGCAAATCCAATGTCTGTGGCCAGCAGAATGACAGGCAATGCACCAGCTCGGAAACCAGCGCCTCCAACGGTCCCTGGGGCTGCGAATGATGGTACGTCGCCACTATTCCCAGGAGAAAGCTGCGTTGAAGCGAGCCCGGCCGCTCCGCTGTCCATCACAGAACCGTTGTTATTCCCGTCAAAACCGAGTCCTGTAACCAGCTGATACAGAGCTTCAATATCCGTTTCCGGACCATCTCCGCCATAACCCGGTGTGGTTCGATTCAGGGCTGCATCGATGGCCGTCATGTAGCCAGCGGTGCTCGCTGCCACGATGGGCTGATTTAGCACAAAAGGACGTCCCGTGGAATATTCGTACGCGAAGTTTGCATACTCCTCAAACCGTCCGACGCCGAATCCAAGATCGATTCCCGGCAGCGATGATTGCAGGTCCGAGATAATCGTGGGGAACGCCCCGCGAATAATCGGGCTGTTGTTAACAAAGCTACCAGTGTCATCGAACAGCAAAAACACGTCCACGGCATTCGTGAGTGCGCCGGTATTGGGCAGCGTCAGGCTGACTGTCGTACGGTACTTCTCTCCGGCGGCCAGTGATTTTTCGATGATAACGGGGCTGACATTGCCCTGCGCGGGGTTGCTGACACCGGCAGGCAACAGGATGCCGCCAGTCGTTGTCGGGTAGGTTTGACCATAGCCCGGAGTGGCGACCTCGCGCACAACATAAGCACCCGGTGTCAGTCCCGTGAATACATACACCCCATCGATGCCATCGACATTATGAGTGACTGTGGTCGGTTCCCCTGCGTCGAGCAAATTGTTGCGGTTCAGGTCGATAAAGATTGTTGTGCCGTTGATTCCAGCTTCACCGGGACCTTTCACATGGTCGCTGTTGGCGTCATTGAACTTAACGCCGTGAATCTCGTTGGGACGATACACGTCGGCGAAATCGACTCCCGCACGATCCTCTGCGGCGATGATCGAAACAGTGTGTTCGAACTGAGTGGGCGGCGTGGAACTCAGGACCGCTGGAAGCACTTGGCGAACGGTATAAGTCCCTGTGCCCAGGTGGGTGAAGCTGTAGGTGCCGGCTTCATCAACGGTTGGGGTGTAGTACAGATCCTCCGAAGTCTTCATCTGAGGCTCAGAGGGATCCGGCGAGTCGTTGTTATTCAGATCGAGATAAACCGTGATGCCGGCCAGTCCGCGTTCTGAGGCACTGCGCAGACCGTCTTTGTTCGTATCCGCAAACACCACTCCACGAATCGCTGAATCCCTGAGCTGCTGATTTCCGTAGTTGATCCCAGCTGCATTTTCCCCGTTCCGCAGCGTCAGGGAACGTTTTTCGGTAAGCGGAGCTGTCACGTGCCAACCGGATTTCACTACTTCGACGATGCTGATTGTTCCAGGGGCAACGCCGAGAATTGAATAGGAGCCGTCCGTGCCCGTTGTGGCCTGTGGTTCCGCCCCATTCAGAACACCGTCCGAATCGAGATCGACAAACAGTGTCCACCCCTCCAGACCGGGCTCGGTCCCTTCAAACAATCCGTTTCCGTTCAAGTCGTTCCACACAATCCCGCTGACAGAGCCAACCACTGCCGATGCCAACTCGAAGTTGGCGAAATCGCTTGCGAGCGACTCCGCTCCGGAGAACACCGTGACGGTCTGGTTGTCACCGAATGTGGGTGCCGTTTCCCAGCCAGACGGCAGAATCTCGATGACGTCATAGTCGCCGACCTGGAGGTCAGCAAAGACATAGCTGCCGTCCACGTCTGTGAGTGCAGTGGGCTCAGCGGCGTCAAAGACGCTGTTGCGATTCAGGTCCAGGTAAACTGTCCAGACCGCAAGTCCCGGGTCGGTAAAGGCTCCGGACAGGCTTGTGTTACGCACGCCATCTCGATTGAGATCGTTCCACACCGTGCCTCGAATCGAACCATTCAGGATTGTGAAGTTGGCAAAGTCCAGAGCCGTCGAGTTTTCTCCAGCAAAAACTTCAACCGTCTGTCTGGTGCCATACTCCCACGGAACATCCGCAGGCGTCGGCGCCACATTCCAGCCTGGTGGCAGGACTTCTGTGACTTCATAAGAACCTTCGGGAAGACTGACGAAGCCGTAGTTTCCATCGGCATCCGTCAACGTGAAAATCTCTCCGGGATCCAATATCCCGAAGTTTGTTACATCCAGAAAGATCGTCCAGTCCGCCAGCCCCGGTTCCGTGAAGGCACCTGTGGACGGATCGATCTGGCGAATCCCGTCCACATTCATGTCGTTCCAAACTGTTCCGCGGATGGAGCCATTTGACAGCGAAAAGTTGATAAAGTCCTGCGTCGCAGTTCCCAAGGCAACAACTTCGACCGTCTGTTTTGTATCGACGTCTGTGACCCAGCCGTCCGGCAGGATCTCTGTCACTTCGTAGCTACCAGCCGGCAGGTCAGAAAACGAATATTGTCCGAACTCATCGGTCACCGTCACAGGCTCACCAAGATCAATGATCCCGTTGGTGCCACCACCGCCGTGAGGGTTCAGGTCCAGAAACACGGTCCAGCCCGCCAGTCCCGGGTCAGTAAACGCACCCGTTCCCGGATCCACATCCCGAATTCTATCTTGGTTGATATCATTCCAAACGGTGCCCACGATGTCACCGCCCGCAAAGTTGAAGAAGTCGGCTTTGCTATCGCTGTCAGCCACCGTGACATACTGCGACGCCGGTGCAGTTGGAGTCCAGCCAGCCTGCACTATCTCGGACACACGATAAAGTCCAGGTGACACCGCATTAAACGTATACTCGCCGGTGATCGGGTCTGTCTCGACGGAGGGCTCTGGAGTTCCATCCGGTTTGTTGTTTAAGGTCCCACTGTTGTCCAGATCAAGAAATACAGTCCAGCCTCCCAACTCATTGTCACCGCCAGTTTTGTCGCCGCTCGCATCCGCATCGTCATACACGTTGCCGACAACCGCTGAAAGCACGATACGCGGCTCCAAGAACTCACCTCCGGTTCTGGCCGTCCGCGATCGCAACACCTTTGACCTGCGTTGTGGAGTGGAAAGGCCTGCGACACTGCGAAGTCCCGAGAGAAATAGATTCATGGAAGTCTTTCTTACGAATGGATTTTCAGAAAATATCAAACAGGCCACCGATGCCCTGCAGCGACCATTTCAAATTGTGGATTTCAGCTTGTTTCTTAAGGCCCCATTGAGGGAACCAGACTCAGCAGCGTCGCCGCTGCGACAGCGACAAGATGGTAAAGCTGTGCAATCACTTTATTTAGGATAAATAGGTCGTGTTATCACATTTCTACTAATTGGTTGAAAAAGACAGACAATTTCCTCGACGCGATTTCCCTCTCTTGGTCGCGAATCCGGGACGGTCGAACTAACCAAGATAAAGGATAGAGCTGTGAGCAATCACTTGTATGCCGGGGAGAGTCTGCATTCTTCATCTCAGGATGCCGGGGAAATTCCGGCAGGCGAGCCAGATCTGACATGCTTAACGGCATCGACCGCCAGCACGACGCGAAAACAACTAGTATTGGGCTTGCGTGATTTCATGGACTCCCAAATACATCGGTTTCGTGAGAATCACTTTGTGCTCTGGAGCTTCACTTTCGATGTGATCCTGCATGTGCTTGTCCTGATTGGAGGCCTCAGTTGCCGCGAAGGCCGCGAGCGCCGCCTCGATTTCCGCAGCCGTCGAGCCCATTGTAAACTCAAGGCCAGCGCACACTAAATAGCTTTGATACCAAGGACTTGCATCAGGAAGTCATCATTCCAGCCACAGATTCGTCGTTTCATGGCGAGGCCAGTCCTTGCCGGGATGTTGTTTCAGCAGAGACAAAGTGAAGCGTCGGAGCCAGGCAAGATTCTGAGCGATCGTCCGTTGGCGAGTTCTCAATCCGTGTTCTCCGTAAGTGACATCCAGACTCCAGTGACACGTCGTTTCGATTCCCCCAAAATATCGGCCATCCATTCTCATGACAACACCGTATCATGCCCGCTATTTCGCCCATGAGCTTACTCGCCATTATCGCGGGAGCGGAGTTGGCACTGCATTATTCAACTCATGTGTGAAGCTCAAATCCGCATCAAGTGGACGCATCGCTGTTTGCTTTGCGTAACCCGCTGTCGTCCGGGTCGTTCTGGCTGATGAAGTGGGGCTTGGAAAGACAATTGAAGCCGGACTGGTTCTTTGTCAAATGTGGGCCGAACGTCGGCGTCGTTTGTCCAGCCAGTCTTCGAAAACAGTGGAGTCTCGAGCTTACGGAAAAATTCAACCTCTGAAGCGATCCGGGATCTCAAGATAGCACAGGTCATGCACCGTCATAACAGTACGGCAAACTTTCATCGACGGGGCTGTGTAGCCAGATGAATGAAGAATATCGATACGATCTCTTTGCGCGAATTTGGAAAGGCGCGTTTGTTCAAACCAAATACGCGCAACTGCCTGATCTACATTCACATCGAGCGGTATGACCTGAAAGGAGTCGCGGTAGGCATCGAACGCAGATGCATACTTCCTAGAGCTGTAAATCACCAGCTCGTGCTCGGGGCGTTTGGCGGAAGCCTAGTCTCGAAGCAATTTGTGAAGATAGGTTTCCAAGCCACCGAGTCGGCCCGGTATCAGGTGCAAGCCATTGATTGCAACTCTCATCATGCGTCACTCAAGAAAAAATTGGTGTTAAATCTCATTTGAGGATGTCCAATGGGTAGTTGAAGAGAGTGAACTATTGTTCGGCAAAAGATAAGTTCTAACGTTGAAAATGAATCGAATCCAGATTCATTAGACCGCCAGCTTGTTGAGGATGTACGAAGCGAATGATGACATCGTGGCAACCGGTGGTCTTCGGCAGATCGACGTGGCGGTCGTAGAACTGTTCCCATTGGCCGTTGACATCGATCTCGGTGGTGGCGAGTAATTCACCGTTGGGCTCATCCAAACGTACTTCAATCTGTCCGCCTGCTCCGGCCGAGGCAACTCGAAGCGTAACGCTTCCGATCTCGCCCATGGCGACGTCACGGAATCGCAGCAGATGGCCATGGTTGATGGCTCCAATGAATTTTCCGCCACTTGCGTTTGCGGACCCAAGTATCTGAGGTCCACTGATCTCGTCCGCTGATTCCGCTTCCACGAGCCGCTGTCTCAGCAGCAGCGTGGCTGAGGCTGATAATGGCGGAATTGATCCCGCGCCTCGGTCGGTATACGTGGCTTCCAGACGATAATAACCGGCCAGCGATTCTTCTTTTGGATCGACTGGGATCTCCGCCACAAAACCGCCAAACACACGAACCAGACCGGACGGTTCTAGGCTATAGATCCAGCGAACCATATCGCGAACTTCATCTGCTGTGTGATGAGAATGAGGAATCATAGGAATCTTGCCCCATGCACCGGTGGAGCCCTTCATGACTCGTTCGATCGACGCTTCCAGCGCACCTTCTTTGCCGCGGTACTTGTTGGCCACGTCCAGCAACGCCGGACCCACACGTTTTTGATCGACTGCGTGACAGTTAAAACAATCACTGGACTTCATGCGTCGCAATCCGATCGGCCCATCATCTTTTGCGGTGGCAGTCGCATTTGTCGGCGGCAGTGGTCCATTTGTAAAGACCACGTTGACACTCACGCGACCTGGCGAATCCGGATCGATCGCAGGGACGTTGTTCTCGTCCATTTCATAGTCGTCGTTCGTGCCATCCTCAGCATCCTTCACAAACAGTTCGTAGCGAATTGGCTGCTGAGCATCAAAGAAATCTCCAGTAACTGGCTTCGTAAAGCGAATTTCAGGGCGTTCGTTACCGACAACGGCTGGCACAGCGGCGGCTCGGGTGGCACCATGAGAATCCGTGACGACCAGTTCAATATTGTAGATTCCAGGTAAATCAATGGTGATTTCAGCGTATGGTTCATTCGAAACAACTTTCGGAGCCGCCTGCTGAGCGGCGGTGTTGATGAGGCGCCACTCGTACTTCAGCTGGTCACCGACATCTTTATCAAATGTTCCCGCGCTGGACACAGAAAGCGTGAGCGGTTCCCTGCCGATATTGTTTTCAACAGACGCGACCACCACTGGAGTTCGGTTGCCCCGAACATAGTCGATGCGAAGCAGTCGTGCATCGGAATTGACTCCCCATGTTTCGCCGTATTCCATGACATACAAAGCGCCATCCGGGCCGAAGGTCATGTCGATTGGCCGGATAAATTTCTGATGCGGCATAAACGGTTCAATCCGGCTCACGTCGTTGTTCTCATCCAGATGGACGACCTTAATCCAGTTCCGCGTCCATTCGTATATAAACAATGAGCGATCAAATTCTGCCGGAAACCGGACGCTGGAATTCGAGGCATCAGAAAAGTGGTACACCGGACCCGCACAGGCTGTGCGACCACCGGTGCCAAGTTCAGGGAATTCAGCCGACTCACCGTAAGGATAATAGAGGAACGCGGATGTGGGCAGCGGCAGAGTTTTTTCGCCGGTATTGTTTGGTGATTCATTGATCGGAGCTTTCAGATCGAAGGTGGAACCAACTTCGCCCGTTGCAAAATCGACGTCGGCGTACGGACGATTGTTGGCAATAAAATAGGGCCAGCCAAAGTTGCCTGCGGAACGAGCCTGATTGATCTCGTCGTAACCGCGCGGGCCGCGCGGGCCATCTGCTCCGGCATCGGGGCCGACTTCGCCCCAGTACACAAATCCCGTTTTCTGATCGACCGTCATTCGCCATGGGTTGCGGCATCCCATCGCATAAATCTCGGGCCGACCTTTGGAACCATCGCGTGGAAAGAGATTGCCCTCAGGGATCTCGTAACTGCCATCCGCCGTCGGGCGAATTCGCAGAATTTTTCCGTTGTAACTATGAGTGTTAGCAGCCGACTTCTGGGCATCCCAAGGGGCTTTGTCGAGGCGTTCATCAAGCGGTGCGTAGCCCTGAGAGTCTCCATGCGGATGCGTATTGTCGCCAGACGCGATAAACAGTTCGCCGCGCGGTCCGAAGTGCAATGAACCCGCATGATGACAGCATTCTTTACGCTGTTCTTCATACTTCAGCAGGATTGTTTCCGAAGCGGGGTCGAGCATACCGTCGGTGAGCGTAAATCGGCTGATATGCTGGCCGGGAAAATCCGGCGGAGAATACTGAAGATAGATCCAGTGCGTGTCGGAAAAATTCGGATCCAGTGCCAGGCCGATGAGTCCATTTTCCTGTTCGGTCGTGATCTTGATTTCACCGACCGGAACAACCTGACGCATAATCGGGTTGAAGGCCCTCAGCTTTCCGTTCAACTCGATAAAGAACACCGTTCCATCGGGAGCGACAGACAGTTCCATTGGTTGAATCAGACCAGCGGCAAGTTCCGTGATTTCAAAGCGGCTAGGATCAACCGCTGCATCATCGGCCAGCAGGCATGTTCTGATCAAAAACAGAGTACATACGACGAGCCCGAAACGACAAAGCAGGAAAGACATGAAGTTCACTTATTTGGCTGTTTGTTGTGACCGTCCATCATGGTACGGTGGAATCGGATTCGCAAACCAGAGGTCGAGATTCGATAGTGCTTGCCGGTCTCTTCATGTGGAGCGGCGGCACCCAGCGCATCCAGGCGAGCGACTGGATCGCGACCATCAGCATCAGGACTACCGCTGCCAGCAGGTATGGCATGTGTGGATCGAACAAAGAACCGAGTACACCACCAACAATCGTGCCGACCGCCATTCCAGTCGCCAGCGTGGCCTCATGGATTCCGGCTGCCAACGCGCGTCGTTCGTGTGAACTGCCGGCAGTGCTGTAAAACAAACCGGAGAAATAATTGTAACCAACGAGTTGTCCCAGCAGAGTCAGTCCGAGCAGGAGCATGCCCGCAGATTCCGCCTGCGCGATCACGACCAGTCCGATGGCGGCCAGAGTCTGGGAGGCCAGCGACGTACTGAGCCGATAATGCCAGAATTTGATGTAGTGCATGATCAGATACGTCGCAATGATCACCGCGCGCCAGCTCGCCAACAGCATCCCATGATTTTTTGCCGGCACGCCAATGGCCACGGCCAGATCCGGCAGCAGGTGAATGACCATGCTGCCGCCAAACATTCCTCCCAGATTGGCGATCCAGCTTAACCGCTTGAAAGCAACCGCCAGTTCTACTGCTTCGTGTTCCTCTGGCGTCCTTTCGGCGGACATGACAGAAAGCGGGACGACTCGACGAACAGCAGAGAACACTAAAACCAGATTAATGATCGAAACGGCAAACGACGCCCCATAAGTCCAGGTCACGCCAAATGAAAACAACGTTCCGGCTGTCAGCTGGCCGCACATCATGCCAATATTCCAGGCCACGCAGAACAGGATCAGCGTACGGCTGACTCCGTGGCGGTTGGCATGCGCATCGACACCCTGATTCAGCCAGCCCATCAACGGTGGATAAAGAAACCCCAGCCCAGTCCCCAGCAGCCAATAACCTGGCAGGAACCGGATTTGTGTCGGATCGCCCAGCATGCACGCAGCAATGCTTGCGCTGATCATCATCGCCCCGGAAACAAACACGATTCGGCCATCAAAACGGTGCGACAGCCAGCCACCAAGGATACTGCCGACTCCTGCGCTGAACGAGAGGCCGGCCCCGACAACTCCGAGATACCACGACGCAGCCATCCCCTCGGCTAGGCCACGAGACACCGCAAAGATCACAATGAAGGCAGAGAAGTCGGTCAGTCCGCAGATCAAATATAGCAGCCGTTTGAATCGAGAATTCATGTAGGCGTTCTTCACGAGTTTTTAAGGGCGTCTGCTGGTTCGTGCCCCGGGGCTGGGGAGAGGGGGACTATACTTCGCGAGGTTAGAAATGAGTCTGGCGAGCGGAGCGGCGTGAGCCCTTCGGTACCTCGTTTTTGTACCGGCAAGCTGACGCATGCCGCTCGCCAATTTTCTTAGTCATGACCACATGGAGTGAGTATATGTGGTGACGTCCAGCTTACACGGCGACTTTCACGACCACCTTTCGAACAGCGGTCGGGGCTCCATCCACTGCGGAGCCGGGAATATGGCCGTCTTCGGGAAAGAAAATCGTAAAGCTCCCGGCAGGGACTGTCACGAAGCTGCCAGTGCCATCGAACAGTGCGTAATCGGCTTTCTCATCGTACGGAGTCCTGACGGTCAGCGTCCCGATGTTCGCATAACCCATCTCCTCAATACCAGCAGCAACAAACTGCACATCAATGTACCTGCGGTGCGCTTCCCAGACTCCCTGATCACGAGGTTTGGTTGTGTTGTCCTGCACGAGCACAAAAATCTGTTCGCCCCGAATGGGAATTTTGCCAACCGGCAACGTCGTACAGTCATTGTCTGTCAGATAGCGAAGCGCCGTTGTGATGCGTTCGCCGAGTCCGAAGTAGAGGGCTGCGTTATCGAGTCTGTCAACAATCATTCTATAAATCTCCAATAGAGTCTGAGATCGGGTGCCATGCCGTCAAAGGAAGTCGGAACTCTCGCATTTCGAGTGGCCGAATGCAATGCCTTTCGAAAACGGCCTGTTCCGGAAGTCCTGTTCGCCAATCTCTATTGGATCGCCTCTTCGGCTTCTGCGAATGTTTTTTTGATCGAAGAATCCTGCAACGACCTAGCCTAGATAACGCCGGTGTAGTCGATGAGTTGGACCGTCTGCCAACTTACCACGTTCCACGTTCGTGGAACCGGTCCGAATGGTCCTAACCTGACGCCCGCGCGGACTAACCACCTGCCGCTGCCAACTCCCATTTGCCAGCTTCACAGGTCGCCACGTACACACGGTCGCCGCCGCGACGTTTGGCTTCGTACATAGCGAGGTCAGCTTCTTTAATCAGGGCTTCACACCGAACGGCAGCGGATTCCTGTGGCACGTAGAGCACGGCACCAAGGCTGCAGGTGATAGTTTGGACGGGTTCCGTCGAGGACAGTTCGGTGCGGATACGACCAAGAATTTTGTCGGCAATCAGCGTCAGCATGTCAACGTTCACGTCTTTGAGCAAGATTACAAATTCATCTCCGCCATACCGCACCACGGAATCCGTCAGACGAACACACTCTCTGAGAATGCCCGCCACTTTCTGAAGCAAAAGGTCTCCTGCAGAATGGCCCTGCGCGTCGTTGATTGATTTGAATTGATCAATATCGGCAAACATCAGTCCGAGCGGAACGCTGTGTTCATGAGCCTGCTGAATCGTGGCATTGAGAGCAGGGCCCAGCCACGCGCGATTGAATGCTCCGGTCAGATGATCACGCCAGACCGTGTGTTGCAGCGATTCGATCTGTTCCTCAGCAGCCATACGGATGCGTTCGGCACGCCCGACTGACGCATGTGCATTGACAAGTCGCAGTTGACTGGCGACAGCAATCTCCGCCAGCAGTCGTTGAGCTTCCGTCAGAATGATTCCCAGTTCCGGCGCGTGACCCACGTCGATTCCGAACGCGGCACTCAATTCACTGACACGCTGATCAACATCGCCCAGCATTCGAAAAATATCGTTTGGTCGCATCCCATACACCTGCATCAGCAGACGTTCGATCTGTTCCCGGCTGCAGTTCAGATTATGGCTGACTTCTTCAAGATACTCCGCCACAAGCGAGGCGGTGATCAGTGCTGCCGGCAAAGAAACGCTGGAGACGAATTTCAGCGGTACGATGCCATGAGCGGACGCATGATGCACGGCGATAGCGTCGATGATTTCCGGGTCCAGATTCCAGCGACGACACAGTCCAAGACCGACCTCGACATGTGTAAAGCCCAGCCATTCTTTTTCACGCTGGCGCTGCGAACGATCGTCATCGACTTCCAGTACGTTTTCAACATACTCGTCGCGGCATGCGTGCAGCAATGCCAGGCGACCGATGTCCTGAACCAGTCCCGCCAGGAACCAGTTGGCGGGATCGATCCGCTGTGGCTGACGTTCGGCCAGCATCTCAGCGGTGGCTGCCTGCACGAGAGATTCACGCCAGATTTGCTGATACCAGGGTCGCAGATTCAGCGAATTTTTGTTCTGGTATTCTGCCAGACAGAAGCTGAGGACCAGTGTCCGCACCATTGTCGAACCCAGTCGCGGTACCGCCATTTCAATCGATGAAGCTCGGGTGCGCATTCCGAGCAGGGCGGAGTTTGCCGTCTTCAGGATACGTCCGGCGATCGCTGGATCGGTGCGAATGGCTTCGATCATCCTATCGAAGTCCGGTTCCGGATTGCGGGCGATTTCTACAATTCGGGCGGCAACTTCCGGAAGGCTTGGCAGACGATCGGACGCAAGGATGGAATCAAGGGAAATCTTCACAATAAACCTCCGGCATCCAGCCATTGCGACTGGGATCGTTTCGGGACAAACGAATCAACAGCTGTTGCGATATCTCGACAGCCAAGCCTGGCTCAGTAAGAGCGGCAAGGACGGCAGTTCAGGACCGGCTTCGGGTAATTGCCCAAGCCTTGATTGGGCCCCAATGACCGGTTCTGCGGTCTGAAGGACCTAGTTTAGGACATTATATGGTCCTTCCAGGCAACAACGGTCGCCTGACACGGGGTGGGTGACAGCAAACGGGGCCCCGACAAAAAAACGCCGCAGCGAATGATGCTGCGGCGTTTCTCGTTGCTCAGAATTGCAAAATCCTGATCAGGCTACGTCGAAAACTTCGACGCTCTCTTCGGCCAATTCGTCATCGACGATCAGGTTTCCGACGCTGCCAGGACCGTGATCGTAGCAGTCATCTGAATGCCACAGGGGCAGCCCGGCGGCATAACGAGCCGCGAGCATCATCACTTTTTCTTCTGAACCGGGCTTGGCGGCCGTCGGGGCAGCTGGGTCTACGCCAAGCGATCGCAATTCTTCTTCAAATCCAGCGTCCAGGTCGCTGAGGAATTCATATCCCTCAATTTCTGAAAGAGATTCGAGTCCCGATTCCATTTCCACATAATAAGACGTCATTCAGAAGCTCCAGAGGGGGCCAGACCGGTTGCATAAAACGGTTCATCATTCAGTGATCTCCTTCCCTAGAGAGTGCCTGCTGGATCTGGATTTGCTCACATCAGTCTGTCGCGGCAATCAGCTCTTTTGACAGAAAGGTGAGGAGCCCAAAGACCAAATTCCGCAGCAAGTTATTCCGATTCCATTCGGAGGCAGATTCTTGAGTCTGCGGTGCCGAATGTCAACAAAAATTCACAATCAGCCCCGCCGATTCCAGCGAACCGGGGACACTGATTCCTCCAAGACTGCCTGAATTACGCTCTTGGGAAAGACTGCTCCTGTGCAAATCGCCTATTTTAGCGAATTAACAACTTGGCATTATTGCTGGTCGCAGCCAAGGAGTCCGTCCGAGAATTGGGGTTTGTGGGTGGAGCTGCCTGCTGAAGAGAGTGTTACCGCACATTGTGTCTCCGACGACGTTTCGTCACATGGTTCGCTGCTGGTCACACACCGCCGCTTTCCGGTCGAGGCCCCCGACGTCGTCCGCGCCGACGTGACCGACGACGACGCTCTTCGCCTTGTTCAGGCGATAATTGTTCAGGCAAAGAATCGCCGGTCGTTGCGGAATCGTCATCACCCTCCGAGGCTTCGCTCGATTCGTCTGCGTTTGCCGTCGCATTGACCTTCGCTTCGCCGGTGGTCTTGGCGGCACTGTGCCGGGCTCTGTTGGACGAGGATTCAGGATTCGGGATCAAGGATTCAGAACCAGTGGTTTTCGCGGCGTTCTGCTGGACTCCACCAAGCCGACCTCCATGAGTTACCGCCGCGCTGCCCGGCGGTCTATCTCCGTCCTTCGAGCCACCACGACCACGGCGTCGCCTGCGAGGACGCCCCGTATCCCCAGCGACGGTCTCGGATGGCTCGACTGTACTGTCGTTGCCGGTATTCTGCGGAACTTCGTTGGTTAGTTCGACACGGGAATTCGCTTCGCTGGATGCGTCTGGAACGATACCTTCGCCAAATTCCGGTTGATCTTCGGCAGCAGAGTCGTCGTATAGTTTGCGACGATTGGCGAATCTCGCCGGTGGTGGTGGCTTCACCGGAACGTGCAGCACGTAAGGTGTTTCTTCGATCTCGACATCTTCAACCAAGTCCGCTGGGTCAGCAGGACTGATAAAGCTGCTGACGTCGGGTGACACCGTCCGAGGCCGATCCAGCGGTCGCATAAACTTCGGCGGATCGCTGCACAGACAAGTATGCGACGTCACATGTCCAGGCGTCTGTACCCGACGTCCGCACGCATCACAGCAAAAGACCCGCAGGACTCGCAGATCGTAATGTAAGGCCGGCCCCTTCATCATGCCTCCTTCCGCATGTTATACGCGGCGCCGCGTAAACACAAAAACGCATCAGCTGACACATGTCAAGATTCTAAGGCAGCAGCGGAACAACAATATACCAACCCGACGCGCGAGGCACGGACTTCTGTTTCCTCGCTGGCGCGTCGGGTTCTTGTGGGTAAGACCAATTTGCCCGCCGCCGCCTGATTCGACTGATTGTAACGCATCAAGCGACGCAGCGGGAGCCACTCACGCTCACTCAACGACAACATGCTTCAGAGAAGCAGGCGAAGCTACAGCCAGAAGCTCACGAGTTGCACGACGAAAATCGCGACACCGACGACGCCTTTGGCCAGCATTCCGAGTAAGCGACCATTCATGGCAGCAGTGCCGATTTCTGTGCGAAAGGTGTGGTCGGTACCTTTCCAGGCTTCCCCCAGCCAGGCTCCGACAAACGCACCGATGGCCGCTCCCAGAATGGCACCGATCACACTGCCCACGACGGGAATCGGCACGACGAATGTTCCTGCAATGCTGCAGACGAACGACAATGCCATCGAAATCGCCAGCGCACGGCGACTGGCACCTTTTTTAGCGGCTTTGGCAGAACCCATTACGAGTTCCAGAACCTCGCCCAGTCCGGCAAGTCCCGCGCAGATGATGACGACCATCCATGTCGGGCCATGTCCAAAATCGGATGCAATCAGAAAGACGCAAAGCAGCCCCGTCATGAACCAGTTGCCGGGCAGCAGGAAAAGGTTGCTCAACAACGCGACCGTATTCAACGAAATCAGCAAACTGACCCATAGCCAGTAACTTATCACGGCCGGCCAATCGTCTTCAGCATATCGCCAGCTTGCAGTTGCACGTCTGAAGCGAAGAATTTTTGCTCTATCTGGCTGATCACGGCGACCAGCGTGACGCGATTCTCCGCATCGATCTGCGGCCAGAGGTCGGCTGTAGCTTTGAGGCAATTGCGGGCGACTTGCGATTCTTCAATCTGATGCCGCGCTTCCGCCTGTCGAATTGTTTCGGGCGTCGATTCTTCTTTCACGGCTGAATCAGGTTGATACTCAAACGGCTTAAGCGAAGTTGTCAGAAGTTGAATCAATGCCGGGACACCATCTGTGGAACCATTGCGAGCCAGACCGATCGCGGCATTGGCCTGCGCCAGGCGATTGCCGTCTGTCAGCATCACACGAAGCTGTTCCAGGGAATCGGGCCCGCTGACGTTCGCTAACGCATATCCAGAAAGATGCCGCACAACCGGCTCCGGATCCTGAGCCGAACGCCGAAGTTGTTCGAGTACAGCGGCGTCGGAAATTGTCGAGGCGATCAGTGGCAACTTGCGGTCGGACAGCGGTGGAGCAATTGAACCCGCAGCGACGGCCGCAGAGTATCCCGTCGCATCGTCGAAATGGCGACCGGCAATCGCCGCGATTGACATAAGCGAACTCTTGCGGACTTCAATATTGTGAGAATCTTTCACGCCCTCAGCCAGCACCGGCAGCGTCTTCTCATCTGCGTCGAGGGCTCCTAGGGTTCGGGCGAGAAATTCCTGATGCGTGATGTCTTCGTCCGTTGTCGTGGTTGAAGCTAGTGATTCACTGAGCAGTTTTGTGAGCGAATCCACCACAACGGGGTTTTTCGCCAGCGGCTCAGGATCCTTTGTAGGCGAGATTTCTTCATTACGCAGCAATTGAGCCAACCCCATCGCAGCGCGCCAGCGGCGGTGTTCGTTGCTGCTGCCGAGTTCCGTGGCAAGTTGTTTCCAGTCATTGTCTGAGTCTGCCAGCTTCCCGAACAGCGCCCAGACAGCGACCACGGCCAGCACGATCATCGCCGGAATTAGGAACAACTGTACAATGAATCCTGCCGAAGGTGGCGTCACGGGCGGCAGCTCTTCGTGGCGAAATCCCGAGGATGCAGTAGTGGACTCTAAGGTCGAAGGATCAGATTCAGATGCCATTTCGTGGTCTCGATCATTACAGTAAATCCAGTCGCTGCCGCATAATAAGTGCGTCCTCGCTGAAATGCAGGCGTTTCCAAAAAAGCCCGGCATTCGAGAAACATGCAAATTTCGCAAGTAACCCAGAAATAGCCGTCAACCCACATTCACGGCGTTCTCTGCGAGTGTTGAGAATTCGCAAACAGACTCCCCTAGGGTGTGCCCGATTGATTTGCGAGCCGATTGGGCTTCCCTATGATCCCCAGCCTCGCAGTTCAGGTGACCGGCAGAGTCAAGTGAATAACTGACCTGTTTTATTGACTGAGCAGCGGGCGAACGGTTGGGATCACCAGTTTGTGATCGGCAAGTTGCTGAATCAATTGAAAGCCCGATGGTCGGGTTCGCCCGGACTGCGGCAGGCAGTCTGGAATCGCTGGCCGGATTTATCCAATTCTGAATTGAAATTTTCTGGAGACATACGAAGGATGGCTGAACAGAAGGCGACAAACGTTACATGGCATGCTCACAACATCACTCGCGAAGACCGCCAGAAGCTGAACGGACACCGTGGAGCGGTGCTATGGTTCACCGGTCTGAGCGGTTGTGGCAAAAGCACGATCGCGAACGCAGTGGATCAGATCCTGCACGAGCGAGGTGTGCATTCCTTTGTGCTGGATGGCGACAACATCCGCATGGGGCTGAACAAGAATCTTGGTTTTTCACCCGAAGACCGGACAGAAAATATCCGCCGAATTGGTGAAGTTGCAAAGTTGTTCGCCGACGCAGCGACGATCGTTTCCACCGCATTCATTTCTCCTTACAAGGCCGACCGCGATTTGGTTCGAGGACTGATGCCGCAGGGAGAATTCATCGAGATCATGGTCGAAGCCAGTCTTGAGACGTGCGAATCTCGTGACCCCAAGGGACTTTACAAGAAGGCACGAGCCGGCGAAATCAAGAATTTCACCGGTATCAGCGCTCCTTATGAAGCACCGGAAAAAGCAGAGCTTACCCTAGATTCTGACAATAAGGGCATTGAGGAACTCGCGAAGGAAGTCATCGCGTATCTCACTAAATCCGGGATTCTGAAGTAGCTGTGTAGTCCACAGAAACACAGTCATGCGGCGATCGAAGCAGGTCCCCGCTTGCCAACACTGGACGCTGCGACAGGATGTCGCCGCGATACCAGCGGGGGATCGATTTTATCCCATAAAAATCGCGGAGTCTTTCCGGATGAAAGTGCCGCGATCTTTCTCTGTTCTGAAAGGATGCTGCGGATGATTTCCGTGAGTGCGATGGTACTGTTTTCTGTTTCGTTATCGCTTGCTGCGATGGACCCGAATTCTGCTGACCCGAATAATTCTGAACTATCACAGACTGTGGCCGATGCAATGGATGCCTCATCCGGAAAATGGCTGGATTCATTTGAAGAGGCAAAAAAACTATCGATAGAAAAGAACGTACCGATTGTGCTTCACTTTGAAGCCGTGTGGTGCGGAGCGTGTCGGCAAATGGATTCTGCCGTACTAAGTCAACAGGACGTGGTCAAGCATCTGGGCAACACTGTGATCGGCGTGCGCATTGACGCGGATCGCGACCCGGAGCTGATCGCGAAGTATGGTATTTCGTCACTGCCGACAGAAGTCATCATCGGATCCGATGGCCAGGAACTCGCGAGGTACGCAGGCAGTGCCACACTCGCAGAATACACCGCTCGCCTGGATAAGTCTGGTGCCAGCAACGGAACCGATCAGGACGTGAAACCAACTCAGGAGCTGGACGAAAGCCTGCGTCGATGCCTCCTCGTCATGCGCGATGGCAAGGTTGTCGGGCTTGGTGGATTTTGTCCGGTCGCGATGATGCGTGACAAAAAATGGTTGAAGGGCAGCGAAGAATTTGTCGGCTCTTACGACGGAGTGGACTATTTCTTCCAGTCGGCTGAGGAACGAGAACTGTTCTTCGCCAGTGCTGATCAGTTCATTCCCGGCCTTCACGGCTGCGACCCGGTGGAACTTCAGCGCGAACGCCGTGCTGAAACCGGTGCGATCGAACTGGGAGCCTTCTACAAAGGACGCCTGTTCTTCTTTACATCACAATCCAACCGACGGCTGTTTCAGGATAATCCCGCTTGGTATGCCGAAGGCATTTCCGCCGACGGAATCCAGAATCCGGACCAGTTTCCATTTCTGAAATCGATGACCCTGAATTAAACCAGTCCCTTCTCCCCCGAGATCGGGGGAGAAGGTGGCCGACGGGCCGGCTGAGGGGGCGTTCAAGGCTGGCAGCGTTCGAGAAAAGTCGTCAGGTTTACAGCAAGATTCCGCCCTTGGCCGCTCAAAAAGTTTGCTTCGATGCGACTTCCTGTTTCTTCACTCCAACGAACACCGCTACGATTTAATATCACACCGATGATCGACGTGGTTTTTTTGCTGATCATTTTCTTTCTGGTCGCCAGCTACTTTATTCGCAGCGAACAATCGAGAGAAGTGAATCTGCCAGTTGCGTCCAAAGGCCAAACGGACGATATTTCGTCGCCGCATCGGCTGACGATCACGATCGAACCTGACGGTCATTTGTCGGTCGGCGGCATCCAGATGACTGAGAAACAAATATTCAGGCGAATTGAAGACCTAAATGAGGCTAAACCTGCCGACGGAAAGCAGCCTGAAGTTCGAATTCGTTCCGACCGTAATGCTCAATTCGGCTCCATCCGGACATTGATCGAACACTGTGCCGCACACAGTATCCGCAGCATTCGTTTTGCCGTGACTTTACCACAGGAATGATTGGCACGTCAAAAAGTTCAGGCATTGATGAAACTTCCATCCCGACCGAGGCGATTCGACTCGTTTGACGGCGACACAATGACGCCGATGATCGACGTCGTCTTTCTGCTGCTTGTCTTCTTTATTTGTGCATCAGTTGGCAGCACAGCGGACAAATTGCTGCCTGCGGAATTGAACGGAGACAGTTCGTCGTCAATGGAAGCTGCGGCCTCAGCGGAACCCGAAACATGGGAACACCCGCCAGTTCAGATTCGCATTGAACCGTCAGTCGCGGGGAACAATCCGATTGCCGTCTTTCTGGACGAAGAACCGCTTCCGGGTATCAACATCCTCTCACAGCGACTCACCCTCCTCGGCACCGCTGACCCTTCTACTCGCATCATTCTGAACGTGAACGACGATGTTGAAGTCCAGCAGTTTATTCTGATCTACGACCTGTGTCAGAAACTGAAGTTCGAGAACGTGTCGTTCGCGGTACGAGGTGGGAAGACATCGAAATAGTGCGACTTCTGCAGCCTGTCGCCATTTCGCTCAAATTTCAGGACGTTAAAAGATCGGTCCCGGCATCCATGGGCAGAACTCTTCGTCGCCGATGCCCTGCTGTTCGCTGAGTGTCTTTTCGCCGCTGGCGGTGGCGATTATTTTTTCAAAGATTTCTTCTCCAACGGATTCTACACTCGCGCCTTCCAGAATTGATCCTGCGTTCAGATCCATGTCGTCACGCATGTGATGGTAGATCGGCGAATTGGTGGCAACTTTGATCGTAGGTGCTGGTTTGCATCCAAAGCAACTTCCGCGTCCTGTGGTGAAGACCACCACCTGACAGCCGCCGGCGACAAGGCCGGTCACTGAAATTGGGTCATAGCCTGGCGTATCCATAAAGGTAAACCCGCGTTCTGTGATCGGTTCGGCGAATTGGTAGACAGCTCGCAGCGGCGCGGTGCCGCCTTTGGCAACTGCCCCCAGCGATTTTTCGATGATCGTCGTGAGGCCACCCTGTTTGTTTCCGTACGATGGATTGTTATCAATCGAGGCATTGTTCTTTTTCGCATAGTCCTCCCACCAGCGAATCCGGTCCAGCAGCCGATCTGCCACCGCACGACTGACTGAGCGGCGGGTGAGCAACTGTTCGGCTCCATAGACTTCAGGCGTTTCCGCAAGCACAGATCCAGCGCCATGAGCGACCAGCAGATCACTGGCATAACCCAGCGCCGGATTCGCAGTGATGCCGCTGACGCCATCACTGCCGCCACACTGCAGGCCTAAAGTCAGCTCGGAAAGTGGAATCGGTTCGCGTCGTGCTGCATCTGCATGCACCATCAACTCACGCATCACGCCGACGGCCTTATCCACCGTCTTGCGGACTCCGCCAACCTCCTGAATATTGAGTATCATTGGCAGGGAATCATCCGGCTCACGCCGCTTTGCTCCACCGAGCTGCACCAGTCCCTGCGATTCCTGCAAATGTCCGGCCTGAGCGGTTTCACATCCAAGGCCAAGCACCAGGCATGCGGCAATGTTCGGATGCCGCGCAAATCCAGCCAGCGTGCGATTCAACAGCAGATGATCATCGCCGTTGTAAGCAAATGCGCAGCCGCTTTTATGGACGATCGGAATGACGCCATCAATGTTCCCGTATCGGCTGAGGTCGGATTTTGCCAACTCCTGCGCTACATACCGCGACGTCGTTGCCGAACAATTGACCGTGCTGATCAGAGCGATATAGTTGCGGGTTCCTGCGCGACCATCCTTACGACGGAATCCCATAAATGTGCGGCTGTCTGCGGGTTTTGGAAACTCCACAATGTCGGTGCAGAATTCATAGCCGGATTTATCACGTTCAATACTCACGTTGTGAACATGAACCCACTGACCGCTGGCGATCGGTGAACGGGCCGAACCGATCGGCTGGCCAAACTTACGGATGATATCGCGTTCTCGAATTTCGCTGATCGCAACCTTATGATTCGCGGGAACGGCCTCCGCAATCTGCAGTGTCTTGCCTGCCACCGTCAGCGTTTCCCCGGATTGCAGGGATCGTCGAGCGACAGCGACGTTGTCGGAAGGATGCAGAAGCAGCAGTGGTTCCAGAGCAGTCACGGGATTTCCTTGAAGGGTGCAGACGTCTGAGCAAAAACGGGTGGAAGTGTCTTGTGTATGAACAATACCAGCCTGAATCACCAAATGTAAATCCATTGCCGCTTTGCCCCACGGCTGGCCAGTTTGTGAATTGGTAGGGTGTGACAGGCGGTAGCGCAGGTACACTATGACCGTGTTTCGGTGTGCCTGCGCGTTGCTTGTCACACCCTACAGCCTGCCCATGATCAATAACTGGCCAGCCGTGCAACTCAGTGCGATTTCCCTGCAGCTGTCGTTAACATCGCTCCGCGAATTGAGTTTCGCTGGCAGGCGATTGTGCTCGTCACGGCAAAGGCAACGGATCCTGCAAGGCACATCATCAGGCCGAATCCTCGCAGGTCGCCGCTTGTCAGTATCCATGCGGCCAGACCGGCGATGGCAAGCATCAGGAAGAGGCGTTGGCAGAAGATCAGTGGCTTGCCATTGCGGCCTAGACCAATGAGCAGCAGGATGCCGATGACACAGAAGATCAGCCAAATCAGGCCGGTGCCTTTAGTCACGGATTCGGACGATCGGACATCAAGCGAAAGTGCCGGATTGCCGCCGACTCGCAGAAAGTCGATTTGCTGGCCGTCGGTGGGGATATCGAATTTCAGGGAAAGCAGGCCGGTCGGCGTCGCTGTGCGTCCTTCGATTGTCGCTGTTTGTGTTTGCCGGACCTCCAGACTGAGTGGATCATCCATCTTTGGCGGCATGGCTTCCTGCACCGGTGAAGATTGGTCGAGTATTTGCAACGACAGCGTTTGGCTCTCCGGTGCCACTTGTTCCCCAAGCTCCGCCTGCCCTGCACGACGCTGCATTAATCTCGATCGACTGGATTTTCCTTCGCGTGCAACTCCGTCCTTGCCGCTGAGGCTTTCCTCCGCCGTCTCACTCTTCAATTCCGGCCTCGCCATTTTGGAACTGGCTTGCGGCTTTTTAACGTCCTCGTTGTCTTCACCGGACTTCCTTCCTTCCTCTTTCAGTGATCTGGCTTCATCCGACTCTTCCAGATCCTGAATCGTAATCCCAAACCGGAATGCGCTGTCCGGTGTTACTTGCTGACCATCCTCCTGCCCACCGCGGGAACCTGACTGAAAGCGCCCGTTGCTCTCAAAGAACGACGCACTATTGCTGAAGTTCAGATTGTTCTGTAGAGAATCCTGCTCATAGAGGAAACCATTGCCTGTGATCACGGAGCCTGCCAATTCCTCAGGTGCCTGGCTGACTCCGTATTCGTCGTTGATTTCATTCAGCTTGCTCAGCACCTCCCCGCGTTGCCGTTCCACGCCGGAATCATTGCCTGAATTGCGTTGAAGCCTTTCCGTTGCAATCTGCAGTTCCGACATTGCCTTACTTCGAGCGTAGTTGCCTTTTGCTGACTTCACGTTCTTTAGCAAAGTGGTGGCCTGTTCCACATCGGACAACAGGTAGGCATCCTGCAATTCAGTCGATGCGGCACGTACAACGTTGGTGGCTTCCGGATCATCTACTGACGTCGCTCGCCAGGAGTTCGGCACGTAGACGCTCCAGCGGTTGCGGGAGACTTGAATACCGAACTCCGGGTCATCACGGAATTCAGGAAATCTCGGCACGGGAATTGTCAGTCGGCTGCTTTTCCATTCTTTCCGAATCGACGCGGCAGAATCATCAAAACGACCTGCCAAGGCGAAATCGACCTCAAACCCGGACGCCAAAGCACCGGACTGCGGAATCGGAATCAGATGCCGTACAGCGTCGCCTTCACCGCGAATGACAACCCTGCTTGGCCGACCCTGCACAAGGCAATACAACAGGCGGCTGCCCTTTGGCAGAACCACCGGCAGGAACTGGCGAGATTCGTTCGTCACCTGCAACTGATGTCGACTTCTCCAACTGCCGTCGTCAGCAATCACCGTCGTGTGAGTCGCCAGCGTGACAACGGCCGGAGCGACCTGGAATTGTTCCGGATACACAAGATTCCAAACGGCTGTTTCCGGACGTAGTCTCGTCACCGCCACCGCCTGTTGTAGCAACTGTGGCGGAATCTGAGTCGTAATCTGTTCCGGGCTGACTTTGTCTTCCGGCTGTTCCGCACTCGGCTGAAGCAGACCGTTGGACTGATTCACCAGAACCCAGAAATGTGCTTGTCCCGACAAGGTCGATGGCGCTCCCGCAGGAACGACAATGGTCGGCACTTCACTGCGGATGACTCGATCTGCTGGCAACGGCAGGCTGGCCGTACCGAGCACGAACAGACGATCGGTCAACGGCTGTTGAAGCTGCATAGTCACTCGTGTTCGGTCGTTGCCGATATCTTCGCGAGTTACGCGGCGCTGGCCGGGGACATCGAACGTCATGACCGACGCAACACGGGTGGGCAATTCGACGGCAAAGTAATCTGCGGCAGCTCGGGCGATTTGCCAGTTCAGTGCGAGTGTGATCTCAACGGCGGTCTCGGTAACATTGGTCACAGTCACGGATTCACCAATCAGCGTCGAAATGGCCTCCCGCAGTTTTACGGACAATGAGCCGGGTCGAACGGCGTTGCTCTGAAATGCCAGCGATGGTGAGGAGGGAGCGATTTCGCGAAATGTCGGATTCACCACCGCTGCGGATTTCGCGGTCCAGTCACTGCCGATCTCCAGCCCGGCGCTTTCTGAAGCGGCGTCGAGCCACACGGCCAATTCGGAATCTGCTTTCGTCGCGTTCAGGACGGCAGGCGGCCGCAGCTTAAGCAGGGCTCGATCAGCATCGCGATTCATCTGACCCTGAATCGCGACCTGCATCTGCCCAGCACTAGCATCCATCAATTGGATGCTGAGCTTTCGGATATCGACATTCGCGTTGTCACCATCCACTGCATCTGAAAGATACCAGTCCTTGAGTCCGGTGGCTGTAACATCCAGAGCCAGAAATCCCTTCGGCACAGCAATGTCGATGCGCGAACGAGGTGCTCCGGTGACTCGCAGCGTCATCCGGCTGCTCCAGAGTTGACGCTGTTCTTCCAGACGCACGGCGTGCATGGCCTCTACCGTCAGTTCATCAGCGGTTGGAGTCACCTTGACCGTGACAGAGGCCGGATGTCGCGTGTAGCGCCATGCCAGCATTGGACGACCGGGCAATTCATCGCCTTCCGGAGTTGGAGCTTCGTTGGGATTGATCTGCGTTACTGCGGAAAGCGAATCGGAACGCACCTGAAACTGTGAGCCGGTCTTCAGGATCACAGTGCCAAGATCTCGACTTGCGCCTTTGACCATCGAGATCGGCACGGGAAGCGACGCCAGTGCTTCAGTCGTGGGAGCAGATGCGTACAACTGCAGCGTCACTTTGGTGGCATCGCTGACAGCGCGTCGCAGTTGCAGTTGGACCGAACGAGTCGCATCGGTGTTTTGAGCTGTCCAGACAGCAACGTCTTCGCCGGTGACTGACTGCACGGAGTAGCCTTCTGGAATGGTGATGTCCAGTTCCGAGATCTCACCCTGACGACAGTTCACAGCTACTGTGGTGCGGAGCACGATTCCGGAATCCTGTACGGACATCGCGGAACTGACCGCCGAATGAAACACCACGTCGCCAGCGACTTTTTGAATCGTGGGCAACCACTGCAAGCGAACGGTCGATAATTGAGCGATCGGCAGAATGACTGTGCGACCTTCACGGCGATAGACATTCGTGCGTCCGTTGACTTTGGCATCAAGTCCGTCAGCAGGCAAAATCCACTCCAGCGTTCCCGCAGAAGCATCCCGCAGCGGCAGGTCAGCTCGGCCAAGTTCGCCTTCGACAAGAGCGGTAATATCAAACGACACATCGACAACATGAGCCCCCTTGCCGGTAACCTGCACGGTGTAGGCAGGTCCTTCAGTAGTTGGCTTCGCGGCGTTGAGGTTGGCGATCTGCTGTTGCTGCTGCGGGATTTGCTGGCCCGCAAAATTCTGAATCTCGCCCGCCTGAATCCCCACCACAAGGGGCTGTACAGAGCCTGCGTTGCCATCGACCTTTACCGAGCGAATCGCGACCGGTCCGATGGGCAGCGGCACATTGGCGGACTGTTCGGAATCGCTCCAGACAACAAAGCGACCGTCCAAGCTAAGGATATATCTTGTGCCATCGACCTGCGTAAGTTTTTCGGCTTTGAAAAATGAAGAAACCACCGTCGATCCCAGTGGATTCACGATCGACGACTTCAAGGCATCAGGAAACGCCTGCTGATAAAGCTTCAGAAAATCATCGTGACGGATGAAGACTCGTTCGGCACGCAGAGCCGGTTCGTCCGGTGAATATGGAACGACAATGTCGGGTTGCGGAATTTTCTGATTGATGTCAGGTTCCTGAGCCTGTGTGATCGCTGCGAATGAAAACAAAGCAACCAGAAGATAGGCGCATCGAACAACCGGCTGTCTGCTAGGCAGCGACTGTAGGTCCAGCCTGCCGGGATGGCCTTGGCAACCCGCTGCAACCTGCCTGCGCTGCAATTCAGGCCCGGCAGGGCCGATACACTCTCTGCCGGGGCCGTAAGGCCCCGGTACATGCTGCAAAGAATTCAAAGGGCTGAAGGCCCGACACAATTCGTAACCATCGCGATGTGTCGCCCCCTCAGGGCTTTGCACACGCGATCCAGCATAACCGGTGGCTAACGCCACCGGCAGAGGATGTACCGGCCCAGTCGGGCCTGAAACACACTTGTCATTTTCATGCTGATACATCGAATTCCACCCGTCAAACAGCCGAGACCATTCGTCTCTTCAACCATGTCCAAGGACATTCACAACACTTGAGACAGCCACAGACCATCGCCATCAGGACGCTCAACAGTGCTCCCAGTGCCAGACCATCGACAACGCTCTGCCACGCATTGGACAACAGCGGCGACAAGCCCAGAGCAACAAGTAACATCGTGATCGCCAGAGTCAACTTCCACAACAGGGATGCCGACCTCATTCGCCATGCCAGCAGAATCACAATCAACGCCGCCACCAACCGAATGGCGGAAATCTGCCCACGACGCTGCACCACCAAGCTCAACATCGACGGTCGATGCACGGAATCAGCCACTGAAACAAATTCGCGAGTCTGATAATCAGCAGGGACGTCCAGGTTCACGTTGACGGAAAGGCGGGCGCTGCCTTTTTGTTTCTGATGATGTCGGCTGGCGTAAGGTATCTTATTCAGAATCGGGACACGTGGCGAATCATTTCCGTCACGTGGCTGAGGAGTGGTTGTGGCTCCGGGAGGCGCAGTTTCATCAACAGCGAATGCATCTACATTTGCGTTCGGCGGACTACCGGGCATGCCGCCCCCAAATCCACCGCCACCCATTCCGCCTTCGCCGGACATCGGTGCAGATGAAGCAGGCGCGCCTGCAGCGAATCCTTCTGTCGAGACCCCAAACGACTGATCAGTGCCTCCCTGGAATTGAATCCCATCATCCTGGTAAGCAGGTGATGCTGTCGCTGCCAGAGTATCCTCCATTTCAAACTGCCGCATTCTTGCTTCATTTCTCGCCATTGTGCTGCGAGATGCCTCGCGCGCCTGTTGCACGGACGGAAGAAGCAGAAAAAGGAGAAACAGAGCCAAGCACAATCCAGCCACACCAATCCATCGCCGCCGGATAACGGAAACTGTCAGTACAAACAACACCAGAAAGAAAATCCCCAGCGGAACTAGTCGCCTTGGCAGCTCCGATGTCTCCGGCCATGCAATATGCCCCAGCGACACCAGCCAGCCGGGTTGATCAACGCCCGAAGTTGGTCGGAATTGACCATCGCTGTCGACCAGCAGCGATGACTGCGGATAATGGACTCGCCACGTTTGCTG
>CANJQC010000006.1 GCA_947476295.1 Planctomycetaceae bacterium | reverse complement strand
GGCACCGTTAGGACCAATAAAGCCAAAGACTTCACCGTGAGGGATATCCAGCGAGATTCCTTTCACGGCTTCGAACTTGCCGTAGCTGACTCGCAGATCGCGAATACAAATCGCCAGCGGTTTCGGTTTCGGCGGCATTGCCGTTGTCGTCGGATCGGTCATCGACATTTTTTAATTCCTGCGATTCAAGTAGCTTGGACATTCTTGTCCGAGCTTTCTTTCAGACGTGATTCATTAACCAGCCATTCCTGTGCTGGCACATTCGCTCAACTGACGACGGACATGAATGTCCATCCTACGGCTGAACAAAATACAGTTTTCTGAAAACTTCAAAGTTTTCGCCCTGTTGTTCAATGATCACTAACGCCCATTGGCTGGTATCGGAATTGTCCAGAAAGGCCAGGTCTTCCAATGAGCCCGCTCCGTGCGGCGCGATCTGACTGACAAGACCGAAGATATTTGTCTGTGAAGTTTTCACGGTCGGAAGGCAACTGAGCATCGTGGCCGATGCCGATCGTTGGCGTAATTCATATTGATTATGAGTTGGATCGAGATACCGGCCGTACCTGTCTTTTTGAAAGAATTGCGTTGGAATTTGCCCCATCAGGTTCAGCACGGTGGATTCATGGTAGATCACCGCAAAACATTGCACGGGAGTCACAGAGTTCTTCTGTTCCGCGATCATGTATTGAGTAATTTCTGCCTTCAATCGTGTGTTGCCCTCCGGCGTCGTCAGCAGTGAAATATCGTTCCAGTCGATTGGCGGCACTTCAGACTCCTGAGGCTCTAACGACAAAGTCCGCAACGAGACAGGCGACCATTGCTGCACTCGATGGCTGACACTGTAGTTCTGCGGGAAATGTCCACTGTAGCTCAGTGGCGAATCCTGAGTACTTTGTTGCTGTCGTCCATACTGGTTGTAGTATTCCGCATTGGTGAAATTATCCTCGGACAACACAACCAGTTCACCTTTATGATCATTTCGAACATTGGCCTGCGAGCTGTAGTACAGCGTCTCAAGCGTTGTTTGCCGGACGGGAATGCCGTTGTCCACAAGGTCGGTGATGACCAGTTTTCCGCCAGTGTCCTCGCTGCCCATAAATGCATGGGCCACCATCACAGTCAGCAGCGTAAAGACGCCCGTGATGACAGGAAACAGCACCCACGTGTATTTTCGCAATCGCAGCCAGCCCAGTAGAAAGTAATCTCCCGGGCCAATCGCCGTAACATAGCCCATCAGGATTATTCCGATGATCCACGTCGGAACCATCTGGACATCGGACGGCATCAATGCTTGTTCAGCGACGGACAGCAGCGGCTCAGCCTGAGGACTTAGCCGATCATCAATGCCAAATTGGGACTTGAGTTGATTTAGGTCTATGTAGTATTTGCCGTCTTTCTCGCGATAACCGTAGTACCGGTATTGCTGATCTGTGACGTAGATTCCTTCTTCATCCCGTTCCACATTGACACCCTGTGACTTCAAACGTTGCACGACATCGGCGGGAATCCAATTTGCACCCTGCCACACCGGTTGTTCTTTGCGAACCTTCCACAGAAAAGCGACCATCGCACCAAGGTCTTCTTTTGTCAGGCTCGCCGAAAAATCTTCCACAGCCGGCAGCACCACGGCACGACCCAGACCGCAGTGACTCATGAGGATCGGATTGGCTTCATCGCTGACGACCAGCAATCTGCCCTCGGCATCCAGTGACAGATTTGCAGAGCTGTCCGCACCCTGTTCAAACAGTTTGCGTAAGAACTCGAGATGCAGCGGCTTCATTGGAACGTCCGGAACAACGCAGACACTTCCGCCAGCTCGAACCCACGCCGTCAGTCCGTCCAGTTGCTCCTTCTGCAATTCCGCAAGCGATTCATCAGTCAGCAGCACTACGTCAAACGCACAATACGAGAGTGGATCCTGCGGCAGATCTTTGGATGACCATTGTCCGGCAAAATGAATGATCGTGCGTCCGAGCTTTTCAAGCTTCTGAACTCCGGAGAGTTGTTGTTTCCCTGAACTCGTCTGCTCTGCTTCCAACTCTGCATAGAGCGGATTGTAGTTATCCAGCGACAGCGCCGATTCCAGAAACTTACGATTGGCAGATTCGCTATGCCGCCGCGTTTCCTTGAAACACGAACACAACAGGACACCGCGTTCCATCGGGCTCGTGGTGAGCAGGTCAAACGGTTCAACAATGTCCAGTTTGTCCGGCAGCGACGTGAGTTGAATTCTTCCATTTTCGGTAACGAACGATGCAACTACGGCCCAGTTCTGTGTAACGGCAGTTTTGAGTGGTGGCAGCACGATGTTGAATTCATAATCAGCGCCTGCCAGCACAATGCCTTCATATCGCAGCGACGCCATCAGGTCTTCGGACGAGACAACATCGACAGCATCGTAAATTGCCAGTTCCAGATCGCCTTCCAGAATCTGCGGCTTGTTGTATTCCAGTTTGATGTGGACGGGCAACGGTCCTGACGATCGATTGCGAATAGACATCAGCTCCATCTTCATCCGGATCGCGGGCTTTTCCTGTGCGACCGTGCGGCCGGACATGAACAGCAAGATGCAACAAACGGTGGATATACAACGTAGGGTGGGACCAGCGGCTGGCAAGCCGTGCCGGCCCACCACATGCAACGTCGCACGTTGGTGGGCCGGCGCTCGCGTTGCTCGCTGGTCCCACCCTACGGTTTCCGCAGCTTCCAATCCAACGTTCATACCATCGCTCCTCGCGCACGCTGGAAATACCACCATTCGAACATCAGTACACCAAACGCCAACAACGCCAGTATCCACCATAAAGGCTTATCCGAATTCAGTTGTTTGGCTTCGTCAGTCGCGACGGTGAGCTCTGAAAATCGCAGTTCTTCCACCGGCTTTAACGACGTCTCCGTGCCGCTTAACAGACCTGTTCCTATCGACGTCACCAGGCTGCTGCCGTCCATGACGTCATAGCGTCCTACTCTGGATGCCGAGATACCGTCGAGCGTTCCGGCAACATTGGACTCCGCAGCCAGCGATTCGCCATCGGGAGCCCTGATCGTATACGTTCGGCTTCCATCCACAGAAATCGGCGGCAACACTCCCGTAGGTGCCGCCGCGACGTCGGACAACGAAGCCTGCTTCAACGCTGCCTCAACCGCGTTGGCTGCGACGATAGGAAAGCCCACGCGATATGGCAGCGTCGATCGATCTGTGTGAAACGTAAACCAGTACGACACCGACAATCCTTCGCGGCGCAGCAACATCAGCGGTCCGGCGTTGCCGTCGATCAGAACTTCATAACCTCGTTCTTCCAGATCCTTCGTTGCCGCTCCGACTGCCAGTTTCGGTTGCTCTCCGATCTGCACGTCTGCCAGTTGCACATGCTGCAGCATCGGAGCCGTACGATTCCAATCGACGACATACGACACCTCTTCTTCGACCTTGATAAGTTCCTGCAGATCCGGCGGAATGACCCCCACAAACACACGTACCGGCGCTTCCGCACTGCCAGCACCATCTTCATCGACGATCAGCAAATCGTACTCCGCACCACGAGGCTCAGCACCTTCCGATTCTTCCAGATCCAGATTCGGCTGCACGCGCACCGCATGACGCCACGACGCCAGTTTCGGCGACACCCAAACTTTCAGCGGTCGCGCCGCGGGCAATGTCAACCATACGCTGTTATCCACGGCCAGTGAATCGAACCCTGCCGGCACCAGCCGCGCCTCGAGCAGTTTCGACTGACTTGTACTCACGGGAAACACAAGTCGTTCGGATTCTTCGTTCGACACTTCCACCTGATGCGATTCTCGCTGCTGCCCGTCTTCCCACAGTTGCAGTTCTGCACCGCGCAGATCAATGGAGGACGCCGACACTCGCACAAACACTTCCCATTCCTCCGGCCCGCTGCGGCGCGCGCTCATTTCTGTAATTCCGACATTCGGCCCGCCAATATCTACCCGCTGAACATCCAGAGAAAACGGCAATTCAAAATCCACCTGATCCGGCAGATTTCCGTCCGTCATGATCGTGACGGTCTCAATCGGAAACGTCTTGGTGTACGCCGCCGCCATTCGCAGCACATCATCTAGGTGCCCCGGCAGATCCGTCGGCTGCAGCGACTCCAGCGCCTTCAGCAGAGCGCGACGATCATTGCTGAACTCCGTAACACGCCGTCCGGTATTGGAAAAAGAAAACAGAGCGATTCGCTGATCGCCGGTGAGGTTGTCGATTTGCTCATGAACTCGTTCCTTCACCAACTCCAGTCGCGTTTTGCCGGTCGTTTCATCAATGGCCGACATGCTGGCCGAACAGTCAATCAGCAATGGTTTATATTCCGCCACTTCTGCATCCGCCTGAAGAAATGGCTGCATTAATGCCAGCACCAACAGACACAGCAGCAGGATCTGAAGCAGTAACAGCAGATTGCGGCGGAACTTCTGAAACGGCGAATTGACCCGCTGATCATTCACGACGCTCTGCCACAGCGCAAGTGACGGGACTTCCATCCTCGGCCGGCGCAGCTTCAGAAAGTACAGGATGATCAATGGAATCAGCGCCAGCAGAAACCATGCACCGAAAAGATTGACGAAGCCAGGCCATTTCATCGCAGAATCCACCCCTGTCGACACAGATGTTCAAAAAGGATGGTGGGCAGCGTCATACCGGAACTGACTGACATAAATCGTCCCTGCCGACTACGGCACATCGAATGCAATGCGTCCTGCAGCCAGATCCGCTGATCTTGGTAGACGTTCAATAACTCCGACGCATTGGTGATGTCGAGTGTTTCCTGAGTCTCACTGTCCACGAATCGTAGATCGCCCTGCACGTTCGGATTGATTTCCGATTCGGCCAGCACCTGCAGTCCCCACACTTCCAGTCCCGCACTGTAAAGCAGATTCATGGGGCGACTCACATCGCCAAATGTCAGGAAATCGCTGAGGATGATGGCGATGCCACGGCCTCGATGAAACCGCAGCATTGTCTCGATCGCTTTTTCGATCGGAATATCGCCGCCACCTTCGACATCTTCCAGAAACTTCAGCAGCTTGCGAATCCGCGTGCGGCCGGCCCCCGGCGGCAGCATCCATGGCTGATCCTGTCGCGCATGAATGGCATACGCGCTGACACGTTCGACGTTCTGCAGGCCCATGATGCCGAACGCCGCCGCCAATTGTTTGGCTCGCAGCATCTTGTCTTCAAAAAGCATCGACGTGGACGCATCAACAAGCAGCACAACATGCATTTCTTCTTCGTGTTGAAACTGCTTGATGTACGGCCGCCGCAGACGTGCAAAGATATTCCAATCCACGTAACGCAGATCGTCACCAGCGACGTAGTCACGAAAGTCGGCGAAGTCCGTACTACTGCCGCCTTTGCCCGACAAATGTTCGCCTCGCGCACGATTGGTCAATCGGCGATTTGGCCGCAACCGCATGCGCGCGATCTGGTTGAGCGTTACATTGTCGAAGAGCGTCGTAAGTTGTGATGTCGTCGATGTCACGTATTGCATCCTCTCGTTTAACGGCGAGCCGAAGGCTCAGGCGAATTTGGCCCATTTGCCTACGCCTTCGGCTCGCCGTTAAACGATGTTGTCCATAATCATGCTAATTGCTTAATAAATGATTCACATGTTCGGCGCATCTTGTTTTGTAGCAGAGACACTATCCCTCTAGTGGCAACTTGCTGACACATTCTTCGATCACATCCCGAATTGAAATATTCTCGGCCTGACCGTCGTAGTTGAGCAGAGCCCGATGCTGCAGAACTTCCTGGGCGAAGTGCCGAATGTCGTCGAACGACACATGAGCGCGGCCCAGACTCAGCGCACGCACGCGGGCAGAACGAATGAGTGCCTGCGCCGCTCGCGGACTAGCCCCCCATCGCAGATACTTTTTGACTCGTTCTGTCGCGAACTGAGAATCCGGATGAGTGGCCAGTACCATGCGACAGGCATAGTCACGCATCGGGTCACTCACCACGACGCGATCCAGAATGGTTCGCAGATGCAGAATACGTGGCCCGTCGATAACCTTTGACGTTTCAACTTTCCTCTTGAGAATTGTTCGCGTCACGACTTCATTCAATTCTTCCCGCGAGAGAAACGGCACCACGACCTTAAACATGAATCGGTCCAGCTGCGCTTCAGGTAATGGAAATGTGCCTTCCTGTTCGATTGGGTTTTGCGTTGCGAGAACGAAGAACGGCGGATCAAGCGTATATGTCGTGCCGCCGGTGGTGACGGTTCCTTCCTGCATGGTCTCGAGCAATGCCGATTGTGTCTTCGGCGTCGCACGGTTAATTTCGTCGGCCAGAAGCAACTGTGTAAAGATGGGGCCCTGGCGGAACTCGAAGCGGTATTTTCCGGCGTCATCGGTCGTCATGATGTTCGTACCAATGACGTCAGCAGGCATGAGGTCCGGCGTAAACTGAATGCGGCGAAACTCCAGCTTCAGCACCTGCGACAATGCCTTGACGAGTTCCGTCTTGCCCAGCCCTGGCACGCCTTCCAGCAACACGTTTCCGCCGCATAACAGCGCCGTGAGCGTCGCTTCGACCACGCGCTGCTGACCGACAATCACTTTGCCGACGGCGTCACGGACGGCTTGAAACTCGGTACGAAACTGATCCGCTTCCGCTTGAAGCTGTGCAGGAGTAAGTGGCTCGGACATGAATTGATGGCTTTCTTAATAGTTAAATGGCGAGCGGCTGGGCGTCAGCCCTCCGTGGCTACTTTTGTTTTAGAACTTACGACAGTTGCGGCGGAATACACACGGAGGGCTGACGCCCAGCCGCTCGCCTCTATTCTTTCTTCCCTTCCCCATCCTGTTCACGTCTGCGTTTGATCTCCAGCAGTCTGGATGTTGTACCGCCCTCGGACGGTGTCCCTAATGGCGACGGCGCGGCAGGCGTCGAAGGTTTGATTTCTGGTTTCTGGCCCGTGGTCGCAGGTGGCCGCTGCGGTTGTTGTCGAGTCGCCATTGGTCGGCCAGCTACGGGCTCTGAACGTGGACCGCCAGCGATTGGATCACGGTCCTTGCTCATCGACGCACGCACCTCACCCGCTCGCTGCAACAGCGCACCCATGGTGGCGGTGGATTCGCGTTTATTGCTGCGGAACAATCGCTTCACCCATCCAAAGTCCATTTGCACGCGACGAATGGCCACGTCCAGCGGCAGCAAACACGCGATACACATCAGGAACCAATCAAAGATCGGACGACTACTGCGTTTGGGTTTGCGATCGCCGAAAATTGTTTGCGCCATTTCAACAGGGTTTTGATCCGCATCCAGTTCCACGCCACCCGTCTTTTGTGCGATGTCGCGGAGCACGATCGGGTTCGCTCGGAATCTCAGATACTCCGGCGAGTACGACACGATAAAACCGGCGTAGGCTGTTTCCCGCCGCGTTCCGTCGGTTGCTCCGATCATGACCTGATAACGCCCTTCGCCTTTCAATGGCATGCTGGTCTGATAACGCCGCGGCGCGATTTGGCGAACCTGCTGCGACTGTTCGAAGCTGTTCGGTCCGGTCACCGAAACACTGATATCCAGCAGCGTTTCGCTGGGATGAAAATCTTCAACAACCACAACGCCTTCGTTGCCGTTGACGTAGGTGTAGACTCGCAAATATTGCTCTCGCCGTGTCCGGCTGATGCGGGTGATCATTTGATTGACCAGTTGCTGATATTGGTCCCAGTTGACCCAGTCTTTCCCCCAGCGTTCGGTCAGGTCGGACGTAAACGCGGCGGTCATGCCAAGTCCGTAACGCCACACAGCGAGAATCGGATCGGCTTCCGTGTCCCCGGCCGCGATTTCCGCTTCCGAAGGTGGAGCGACCAGCAGAATCGTGGCTCGTGGATCTTCTTTCGGTGACGTCAGCACATAGCCGTGCAGCTGTGGCGATTCTGTAATATCCTTCAGCATCGGATCGGTGTTGACGCGCGACGGGACGAAATCCCGAACCTGCAGCTGACTGCGACGCAGAGTTTTGGCTTCCTTGATGAAGATCGAAGGCAACTGATTGGGATCGCTGGGATAATAGAATCGTCCACCTGTGACCCCAGCGATCTCTTCCAGGATTGCAGTGTCACCATTGTGCGGAAACACGGCGACTGTCGAACAGGAAACCTGATTTTCAATGAACTTCCCAAGCAGTTCGGGCGTTGGCGGTGACGCATCACCGTCGGAAATAATAATCATGTGACGACTGGACGCATCACTCTTCACCAAAGCATCTAGGCCCATCTGCATTGTCGTGGCAAACGTGCCCATGTCGCCGATTTCTGCGTTGTTGATTAACGGGACGAGTTCGGCATACTTTGATGCCGGCGTCAGTTCGAAAATCCACTCATCACCGTTCATGGTTTGCGCCATCGCTCCGACAAGGTCTTCGGAATTCAAAACTTGGATGGCCTTTTTGGTGATCCGTTTCGCCCAACTGTTACCTTGAGGAAACTCGCAGGTGTGCAGAATAATGGCCAGCGCACCCTTGGGCAGAATCTTCTTGTTGGTGATTTCCATCGAGATAGGCAGGGCTTTTTCGACGACCGAACCCTGCCAGCCGCCGGGGCCGAAACTGTTGGGGCCACCGACCATCATGAAGCCAATCCCCAGATTTCGAATGGCATCGTGCAGAGCATCCACCTGCGTTCCCAGCATGGAGTCTGCCGCGACATCTGCAAAAATCACTGCATCGTACGGCATCAGCGACAGCGGGTCATACGGAAACTCTAGTGCGCTGTGAACTTCCACCTCACGCTCGCCCTGTTTCAATGCCAGCACCATCGCGCGCCATTCGGCAGGATTACTCTGTGGATCGGTGACGACAAGAACGCGGCCTGGGCCTTCCAGATAAAGATAGTTTCGCACCTCGTTGTTTTCTGAACGACTGTCGTCGCCGGGGGCGACTTCAATTCTGGCCGAATACTCATAGTAGCCAGGCTGATCGACTTTGATCGGAACCGAAAAGCGACTCTTGCCCGCCTCGAATTCCACTTCCTGTCGCGCGATCGTGTTCTCGCCTTCGGACAGCACCAGTGTCCCTTTGCCCTTCGCCAGTGAACTCAGCACGACAGACGCTTCGTAGGTTTCGCCCAGACGAACAAATCGCGGCAGGTCGAGTCGTTCCAGCAACACCTCGTGAGTATAGTCGTACTCAATCGGCACAACGTTGACCCGGACGTCGCGCGACTGCAGGTCGTCAATGATATCCTTCAACTGTCCGACGGTTTCCGTGCCGTCGCTCACCAGCACTATGCGTCCTAGATGTTCTTCCGGCAGCATCGCCGCGCTCAATGCGAGCGACTGCTCCAGATTTGTCGCGTCCTGGCTGACACGCGAATTGATGTATTTTTCAAACGGAAAAGTTTCGCGCGGCGGATACTCGACTGCCGCAGTACGCCCGAATACCACTAACCCGGCCTGATCTGTTGCTGGTTTTTCAGCCGCAGTCCCAGCGACCATTTCCAGTGCATGATTTCGCGCTTCGTTCACGGAATCCGAAACATCGACGTTGTACACGACGGAAATCACGTCACTCGTCCGCACGGCGCGTGGTTCAGCAAGAATCAGGATCAGCAGGCCGCAGATCAGCAAGCGACAAAATCCCGCAACAGCACCACGCCGCGCCGGAAGCCCTGCGTGACCAGCCGCCTGCATCCACCAGACCCATGGAGTGAACAGCAATAATAGGAACGCCCATGGCCTGGCAAACTCAAGTTCTTTCACGAATTCGAAGACAGGCTTTGGAATGTTCCAGTCAGCCAGCCACGAAAAATTTATCCAGTCGACGCCCCAGAATGTTAAGTTGACTTTCGTCCAGAGGTGCGATTTTCCTGCAGTCACAACAAATGTCGGAAGAATTGAAATGCACACCAGCGCGAACAATGCAGCGAACAGCAGCAATGGAATTCCTGCCTGCCATAGCACGCGGCGATGTGGTCGCGGAAAAATCCGCGTGAACATCCGTTGCAGTTCGTTCATGGAGTCAATTCCACTAATCGATGATTACCTGTATCCGCAACCAGAATGCGTCCGTCACTCAGCACTGTCAAATCCCACGGCTGATAGAACTGATCAAATCCTCGCCCGGGGCGACCGTACCGACCAACTATTGTGCCGTCCAGACGCATCACCGTCAGCCGTGCCGCCTTGTTTTCAATCACATAAATCTGATTATTGCGATCCAGACGAATATCGTATGGATACTCCAGCGGCGCCGATTTCTCTGGCAAATTGATCACGCGGACAAACTTTCCTCCATCTTCAAATACCTGAATTCGGTCGTTGAAGGCATCGACGACGTAAACAAGGCCGTCTTGCCAGGCAACTCCGCTGGGTCTCTGAAACTCACCTTCCTTCGACCCGTGCTGCCCGAATTCCGTGACATACACGCCGTCCACCGTAAATTTCTGAATTCGCTGACGATCGCCGTACTCGCCAACGTAGATGAATCCCCTTGGATCCTGAGCGATTGTCACGGGAAACACAAACTGCCCTGCATCAGTTCCCTGCGTGCCGAATTTGTGATTCACCGAACCGTCGCCATTGAACAGCACGATGCGATGATAATGCGTGTCCGCAACGGCGACGCGCCCGTCCAGAAGTTTCCAGACTCCTTCCGGCTTGCCCGCAGCAAACTCCGGCATTTCCCATTGCCTTATGATGTGACCCGTGCTGTCGTACACGAGGACTCGGCCTGCGTCGTCCAACACGTAAACCGTATCGTGTTCATCCGCGTAAAGTCCTCGCGGTGCCGGCAGGAACTGTCCCGATGCCGGAACCTTCCATGTGTCGAATTTTGTGAATGACAGCTCCGGATCTGTCGTGGGAGTTTCGCAACCGGTCACGAGGAGGCATAGCAACATTGCAATGCACACGGCTCGTTCGCAGACCAGCGGCTGATAAGCCGCGCCGGCCCACCATGAGGCAAAACGGTGACGCTGCGTTCCGTGCCGAAGGCACAAAATTTGATAGCTCAGGGCAACGCCTTGGGTAAGTCCAATAAAAACAGCCAAAGCCCCAAGGGGGCGAAATGATTGTGCATTACCATTGCGCCCATTCAGGGCTCCGACGTTCGAAACCCGATTACTGGGGCGATGCCCCAGGCTTTCACATTGCGCCGCGTTGCGGCAACCTCCATCGCATCGTGATCCAAGCCGAAATACAGCGTGCATTCTCATGGCGCGCCTCCTGGCCGCAGATGGACACGGAACGCCACACGCTGACCAATTGGCAGAATGACATCAGGCACCTGATGCAGCACGGACTTCGTCATTCCGGATTCCACATGACGCACGGTCGATTCCTGATATGCCCCGACAAATGGCGTTGACAGAAGTTGAATCGCCGAATCTTTGGCGGTGCGAATCTGCATCCGCTCCGGCCGTACAACAACATCAGAAGCCGTCGCATCTCCATTCAGAAACACAGCTGCTTCCTCCGCCCCAAACCAATTCAATGGACCAAGAAACTCACCTACCTGCGCATCCGGCGGATGGTCGTAGAGCGTCCTCACCGGGCCGTCGAACACGACGGCTCCGTCATGCAGACAAATCACATGCTCCGCGTGCCGCAGCACCGTTTCAGGTTCGTGAGATACGAAGACCATTGAGATATTCTCTTCGGCAACAATGCGTCGCATGATATTCCAGTAAACTGGTTTTCGAACAGGATCGACGTGACTGAGCGGCTCGTCGAGCAGAAGCACGGTTGCCCGCGTCGCCAGTGCTCTCGCTATTCCTAAACGCGAACGCTCACCCTGAGATAACTCCCCCGGTAACGCCTGCCGACGATGTGTCAGATCGAACAAGCTCAGAATTTCGTCTGTTCTTTTTGAAAAACGCTCTGTTTCGTTGCCCGATTTCTGGTTTCGTGCGGCGTCACCACTCACCACTTCCAGATGCTGCGCCGCCGATAAATGCGGCCAAAGTCCACCACTTTGGGGCACCCAGAACAGCGGAAGTCGATGTGCCGCACCGGTCGCGACGCCTGACGTCAATTCGCCGGAAAAACCAGTCTCGAACCCAGCCAGCACGTTGAGCAGCGATGTCTTGCCAGCTCCGGAAAGCCCCACAATCGCGGTCACCCCGCACGGAATCTGCAGCGTCACCGAATTGAGTCGCGGCACATCGCTTCCAGGAAGCGTTAATTTATGCAGCCTGAAAAGCGAGTCACTCATGTGCCGCTCAAGACGACGGGCTCACCCGCAAGTCGGACGAACAATCGTTCCAGCAGCAGCTTCGGATCAACGCGACTTCCGCCCTTCATCTCCGTGTCGGCTTCAATCAACAGTTGCAGGATACGACTGGCGCGTTCAAAACCAATTCTTCTCAGATAGGCCTCACTCGCCGCGATGGCATTTGGAAAAATACCTGAACCGGAAATCGCATCCCGCAGCGGAGTTCCGGCTCTGGCGCGTTCCGTTGCTTCCGCCAGCTTGCGAAACGTATACGTCACGCCGCCAAGGACTTTTTGCGGTGCTTCTCCCGCGAGCATCAGTTTATCCAGCGCCTCCAGAGCTTTGCCCGAGTTGCCATCACGTACGGCATCGAGCATCACCCATGTGGTCTCTGTCCGCCAACCGCCAACGACTTTTGTTACGTCCTCTCGAGTGATCTCAACGATATCGCCAACCAACGACGCCAGTTTAGCAACTTCCTGCAGCAGCATTCCCAGGCCATCGCCCGCCAACTGAACAATCAGCGCCGCATTCTCACGATCCAGCGTCTTGCCGTACTGATCCTTCGCCACACGCTGCAGCCATTTGAACAGATTGGCACCGTTGAGTTCGGCACACTCAACGGCAACACCGTGCTGTTCGACAAGTTTGAACAGCTTTGTGTTCTTCGGCAAGCTCTTCACGTCCAGAATCAAAAGCGATCCCTTCGCCGGACTCGCGACATACTTTTCCAGTACCGGCCGGTTGGCAGTCACAAAATCGTCGGCATCATCGATCAGCACGATCCGCTGATCACCGAACATGGAGACAGTCCGGAGTTCTGTCATCACCGTTCGAATCTCTGCGTGCTCGCCATTGAACCGCGTGATCGATGATTCGGCATCTTCACCGGTTACGCCAGGAATGCGTTGCAGAATCTCAGGCCGAAAGAACCGCTCCGGACCATACATCACCAGCACGCCATGCGCCGTAATGGGCTCCTTCGACGACAAAAACTCCGTAGCACTGACACTCATAAATCTGCCTCATTGCGACAATCAAACATCCCTTTGCGAGTGAGTAGTGTGTCGAAATTGTGGCAGATTTTCTATTGCCGCAGCGTTGTGAGGGTGCAGAACGCAGCAAAGAGCTCGGGCCGAGGCCGTCAGAGGTTTATGCACCACGCTATCGGCGCAATTGCAGGTAGTTGCTGAAACTCGCACCACTCAATTCGTTGGCGGTGTACACTCGTCAGAGTCTTTGCAGGAAAACTGAAGCCGCAGTAATCATCACTTTCCCGCCGTCCGACCTGACTGTATTGCTGATCTGGAGCTCTTGACAGTGTGTCGTACGGACTTCAAGTTAGATTTGGATTTCAAGTTGGTTTAGCACTCAACAATAAAAATAATATCATGGCGTCTGATCGTCAAACACTGGACCTCATGCGTTCGCAGCTGTGTTCGAGTTTTCCGGAAAATGCTACGGCACGACATGCACCATCATCAGGTCATGCGTTTCGCCCAGCCAGTTGGTGTGGCCGACGACGATGATTTTGCTGCCGGACGTGAGCAACTGATGGCGTTCGCCCCATTTCAGCACAAATGCCAGCAGGGCGTCGGCCGACTGCTGCACGACGCGACTTAGTATCGGCGTCACTCCCCAGTACAGACACATCCGGCGAGCAACCTCTTCGCGATCCGTAAATGCCAGTACAGGCACACGACCACGCAGTCGCGACAGTGCCAATGCCGTTCGTCCGGTGACGGTAGCGACCACAATCAGGTCGGCCTGAAGATATTCGGACGCTGCGATTGCACCACGCGTCACGGCTTCCGTAATTGGTCGCGCGCGGCGAGATTCGTCGTCGCGGAGGTCGTTCAGGCTGGCAGCATGAACTAGGGGCTCGGCTTCCGCCGCAATGCGATCCATCATCCGTACAACCTGCACTGGATGATGGCCGATGGCGGTTTCTCCGGACAGCATCACAGCATCCGTGCCATCGATCACGGCGTTGGCGACGTCGGTCACTTCGGCTCGTGTCGGCAGTTCATTGGTCTGCATACTGTCCAGCATCTGAGTTGCCGTGATGACGGGAATACGCAGTTCGTTGCAGCGGCGGATGATCTGCTTCTGCAGGATCGGGACGCGGCAGATGTCCGCTTCAACACCCAGATCTCCCCTCGCTACCATGACGGCATCCGTCACGCTGAGAATATTGTCAAGGTCTGCGACGGCTTCGGTCTTTTCGATCTTGGCCACAATCAGCGGTGTGACCTTTGGGCGATGCCCTTCGATCAGTCGCTTCAGTTCTATGATATCTGCTGCCTGACGGACAAAACTCAGTCCGATAAAGTCGATATGATTCTGCAACGCCCATTCCAAGTCTCGTCGATCCTTCACCGTGACGCTGGGTGTGCTGAGTGCCACGCCGGGGAGATTGACGCCCTGTCTGCTGCGGATTCTTCCTGCCTGAATCACGTGGCAGCGAACCCATGCGGACGCAGGATCTTTTTCCAGCACGACCATCGCGACCGTGCCGTCGGCCAGCAGGATTCTGTCGCCGGGTTTAACGTCATCGATCAGTGGTTCATATGTGCAGGTCAGATCAGTTGGTTCATCCGAAGCCAGTCCGCGGATGAAGCGAAACACTGCATCTTCATTGCAAAAGACGTCGCCGCCTGGAATCTCCCCCAGTCGAATCTTCGGCCCGGAAAGATCGGCAAGGATTCCTATCGGGCAATCCAGTTCTGCGGACACCTGACGAATCCTGCGCACCAGATCCGACAGCCATGCGTACTCGCCGTGGGCGAAGTTGAGTCGAAAAATATCGACACCGCTGATCACAAGATCTCGCAGCATCGCCACCGATTCACTAGCCGGACCGACCGTAGCGATAATTCGAGTCTTCACCCACTTCTGACGACCCAGCACCTGCGGCATACCTGCAACGGACATGTTCTTCTCTCCTTAGTGTGATTCGTTACAAGTACACAGAAATAAAGCGTTAATCGGTCCCTACAGATTGAAATCGTTGTCGGCCATCGGGCTGTAATTCTCGAATCGCATATACTCCTTGCGCCACGTCAGACGGACCAGACCGGTCGGTCCGCTGCGGTGTTTGGCGACGATGATCTCGGCTTCTCCAGGGCGGTCCTCCGGATCGTACGCATCGGGGCGATGCAGGAACATCACCATGTCCGCGTCCTGTTCGATCGCTCCACTCTCGCGCAGGTCGGCGAGTCGGGGTCGCTTGTCTTCCCGCAGTTCAACCCCGCGATTCAACTGGGCCAGTGCAATCACAGGCACCTTTAATTCCTTCGCCAGAAACTTCAGACGACGCGAAATTTGAGCAATCTGTTGTTCGCGAGGAGAACCCTTTTCGTCCGGCTCGATCAGCTGCAGATAGTCGATGATGATCACTCCCAGTGGCGACTTGCGATGCTGTCGCCGCGAAATGGCGGCTATCTGCGTCATCGTGCGGCCCGGCTTGTCATCAATAAACAGCGGTAACCGCGAAAGATCATCTGACGCCCGCACCATCTGATCGTGCTGTGCATTAGTGAGTGTTCCGGATCGCAGGGCATGACTGTCAATGCGTGCCGTGATGGATAGAAATCGCTCCGCGAGTTCAAGATTTGACTGTTCCAGACTGAACAGCAACACCCCCTTGCTGGATTTTCTCGCGACGGCTTCGGCAATGTTGCACACCAGAGCGGTCTTACCCATGCTGGGACGCGCTGCGAGGATGATAAGTTCCGTCGGCTGAAAGCCTGTTGTCTGATGATCCAGATCTGCAAAACCGCTGGTGATTCCAGTGACGTCACCGGCGGTATGCTGTCGCTCCTCGATGCGAGCGAAGGCTTCAAGCAAAATATCGGCGATCGCAAAACTGGCGGTATCACCCTGTGATTCCAGAATCGAAAAGATCCGACGTTCAGCGTTTTGCAGCAGACCTTCTACGTCATTGCTGGCTTCGTAGCTCTCGCTGAGAATCTCCGTACACGCATAGATCAGACTGCGCTGCATCCATTTTTCGCGGACGATGCTGGCGTAATAACGCACATGCGCGGCGTGTGGCACGGCTTCCAGAATTTGTGCCAGATAACCCGCACCGCCCACGTCTTCAAATTCGCCGCGTCTCACCAGTTCTTCGGCCAGCGTGATGGCATCGATGCCTCGAATGCCGTTTTCATACAGCCGGTGAATGGCCGAATACATCTTCTGATGTGCGTCACTATAGAAGTGTTCGGCTTTGAGTGATTCACCGACTTCGTCGATGGCTTCGTTCATCAGCAAAATACTGCCCAGCACGCCGCGTTCGGCGTCCAGATTCTGCGGAGGAAGTTTGAGTCTGTCGTCTGCCATCGTTCCTGACTTCCCATGATTCGCTTGCGCAGCGAAAACATGTCGCTCCATCCAGAAAAAATCCCCAGACAATTCAATGTCTGAGGATTCTGATTTGTCCTGCAAGAGGGCCAATCACCACACTCGCCGTTTTTATATTTCGCCCTCGACGATCTGCCAGTCGTCGATCGATCCGAGCGGAGGTCCGAGTGCTAAGGCATCCCGGCCCGCCGCTGGACTCGACGATCAACCGCTGGTCGCTGAAGGCACAACCCAGACCTTGACTTCGCTCTGGACCTTGTCGTGGAACTTCAGTTTAACGGTATACATGCCCAGCTCTTTAATCGGCCCGTCGAGACGAACATGCTCGGCCTCGACTGGATGTCCGGCTGCTTTGAGTGCTTCGCTGATGTCACGTGCCACAACGGAACCGTACAGATGATTGTCGGCCGTCGCATGAGCTTCGATTGTCGCGCTGTACTTGCTCACGGCATCAGCGATGCGCTGAAGCTGCTTAACGCGGCCCACTTCGATTGCAGCGAGGCGTTCCTTGTGTTTTTCGACCATCCGCTTGTTCTGATGTGTCGCAACGGTCGCTTTGCCCTGCGGCAAAAGAAAGTTGCGGGCATAACCGGGCTTGACCCGAACGATTTCACCCCGCTGACCAAGATTGTCAACGTCGTGTACGAGAAGGACTTCTACATTGCGTGAAGTTGATTGAACTGCGCGAGCCATCGGAAACCGATTCCTTATTCACCATTCCTGATCGAGCAGTACCATCGCTGGAAACCCCCGTTCGATCACTAGAAATTATCATCAAAACCATCGAGTCTTACAGATTCCCTAGAAAGGAACCTCGTCGCCCCCACCAGAGGGCATGTCATCGTAAAATGTCTGATCGGGAGACCGATAGGAATCCGCGTCACCGCCGCGGTCATTTCCGCTCTCATTCACACGGCTGTCGTTTCCACGATTTCCCGGCGGTTGAGAAGGTGCGGAAGCCTGTCGTGCTGGTCCTCGAGCTGCCGTGCTTCCGCCACTGCCCGCACCCGTCGATCCACCGCCGCCTGAGCCCCCTCCACCATCGCGACTTCCCAGTAACTGCATTCCGTCGGCAATTACCTTCAACTTGGAACGCTTCTGTCCCGTTTCTTTGTCTTCCCATGAATCTAGGCTCAGCCGACCCTCAATCAGAACCGGCCGTCCCTTCGCCAAATACTCACCGGCGATCTCCGCCGTACGGCCCCACAGAGTAACCTCGACAAAGGTCACTTCTTCCTTGCGTTCATTCGTCTTGCGATCTGTCCACTGACTGTTGACCGCAAGCGAAATATCACACACTGCGGTTCCACTAGGAATGTACCGCACCTCTGGATCGCGCGTCAGGTTACCGACTAGGATAACTTTGTTAAATGAGGCCATGAGTCGCTCCGTTCCGGACTCTACACACAACTTGGGACTGGGCAGCCCCTCCGCCCAATCCTTCAAACCTATTCGTCGTCTTCGGGGCCAGCATCATCGCGTCGGCGATCGCTCCGCCCACGTGCTGGCCGCTCGCTCTCAGGTGCTTCTGCTGCCTGCGACGATGCAGCGCCCGTAAGGGACGCCACTGTTGCATCAAAGATGTGCTGAGAGTGTGCGATAACCATCTGACGGATGATCGTCTCGTTCAACTGGCACTGTCGAATCAGTGTCTTCATTCCGGCACCACGCATTGTGAAACACACAATGTAGTGAAGGCCCTTCTTCATGCCCTGGATCTCATAGGCCAGCTTTCCGTCCTGCCATGGACGGTGAGCGACCACGGTCGCACCTGCCTTGGCAAGAACCGTCATGATTTCGTTGATCACGGCGTCCGAGTCAGTCGCAAATTTGCCACTGTCAACAAGGAACATGCCTTCATAAAAATGCTGTCGCACTGGGTTTTCTGCTACGGCTGACACGAAACGACTGCTCCTGAAAAAACAACCCTGACGACGCTAACCCGAAGAGGACTTCGCTGTGCCGGGAACCGACTGACCTTACAACACGCTGGTTTGAATTAGAATACTATTCTTCCGATGAACGATTGAATCGATTCATCACACTGACAACACCATCCGCAACCCATGCTTCCACAGAATCTGCAGCAATCGCTGTCATTATTTCTGACTCTCCACGCTCCTCAGAGCGAAAGCGAGACAAAACAAATGCGGCAGCATCCATCTGCCCAGGAGGACGCCCGACACCCAGTCGCAGTCGAGGAATTTCATCAGTCCCCAAACTTTGAATAATGTCGGCCAACCCTTTTTGACCGCCGGCCGATCCACTGGCTCGCCAGCGAACCCGACCCAGCGGAAGATTAATATCATCACAAACAACCGCCACGTCTTGCGGTAAGACCTGATAGAAACGGGTGATCTGCTGCACAGCTTCGCCGCTTCGATTCATATACGTTGTCGGCGTGATCAGCAAGACCTTGCCCTTATCGGCAAAGACTTCCCAGATCTCCGACGAAAATTTCATCTGCGACTTGCCCGGCTGCCAACGCCGCACAAGCTCCACAATCACATCGAAACCCGCGTTATGGCGAGTGCCAACGTATTGAGCACCCGGATTTCCAAGCCCCACAACCAGTTTCATCGGCATGAACCCGGAACCGGCCCAGCCATTACCTAAACTGCCTTGCGAGAATCATATAGCTCGACAAGTACTTCGTCTGCCGACGTCACCAACCTGGCATGATTTGGCAGTTGAAGGTCACTGGCTTTGACGGCATCCCCAATCTGCAAAGCCCCCATTCGCACAACAATCGACTTTGGAATTCGAAAATCCGGACAGTCGATCGTGACGACTTTTGACAACTGACGAACGGCTCCACCGTCTTTCAAGCCAACTGCCTCACCACGCAGCTCCAGAGCGACATCGACGGTTGCACGACCACTTGGGTCGACGCGACGCAAATCCACATGCAGCACTTTCGTGCTGAACACGTCCCATTGCAATTCCTGCACAACAGCCTTATCGACCGTTCCGTCTACTTCCACATCCACAACCGACGACAGTGTTGCGACCAGTCTACCGACGGCATCACCGCACACGGAGGCGGACACGCCTGCCTTGCCCATCCCATAGATATTTGCTGGCACTCGACCCGTGCTGCGCAAGCGGCGAGTCTCAACTTTGCCGAGTGTTGTACGGCGTTCTGCCTTCAAAAGAAGATCCTGCGACATCTGGGAGCACCCTGAATCAAAACTCGTTAGAAACCAGTGAATTCAATATGTGTTTGAGGGATGCAGCATTCCTGCCTGAGCCGTCGGAACCCTCAAATTTCTAATCTGCAAACCAGCCTGTGGAACCATAGTTCCTCTTGAGCCCGGTTTTTCGCAAGCGGGGAAGCATATCGACCTGGAATTCAACGTTCAACACCAGATAGATAACTGTTATTGAGATTCGCAAAGGCTTCTCATGCTGGCCAAAAGTTGCGAAAAACCTGCAGACGCTGTTTTTTTCAGGGTTCCCGTTGCCCAGCCTGCTGCTTTCATGCGTAGAGACGGTAAGCTGCGCACCAGAATTGCTACGCTCTAAGGTGCGGGCCAGCCCTGAAGCCACTAAAACATTCTGAAGTTTACTGCATGTCGATTGAAGTTGCCGCCAGCATCTACGACTATCCCAAGTACTACGACCTTCTATTTGGATCGGACGTGGCGGCGGAATTTCGGTTCCTGAAGGCCTGCTTCGCCAAACACGCGGGCTGCGACGTGAAGCGAGTCTTCGAACCTGCGTGTGGCACCGGGCGGCTGCTGATTAAGCTGGGCCGATCCGGTTATGATGTGGCAGGCAATGATCTGAATTCAAAGGCGGTTGATTTCTGCAACGAACGCCTGAGAAAATACAAACTGCCGGAGGCCGTTGTCGTTGGTGATATGTCGGACTTCAAGGTAAAGAAGAAGTTCGACGCCTCCTTCAACATGATCAACAGTTTTCGCCACCTCGCGACCGAAAAGCAGGCACGCAGTCATCTCGAATGCATGGCCAAAGCGATGACTAAAGGCGGGCTGTATGTGCTGGGTATTCATCTGGAGCCAACGTCCTGTCCACCAATGCAGGAAGAAAGCTGGTCAGCACGGCGCGGCAATCTTGTGGTCAATTCGCACATGTGGTCCAAGGGAATTGATCGTAAGAAGCGTCTGGAACACCTCGGCCTCAATATCGACGTGTTTACTCCGACGAAACGAATGCGGATTGTGGATCACATGGAATATCGTACTTACAGGCATTCACAGTTTTTGTCGCTTGTGAAATCCGTGCCTCAGCTGGAGATCGCCGAAACGTATGACTTTTCCTACAACATCCGGCAGCCGCATGTGGTGAGCGGAATGACCGAAGATGTCGTGTTTGTGTTACGACGGAAGTGAAGTTCTCTGACCAACTGTTTGAATTGTTTGAAAGTTTTTCTATGGATCTCGATCTGATACTCGGCATTGTTTCCCGCTGGCTGCATATCGGCTCAGCGATCGTCCTCCTGGGCGGCTCGATTTGCCTGAAGTTTGTAGTTGGGCCTGTGTTAAAAGATCAATCGCAGGAGCTTAAGGAAGCTGTTCGTGGCCGATGGAAGAGATTCGTTCATGCCGCGATTGGCGGCTTGCTGTTGAGCGGTATCTACAATTATGTCAAAGCTCTTCCCCTGCATAAAGGTGACGGACTGTGGCATGCGATGGTTGACGCCAAGATCATCTTGGCGGCGGGTGTGTTCATCATTGCATTTGTGCTCGTGGGACGATCAAAGGGAACTCAGAAGTTTCGCGATAACGCCGCCAAATGGACGACGATCGCGATTCTGCTCGGCCTTTTGATTGTGGCGATGAGCGGAATCGCCAAGGTTGCGGCATCAAGGCCAAAGGCGGAGCCAGCGACCTTAACGCCGGTTTCACCAGCACCATAGCTCAACTTTCCAGTTCGAGTGGGATTTCTGTACCCTAGACATGCATGTCCGAGTCAGCCTTCGAGAATCTCTCACGAACCAGCTATGATCGTGCTGCCATGTGAGATCAGGCCCAACCAGAAAACGTGCCAAGGATCAAAGACGAATGACGGCGTTAGGTGTCAGCCTGAACCGACTGCGGCTTCAGAATCCGATTCTGGTTGCGTCCGGCACCTTTGGTTACGCAAAAGAGATGACCGCCTTTGTAGATTTTACGCAACTGGGTGGGATTGTCCCTAAGACGGTAACGCCGCAACCACGTCCCGGAAATGCGCCGCCCCGGACGGTTGAGACGGCCAGTGGCATGTTGAATTCCATCGGTCTGGACAACGACGGATTTGATCAATTCGTGGCTGAAAAACTCCCGTATCTCAGCGGCCTTGGGACGGCGATCATTGTCAACATCGCCGCGAAGACGAACGACGATTTTCGGCGTATGGCGAGCGTCCTGAATCAGTGCGCAGGCGTGGCAGCGATTGAACTGAATATCTCCTGCCCGAACGTTTCAGGTGGTGTCGATTTTGGCACGAATCCGGAACTCGCTGCGGAAGTTGTCGCAGCGGTCCGCAGCGTGTGTGACATTCCGGTGATTGCGAAGCTCACACCCAACGTTACCAGTGTGGTGCCAATCGCTCAAGCGGTGGCTGACGCTGGTGCTGATGCCGTTTCACTCATCAACACGTTTCAAGGAATGGCCGTAGACTGGAAGAAACGACGTCCTGTGCTCGGGAATGTGTTGGGTGGGCTGAGTGGCCCGGCCATCAAGCCACTGGCTCTCCGCATCGTCTGGCAGGTTTCTAGGGCGGTGAACATCCCGATCATTGGGATTGGCGGAATTCAGTCGATCGACGACGTCATGGAGTTTTTCCTGGTGGGGGCGACTGCGGTTCAGATCGGCACCGCAAACTTCTATAATCCAGGCCTTGCCAATCAACTTGTTCGCGAACTTCCGGCCGCGTTGCAGACTCTGGGGGCCGTCAGCGTTGCGGAAATTGTCGGAACGCTGAAAACTACGACTGCGTAGATTAATCTCCACAAAAGTCATTTGGGCCGCTCGACCGATTTCTCCCAACAGGAAAGTTTGCTGACAGCATGTCGGACAGAAATGTCCAATGCACATGCAGCACAAACGACGTTTATCCATGAAAATTCTTTCCGGTATTCAACCTACAGGTCGATTCCATTGGGGCAATTACTTCGGTGCAATTCGGCAGTACATAGCGCTTCAGGGGCATGAGCAGTCTTTCTATTTTATTGCGGATCTGCATGCCTTGACGACGGTGAGGGAACCGCACGTTTTGCGGCAGAATGTAAAAGACGCAGCACTGGACCTGCTCGCACTGGGACTGGACCCCCAGCGGGCCACGCTCTTTCGCCAATCAGATGTGCCGGAAACCACGGAACTCACATGGTTGCTGATGACCATCGCACAAATGCATTTGCTCGAAAAATGCCATGCCTTCAAAGACAAGAAAGCAAAAGGCATTGCGGCGGACGCCGGCCTGTTCACTTACCCGGTTCTGATGGCCGCCGACATTCTGATCTACGACAGTACAACGGTACCCGTTGGAGCGGATCAGATTCAGCATGTTGAAGTCACGCGTGACCTCGCGCAGCGATTCAACACAATTTATGGCGACACCTTGCATTTGCCAGAGGCCTATGTGCTGGACGATTCTGCGAAAGTGCCGGGGAGGGACGGTGAAAAGATGTCCAAGAGTTACGACAACATAATTCCGATTTTCGAAACGCCAAAGAAACTGGGAAAGATGATTATGTCGATCAAGACTGATTCGACATCGAAGGAGTCCTCTAAGAACCCGGATACCTGTTCAGTGTTTGAGCTCTACAAATTGTTTGCCACACCTGAAGCACAAATGACATTAACGGGACGCTATCGTGCGGGCGGTATGGGTTATGGCGAAGCCAAACAAGCTTTGTACGAAGCGGCAATTGCCCACTTTGAAACTGCGTTTGCACGCCGCACGCAGTTGGAGACATCGCCAGATATCGTCGAAGATATTCTCCGGGAAGGCGCTCATCGGGCGCGTGCCAAAGCTCAGGAAGTTCTCGAGCGAGTTCGTGCGGCGTGCGGTCTGCTGGCTAAGCCTGTGTGAAATCACAGAATACGGCACCGTCAAACTTTGCCGGGTTTGAGGGAGATTACGAATCCTTCTTGCAGTCCTGACGTTCAACGGGCAGAATCCTGAGTGAGTCGCGTTTTCCGATTGTCTTTCTGGCAATGGCGTCTGAGGCGAAACGGGATTGTCATTCCGCTGCTTGTCAATTTAGTCTGCAGCGTGCCGAAACGGGCTTCAAGGATTTGTCAGATGACCGCATCTCGTCAGCGCATGCTGGTGATTGGAAAAACAGCCTCCACTGTTCAAAAACTCAAAGAACTGACCCGCGAACAACTGGAAGTCGTCTCTGCGAACGACGTCAGACTGCCGCATGCCCTGGCAGATTACCTTGTGGTCGATGGCTCCGAACCACAGTTGATGTCCGACCTGCAGGTCTGTGCAATGGGCTTGCTGAGCGCTTTGCCGGATGGGATAGTGCTGCTGGATGAAGGTCTTAATATCCTGTGGCACAACACCACATTTCGTCAGTTGCTGCAAACGGCGGACCTGCTCGTCGGGCAGCCATTGCAGGACACCATTCGCCCGGCGGATGGAACGGACTTGGGACGGATCGCCATACCTGCGAGTCCTGGTGAAGTTGCGTCGTTGACTGTTCGTCGCGAAGATCGCAGTTCGCTGGGGCTGCGACTGGCCAGAACCACCATCAATCTCGAAGGTGACAAAAAACAGGCGATGATTCTGACAGTGCGCGATGTCAGCAGTCATGTTCTGGAAAAACAAAAGCAGGACGCCATCTATCGGGCAGGCTTGGAGATGGGCAATCTGACGCCTGAAGAAGTGACGGCGATGACTCACGAAGAACGTGTCATGCTGCTGAAGGATCAGATTCTGCAGTTTACTCAGGAAGTCCTAGGCTACGATACCTTCGAAATTCGACTTCGCGATCCGGAAACTCAGGAACTGCTTCCGTTGCTGGAATATGGCATGGACCCTGAAGCGGCTGTCCGGGCATTGTATGCGCTGGAAAGCGGCAACGGTGTGACAGGTTTTGTTGCGTTCAGCAAACGCAGTTATCTGTGTTCCGATACGCAGAGCGATCCGCTGTATCTGCGAGGCGCGACCGATGCCCGAAGTTCACTCACCGTGCCGTTGATGATTCGTGATACGGTTCTGGGTACATTTAACGTCGAAAGTCCAGGAACGCTTTCGTTCAATCAGACAGATCTGGACTTCCTGACACTGTTCAGTCGTGTTGTGGCCAGTTCGCTCAATCAATTGCAACTGCTGGCCGCTGAAAAAGTCACAGCAGAAACCGAGAATTCGGACCGAATGCGGCGGGAGGTCTCAAAGCCATCTGACGAAATTCTTAACGCCGCCACCTGGATTCTGGAACGTTATATCGGACACGATCCGGATGTCTGCGACCGCCTGCATTTGATCACAGATCGAGTTCGAAAGATTACCGGACATGTCGGCAGTATGCCGGAGAAATCGGACGCCGCGAACATGCTCAGCAAGACGCCGACCCAGCGACCGCCGCGAAAAGCATTGATGGGTAAGCGAGTCCTTGTTGTGGATCAGGATTCCGCCGCCCGCGACGATGCTCACAACCTGCTGGGGCAAATGGGTTGCGAAGTTGAAGCCGTGCAGAACGCCACCGAAGGCTGTGCGATGCTGCGTAACTATCATTACGACGTTGTGCTGACCGATATTCGGCTGTCGGATGCCAACGGTTACGAATGTTTTCGCCGACTTCGTGAAATTAACAGCCATGTACCAATCATTATGATGACCGGGTTTGGATACGATGCATCGCACTCGATTGTGAAGGCGCGGCAGGAGGGTTTGAAGGCGGTACTCTACAAACCTTTCCGCAGGGCGCAGATGCTCGATGAGGTGGAAAAGGCCGTGACGACGCCAAGTCCTGGATAGACAGTTTTTCGGAGTTCACATGATTCGCAGTCGTCAGATTTCGTCGCAGGCACTGGGTGCGTTCAGTCGTTCGATGGCGCGGATGCTGGAAGCCGGTGTGGATGTTCGAAAATCGCTGCAGACTTCGTCGCAACAGTCAAGAGACTCCCGGCTGGCGTCAAGTGCGCAGCGAATTCAGAAAGCCATCGCCGGCGGTTCGTCGCTGGCAGAATCATTAAATAAAGAAGGCGAACTGTACCCGCCACTTTTCCGCGACCTTGTCAACGTCGGTGAGCTGACGGGCACCGCACCGGAAGTATTTGCTTCACTGGCAAAATACTATGAAGCCCGCGTGCAGCAGGTTCGTGAGTTCCGGTCGCAGATTGCATGGCCCGTGATTCAACTTGTGGCGGCGATCGGCATTGTCGGCCTGTTGATCTTCATCCTTGGGTTATTGCCGCCGCAGGCGAATGGAAAACCGCTTGACATTATTGGCCTCGGGCTCTACGGATCGTCTGGATCGGCGAAATGGTTTCTGAGTTGGATTGCGGGGGCGGTGTTAGGCTATCTGGGATGGAAAATGATTTCCAATTATCCTGCGGGCCAGATGGCGATGCATCCACTGTTGCTGCGCGTCCCGGTGATTGGCAGGTGCATGCAATCGTTTGCGATCTCACGCTTTTCCTGGTGTTTCGCGCTGACTCAGCAGGCGGGCATGAGTATCCGTCCGTCGTTAGAATGCAGCCTGAAGGCGACCGCCAACGGAGCGTTTATCGCGGCCGAACCCTGGATCTGGCAGCAGATGAAAGACGGCGAAACGCTGACAGACGCATTGACCTCATCGCGGTTGTTCCCGATGGAATATCTGCAGGTGGTTGCGACGGCGGAAGAAACCGGTACCGTGCCCGAACAACTGGATCGCCTAAGTCATCTGTTTGACGACGAAGCCCGCCGCTCAATGAATCGCCTGACGGTCTTTTTCAGCGGGGCAATCTGGCTGTCGGTTGTGGTTCTGATTGTCTTCTTTATCTTCCGAATCTTCTTTCTGATTGCAGCCCCATATCGAGAAGCGCTGGACGCGGTGAGATAATCCCTCGGCTGACATCCGCCCCTGCACCTGATATTCTCTTGCCACGTTGGCGGCTGGAAAGGAACTCGGGCAGGAATTCAATGGCTTTTGAACCTGACAAGCGGCAGTTCTCGGCGGCGATGCCGGAACAGTCAGACAATGCTGAGCCCGATGGTCCGCTGGACATACATCGCAAGGACGTCCGCACCGGCGAAATCGGTCAGACCTTTGACGACGGCGAAGGGCGAATCTTTCCGTGCGAATCATGCGGTTCGGACCTGGAATTCAACATCGGCGAACAGGTTCTGAAGTGTCCGTACTGTGGTCACGTCAAGCAGATCGAAACGCGACTGGAAGGTGAACTGCACGAACAGGACTTCCACTCAATGCTCGAACGCATTCGGCAGTGGCGTGAGGAAGCTCAGACGAAAAAAGTCCATGCTGACCCGGACGCCGCAGAGGCGGAATCCGTCCACCGCGAACTGAGATGTGATTCTTGCGGAGGTAATGTCGAGTTTTATGGGACTCTGACAAGTACCTTCTGTCCTTTTTGCGGTTCACCCGTGCAGCTTGAGAAAGCTCATAAGTGTGAACTGCATCGCATTCCCGTCGATGGCGTGCTGCCGTTTCAGATTGATCGCGATCATGCAAAACAGAATTTGCTGCAATGGGTAAGTTCTCGCTGGTTTGCACCGACCAGGTTTCGTCAGGATCGAGCGGATGGAAAATTCAACGGTGTGTATCTGTCGTATTTTACTTTCGATTCAATGACACTCACGGCATACACCGGACAGCGTGGTGAACACTATTATGTCACAGTGGGTGACGGTAAAAATCGCCGCACCGAACGTCGGACGCGATGGTATCCGGCAAGCGGCAGTTTTCAGCGATTCTTTGACGATGTTCTGGTACTCGCGAACACGGGACTTCGCCGGGATTTTATGCTGGAACTGGAACCGTGGCCGCTGCTCAAAGTCGTTCCCTTCGATCAACAGATGCTCGCCGGACTGATGGCTCGGACCTACGACATTGAACTGGATGAATGCTTTGTCGATGGTAAGCATCGAATCGATGCCGCGATTCATACGGAAGTCTGCCAGCGCATCGGCGGGGATACGCAGGTCGTGAGTTCCGTAAATAGCCGCTGTGAGGCCATCACGTACAAACACCTGTTGCTGCCCGTCTGGCTGCTGGCCTATAAATACAACAACAAGACGTATCAGGTTTTTATCAACGCTGCGACCGGCGAAGTCCAAGGAGAACGCCCTTACAGCGTCTGGAAAATACTGTTCACAATCTTGGTGGCGATTATCGTGGCCGCAGGCATCTATGCCGCTACGCAGAACAACAGGCAGTCAAATTCACGATCGGCGCCAGCGCCCGATATTTCATGGCCAGCGGAACGACCGGAGTAACAAAAACACTGAGGTTCTAACGCCTAGATTCAAGTTCAGTTTGCCACAGCGGCTGTGATGCGCCTTCGCTGTTAAGCAGCAGGGAATTGCCGTCGGCGGTGAAGCAGACGGATTCTCCCTGTTTGCGAATTGGAAGTGTCAGCACTGTGATGGATCCGCGGGATGCCTCGGCCCAGGATTCTTTTTTCGGGTCCTCGCGCGTCAGCATGACACCACTGAACATGTTGACGATAGCCAGACGATGACCGTCAGAGGAAATATCCATTGCAGTCGCAAACGCGACACCCAGCGAAGCAATTCTCTCGGCCTTCAGTGATTCTTTTCCCTTCGTCAAAGTCAGTGGTAACGAGTACAACGCGCTGTTGAAGGGACTGGTCTTTGTGACGAGCAGAATTGTGCGTGATACTGTATCAACAGCCAGACTTTCACAATCATGCGGACCATCGGAAAATTGAAACTCAACCGTACGACAAACATCGACGGTTGATTCGAAGTCGGGGTTCGCCTGGCCGGTGAGTTTCACTTTCGGCTCTTTCAGAAGCAGAAGCTGACACGGCGGCGCTGCGTTGGGTAAGCGGCCGTTGGCGTTTCTTACCGCCGGACTGATGCCGCCCCGCCCGCCAGGTGACGGCGTTACGCCGCGTACGCGGCCGTTGTCGCCGATGTCTCCGACCAACAACCAGGATTCACCGTCCAGTTCGAACGAACACATATCTTCCCAGTCCATGGCCGTGACGCCCTTCACATTCACGATTCCCAGAGTGGTGCCATTCAGACCAACTAAAAACAATCGCGGCACGTCACCTGAATCGTTATGCATCCAGACTGCGTCTTTTGTTGTGCGACTGACGGCAACTCCGCTGGCTTCCCGAATCAAAGGATCCCCCACCACGCAAACTTCTTTTGGGGTGCCGGTGGCTTCGTCAGCAATCGCAGACGCAGCACACCAGCAGACGATCAAAATCGGACCCAACACAGAAATCAATGTCGTCCGGATCACGTTATCGTAATCGCAGAGTGAGACAGGCCGCTGAAATTCTGCGACGATCCGCTGTGAACGATTTCCGTAACCGATGTCATAAGTCTCATAAGTCATATAAGTCACATACTGTCTTGGTCAGCCACAAGTTGTAAAAACTACGCAGCTATTGGCGAAATCCGGAAATGCCCAGTGCCGCCGGGAGGTTACCAGTTTTGCCTATTCCTCGCACGCGGTGGCGAAATCGGAAATCGGCGTCAAACTGAGGCAGGCAAGGCGATCACCGGTCTTGACCGCGTTTCAGAACACATGAACAATCCGGGGTTTTCGGATAGGCAGGGCGAAGTCTGTTGGAGTTGTCGGTTTACCCCGTCAAAACAAGTCGAGATTTTGCACGCCCAATCACAGCATTCCGCATTGCGAATACCAAGCATTCGGATAAGTATACGAAGTTCCTGAAGAAAATAGCGGGCGACTACATGACAGAACCTGTTCCACCTGACGAAAACCTGCGAAAAGTTCGCGAGCGCGTGATGCAGCTGGCGCGCGAGATCGAGCAGATGTCCGGGCAGGAACTTCCCCCACCGGTGTACTTTCAGGAATTCATGACGCGCGTTGTCACAGCCGTCGGAGCTCGCGCGGGTGTCGTCTGGTTGCTGGACGAATCCGGTCGTCTGAACCTGGTAGCTCAGATGAATCTTGAGCACACCGGTCTCCGCGAAACACCCGGCGCAATGGGACTCAACGAAAAGCTGCTGATTGAAGTGATGCAGACCGGCGAAGCCCGCACGCTGACTCACGGCGGTGAAGCAAAGCTTCCGACGGAACACGTTCTGGTCCTGTCTGCGCTTCACAAAGAAAAGAAGTGCGTCGGTGTCGTTGAATTGTTTCAGCGTCCGGATGTTCCGATCAAAGCACAGTCGGGATACATGCAGTTTCTGGAACAGATGTGCGGATACGCTTCGCGCTTTCTGGAAGGCCGACGTCACAATCCGGAGAATACTGCGGACCTTAAGAATCAGTTCTGGACGAACTTTGAACAATTCTCTCTGCGTCTTCAGCGTTCATTGCAGGAGCAGGAAGTCGCCGATGCGGCGGCCAGTGACAGTCGCGCGTTGCTGGGATGCGATCGCGTGAGCGTGGCCATCCGCAAAGGACGCAGTTTTCGCATCTGTGCCGTGAGTGGACAAAGCAGCGTCAACGCGCGAGCCAACCTAGTGGTTGCCATGCGAAAGCTGTCGCGGCGCGTGATTGAAATGGGTGAAACGCTGGTCTACACTGGCAAGGTCGATGGGCTTGCACCTCAGGTTGAAGAACCGCTGGCGGCGTTTGTGCAGGAGAGCGGTTCCCGCATGGTGATGCTCGTTCCGATGTTCGAAAACGAAGCACTGGTCCGCAAGCAGGGCGAAGAAGAAGATCGCGAACGACGAAAGAAGCGACTCAAAGCCACGGGATGTCTGGTGATCGAACAGATCGCAGAATCAGAACCCTTGCCGCAACTGGAACAGCGAGCTGAATTAGTAGCCGATCACGTCGGAGCGGCTCTCTGGAATGCTCGACAGCATGGGCGTATTTTTGGATTGAATCTGTGGACACTTATCGGCAAGTGTACGGAGTGGTTTCGCGGGCGAAAGCTGGCGATTACTGCGGCCGTTCTGTTGGCGATTGCCGGATTTGTGGCGGTCATGACGCTGTATAAGCTGGAGTACCCGGTCAAGGCAGAAGGCAAATGGATGCCGGTCGAACAGCACGCAGTGTTTGCGACGTACGACGGTCTGATTACGCGCGACGGTATTCGAATTCCGCTTGGTCAGTTGGTGAAAAAAGGTGACATTCTCATCGTGCTGCAGAACGATGAACTGGATGGCCAGATCGAAGAGGCGAAAGCGTCCATTGAAAAACAGAGCAATATGCTGAGTTCAAAAGAAGAAGAAATTCGCGCCACAGAATTGCTGCAGCGACCAGAAGAAGGCGAACAGAAGGGTAGTGCGGCATCGACCGTCAAACGTCTCGAAGTGGAAAAGCAACGAATCCAGGGCGACCGCTTCATTGCCGAGCGACAGCTGGCTCAACTGCAAAAACGCAAGGAAGAAAAACTGATCATTAAAGCTCAGGCCGACGGACGAATTCCCGACTTTCAATTGCGACAACTCCTTGAAGATCGTCCGGTTCGAGTAGGTGACCATCTCTTCGATATTATGAATGAAGACGGCCCGTGGCATATGGAACTGCTGGTCGAAGAAAAACGCATGGGACACCTGTTGCGGGCTCAGCGTCAATTGATTACTGAAGGCAAGTCTCCGGACCTTGAAGGGGAATTCAAGCTGGCGTCGCAACCGGAAAAAGAATTCCAGTGTCATCTCGCGAAAGTGGCGACTCGTTCGACAACCGATACGGAAATGGGAACGGCGTTTGAACTGACCGCAGAAGCGAACGCCGGACAGGAACTTCCACCGCAGCGCATCGGTGTGGAAGTGACCGTGCATTTGTATTGCGGAAAAACATCACTGGCCTATTGGTGTTTTGGCGATGTGGTGGAATTTGTGCAGAAGTATATCTGGCTTTGAGGCCCATTTGAGAGTGTCGCTGCAAATTTTTTTGAGGCCAATCGGCTAAGTAGTTTTGTCTTCATCATGCTGGCTCGCCGACTGACACAATCCGGGATCAATCAGTTCGATGCGTTTCTCGCATCGCTGAAAGATCATCCCTCGGCAGACGCTCCACTGGATTTGCTTACGGAATCAGGAACGTCGGAACCGATCGACGTGGAGATTGAGGCCGAAGTGCGCCGGTTTCGCTCCCGCCTAGAAATTGCGGAACACCTGAGTCGTATGTTGCGCATGGATACGTCCACGTTACGCACGGATGCGGGCTTCTGGTGCTGGCTGTCATTGTATTGGTTCGAAACTCTGTGCCCAGTGGTGCGTGATCAATTGAAACCAGGCGATCGCTACCGCTGGCTGGCCGATTTGGAGAACCCGCGAAAGACATGCCGCCACATTCTCGCTGGTCCGTTTCAGATCTATCGGGCTCATCGCGACGATCCAAGGCGAGCCATGTCGCTGCTCTGTGGTTTACCGACCCAACCTTGCCCACTTGTGCCTTTGATTGCATCACGACCATCACTCGTCACCTGCAACGCCGTTGTAGGGGTCGCCACACGTCTCTATTATGACGCTGCCAATGGCCGCAATCGCCCGGGACTCAGCGCAAAAAGCCCCGGAAGCCCCCGCCGCTTTGCAGATGTGCTCAGTCAACTGGATCTGACATGGGATCTTCATTCGCTTTCGATCGAACAGTTACTCACGCTGCTGCCCTCCGAATTTGATGCGTTCCACCGCACGAATCCAAAACGACAACGCCCGTTGATCGAGTAGCCATTGCTATGCTGGCCGACTTTCTGTTTTGATAGAAATCGCAGATGCAAGTCCGGTTCAAGCGACCGCTGGCAATCTGTCCGTTGTTTCTGCATTCTCCGAAGCGAGTGGAGTCGCTGGTTTTTCTGATGATGATGGGTTTGACGACATACTTTTTGCTGCAGCGTACGTTATAAAATTATTCAAACCACTGGATTTCCCCACAACTCTCGCTCCGCGAGGGGGTGCGGAAAACAAGGTTAAACGGAAAACAGTCCCATTTCCCAGCGATTAAGCGGGGCGTTCATTTCGTACGTCAGCCGCCTTCTCCACTGCGTGTCGCCTTTGATGCGGCGTCGAAAATAAGCCGTTCTTGTCGAAGTTTCGCTTCCAGGAACTTCTTGACTCGCTTTCTGCGTTCCCTTACGTTCCGTGGAATCGCGAGATTCGGCAGAAGTTCTGACCGAAATACGTCGGATTTCTTTGAATTTGCAAGTTTCTAAGGAACATTTTGAAATGGCCGATCTGATCGCACCGCATGGTGGATTGTCAGAACCTGTGTGCTGCACCGTTGGTGAAAAGGACAAAGATGCGTTTGTGGCAGAAGCAAAAACACTGCCTCAAGTACCTGTTTCTGCCGCTGACCTCTCCAGTGTCTATCGCTTCGGCGACGGAACACTCAGCCCACTGACCGGGCCAATGAACTCGGCTGTTTACAATCAGGTTCTTGACGAATGCTATGTCGTCAGCAACGGACAAAAGTATGCTTGGACGATCCCGATTGCATTCCCGATCACGGCAGACGTTGCGAAGACACTTAAGGCTGGCCAAAAGGTTGCTTTGACAGGCCCCAACGGCGACATCGTTGCAACACTGGAAATCAACGACGTATACGCCTGGCCAAAGTTGAAGTACCTGCGATCGGTGTACCTGACAGATCGTATCGATCATCCAGGTGCCGATATGGTGATCAAAGGCGAAGCAGCGAACTCACACCTGATTGGCGGCGAGATCAAAGTGCTGCCGCAGCCAAAGAATCCATCGTTCGGCAAGTACGTACTGACGCCACGCGAAGTTCGCAAGTTGCTGGCGGGCAAGGGCTGGGAAGCGGTCGTCGCGTTTCAAACCCGCAACCCGCTGCATCGCGCGCATGAGTACGCACTGGTTTACGGTTTGGAAACTCTGTTGAAGCAGGGACTGAATGCCGGCGCCTGTTTGAATCCGCTCATCGGCGAAGTCAAAGGTGACGACGTCAACGCTGAGATCAGGATGCAGACTTATGAAAAGCTGATCTCCGATCGCTCGCTGGGTGATGGCGACAGCGATGCCAGTCTGTGGGGGCCGCGTAAGGAATCTGTGCCGGATCGAGTTGTTCTGCTGGGCCTGGACATCAAAATGTTCTACGGCGGTCCAAAGGAAGCTGTGATGCACGGCATCTATCGCCAGAACATGGGCTACACGCATCTGGTCATCGGACGCAAGCACGCCGACGCTCCTTATGCCAATGGTGAATCCATCTGGGGCGACTTCGACGCTCAGGAGATTTTCAAGAAGCTCGGCGGCGACTTGAAGATCAAGACCGTGAATGTTGGCTTTGCGGCCTACTACGAATCGGCCGGTCGCGTCGATCTGATGGAACGCCACAAGGACGAAAAGCCGTGGTCCATCAGCGGCAAAGACATCCGCGCGACTCTGCAGAAAGGCGAACTCGTGGACGGCCGCATTATGCGTCCAAGCACTTCGCAGATTCTGGGAACAGCGATGAAAGTCGGCTGATCTCTTTGCGAGCGGCTGGCTCGCAGAGTCAAGCGAAAAAAGACCTGAGCCTGCGGCATCTGTGATGCCGCAGGCTCTTTCGTTGGTTCACTCACGAAACATGCACAATCAGTTAGTAGTTCATTTCCACGAGGGCAAACTCACGTTGCCTGAATGGCACGCAGAGAGCATAATGTTGAAACTCAGGTCCAATCTCACGCCGTGTGCGACTCCAAACTCCGCCCCAAAGCAGTCAATAGGGGAGTTCTTCGTGAGTCTGCTTCGACACATCAATTTCGCAAGATTTAAAATGACTGGCCAATTTGTCGGTCCAGTCCTACCCAATAACCTACTCAATCACATCGTCCAGCGGTGAAATGCTGACGACTTTGTCGAGTCGGATATAGACGGTTTTGCGGTTGGGCTGGATACCATGAACACGAGATTCGCGGACGTAGACTTCCCGGGTCGTTGCGGAATCGCGCAGGTCGTGGACATCAACGCCTTTCAGGACGAGCGTCTTGTCCAGAATCATGTGCAGGCGACCGAGATAGACAAACGGCGATTCTACATCGACCACGACATTTTTTCCGATGAAATCTTCCACGGACGAATTCCTGTCCTGAACAGTATGCTGATTCATGTGTCTGCATCATCGCCAGTCCGGCATTGTATTCCTATTTTTACCGCTTCGGCCGCGAAGACCAGCGTGCAGAGGACGGTTCGCTATACTTTCGGCAACCAAGGGTAAAACGGCCGTAGTGCGTCTGTTCCGTCTGTTCAACGTCTTTCGTCGAAACTCGCTCCATGACTTCGATCTTTCGTCCGGCTGTTGATCGCATGGCGGGCTATGCACCTGGTGAGCAGCCTCAGGATGGCGGCTGGGTTAAGCTGAATACGAACGAAAATCCGTATCCACCGTCTCCCAAAGTCGTCGAGGCGATTCGCCGCGCGGCGGAAGGACGATTGAACGTCTATCCCGATCCGTACGCGACAGGATTTCGCAGTGTTGCCGCAAAACTGTTCGATGTCGATCCCGACTGGATTCTGCCAGCCAACGGCAGCGACGAAAATCTCACTGTGATCACTCGATCGTTCTGTGACGCTGACGAGACGATCGCGTATCCGTATCCCAGCTACGTACTCTACGAATCGCTCGCGCAGATTCAGGGCTGCAGCGTCGTGCGACTAAACCTGAATTCCGACTGGCAATGGAATCCTGCTGATGCCGCGCGACTTCGAAAAAGTGTCCGCGTGTTTTATGTTCCCAGTCCGAACTCTCCGACCGGCAACGTTTGGTCTGCGGAACAACTCAGACAGCTGCTGCCCGATCGCGGCGTATTGGTACTGGATGAAGCGTACGGAGATTTCTGCCGCGTGCCTCATCGCGGTGAGTTGCTTCGGAACGATCTTTTCGATGGTCGCATGATCGTGACTCGGACGTTCAGCAAGTCGTACAGCCTGGCAGGCATTCGATTCGGATTTGCGATCGCTCATCCGGATCTGATCAGCGGTATGCAGAAAGTGAAGGACAGCTACAACTGCGATACTGTTGCGATCGCGGCAGCGACCGCCGCCTTGGAAGATCAGGACTGGATGCTGCAGAATCGTGCAAAGATTCTTGCAACTCGAGATCGCCTAGCTGCGGCGTTGCCAACGTATGGTTTTCGAGTCCACCCGAGCGAAGCAAACTTTCTGTGGACGACGCACGCGACGGGACAACATCGGAAACTCTACGAGCAGCTCAAACAGCGAAAAATTCTGATTCGCTACATGCAATTTCCAGATGCTCTGCCGGACGGCGGAACTCTGGATGGCCTGCGAATCACAATCGGAACGGATTCGGAGATCGACCGAGTGCTCGAAGCGATGACGGATGTCGTCAGAAGTGCCTCCTGACAATCGCGATTATGCCGAATATGACGGGCGTGCCGCACCAAGCTGGCTCAGTCGTGAATGCCCGATCGACTTCTGGTCGATTCTGGCGGTTCGCAGCGCAAGATTGCGCGTTGCTATGCCATTTGTACCTTGCTCTCTGTTTTTGGTTTCCCTTCAATGACTCGTTCTGCATCAATCACGCGTAACACTGCGGAGACTCAGATTGAGCTGTCGATCAACCTGGACGGCAGTGGCAAGTCAGACATTTCTACCGGCGTCGGATTCTTTGACCATATGTTGACTCTGTTTGCGCGACACGGATTGTTTGACCTGACGGTGAATGCCGTTGGCGATCTGCACGTTGATCAGCATCACACGGTTGAGGATGTTGGAATCTGTCTGGGACGCTGCCTGAATCAGGCTGTGGGCGACAAGAAGGGAATCTGCCGGTACGGACATTCGACGTTACCAATGGAAGAGACCCTGGTGACTTCTGCGGTCGATCTGAGTGGTCGCATGGCCTTTGTGTACCGCGTTGAGTTTCTGACAGAGAAGATCGGCGAATTCGATACACAGCTGGTGCAGGAATTCTGGACGGCTGTTTCCAGCAATGCTCTGATGAATCTGCACCTGATGTTGCATCACGGCTCGAACAGTCATCACGTTGCCGAAGCCATCTTCAAATCCACCGCACGCGCTCTTCGCATGGCAGTCAGCATCGACCCGCGCCAAACCGGAGTCCCAAGCTCCAAGGGCACGCTGCACGGTTAGAGGTGTTATTCCCTGAATGATTGTAACGGCAGGTTCCCTATGTCGAATCCCCCGAAGTTCTCGATTTGTGCGCGAGGTGCCAGTTTTTCACATGCGGTGCGAGGACTGAGGTTCATGATGCAGTCTCAGCACAACGCATGGCTCCACGCGGTGGCGACGATGATCGTTTGTGCCACAGGCTTAGCATTTCAGATTTCGCGGATCGAATGGTGCCTGATCGCATTGTCAATGGTGGCCGTGTGGACTGCCGAAGCGTTCAATACGGCGCTGGAATGTCTGACGGATTTGGCAAGTCCCGATCATCATCCACTGGCCGGCAAGGCCAAAGATGTCGCTGCCGGGGCAGTGTTGATCGCCGCTATTGGTGCGGCCTTGGTCGGAGGAATTGTGTTTATCCCGTATTTTCAGGAGATGGTCATCGGCTAATTTTCCATAACTTCTTTTTCTTTTCCTGCCGCACGGTCGTTTACGATGGCTTCGTACTTCTTTGTCAATTCCTGAACCTGATCCTTAGTGTGCTTGCAGTCATCTTCAGACATCGACTTGTCTTTCTCAGCATTGTCCGCGCTCTTGTTCGCATCACGGCGAACGTTGCGAATTGCCACGCGGGACTCTTCAGCAAGATCCTTGATGCGACTGGCCATCTGCTTGCGGCGTTCCGTCGATAGCGGCGGTACATTCAGCCGGATCACGCGGCCGTCGTTGTTCGGCACCATTCCAAGTTCACTCGACGTGATCGCCTTTGCAATCGCGTCGAGAATGCTTGTGTCGAATGGACGGATGAGGATCTGCTGAGGCTCCGGCACGCTGATATTTGCGACCTGCTTCAACGGCGTCGGCGACCCGTAGTATTCGACCCGCACCGAATCCACCAGCCCCGGATTGGCCCGCCCTGTGCGAATACCTTTCAAAGCATTGGCGAGCACGTTGACGGCCTTCTCCATACGCTCTTCGGCATCCATCAGGATTTCGTCCCGGTCCATTCTTGTAACTCCCTCTAAGTCTGCAATCGATCGTTTTCACATGTCGTTCCCGACCGGCCGGTGTCGGAAAACATGGTCAATATATAATAGTCGTACGCGGGAATCGTAGTTTCCCTGCGTTGAAGGTCAATCGTCGCGTAGCTGAAGACATGGCCTGCATGGAATGTTCAGGCTCCGCTTCAGCTATGGCTTCCGAATAAAGTGTTCTGCAAAGGTTCGCACATGGTGACCATTCAGCACATGGAACATCCGCAGTTTTTCAATCGTTGCCGAACCAAATCGACTCAACGGAACATGCACAATCTTCTTCTTGTACTTACTGGCCAGGCGACGCCATCCGGCACCCGGAGGTTGGTAACTCATCAGGGCCACATGCCGCTCTGTCGAATAATGCAGGCCCGCTGCCAGGAGTCGTTCCTCCAGAGTGTCCACGAAATCGAACTGCGGGTCGCGCCAGATATCCTGAATCGGTCGCGGCGGAAACAAAAACATGCAGCCACCGTAGCGTGCCAGTGCAATCCCGGGGCCGACCATTTCTTCCAGAAAGCTGGTGGCAAAGAGTGACAACGTCGATTCGTCATGATGCTCAGCATGCCACGTGATGCGCCACGGATATTCTCGTGGATCCGCCGGTGAATCAAACAGCATCACCACACAGTCAATCTTGCCTCGTGCTGGTGGAAAGACCTTGACGTGCAGTTCACCCACATGCCAATTGCGCAGCGTCTCGCGAATATCGAGTCCGTCTTTCATGCTGGAGGTAAATTTCTCGGTCTTCGCAAGGTCGTTACCGATCAGATCCAGTGCCACATCCTTGACATGTGTGCGGAAGCGTTCAATGGAAAGGTCTTCAGGAGGCCAACTGCATTGCCCGAAGGGATTCCACGACTTCTGCCATTCGACTTTGGACTTAAGATCGGGGCGAGCATTCAAGCGACAACTTCGCCAGACGACCGGATGCCCAGGCAGACGGCTGACGGGTTCCAGCTCCGTACCGTCCGGCAGTAACACGCGATCCACACCGAATCGAGCTTCGGGCAGATCTTCGCCAGGAGGAAACGGATAGTCACGTGCCGATTCGGCCACATGGATCGCATACTGATCTCCGGCTGTCTGCTGAGCCGCGACGACCAGCGTGTAAAGGTCGGGCGTAAATCGTCGTTCCATCAGGGACAGATTTCGGATGTACTTGAGACAATTCAACAGCAGAAATGGAGTAATCCGACGCGCTCGGGATTTGAATTCTTCCCGATACCGTCCTCGCGCATGGATCAGCAACGATTTAATTCCATCAATCGACATATTCTCATCGTCATCCAGATCCACTCGCGCCTGTTCGTACTGACCGGTGATAAACGGCAGTTCGCCTAGTACGAATGCCAGCGTTCGCGGTGACACGCTGTAGGTTTCTGTCGATGTTTCGGACCAGTCCGGATCTGCGGGCCGTTCGGTGGCACTGTTGAATGAATCTCGCAGCCACGGCCAGTCCATAATGTTGCAGAGACACAGCACAGATTCAAACCGCGTTGACAGGCGATGCAGCTCACTGGCCATCCAGTTGATGCGAGTTTGCTGCGCTTCATCTTCCGGAGCGGGTAATGCGGGCAACACAGCCGCAGCAAACTGTTCTGGTCGAACTCGCTTAAGCGCATAAGGATCGGGCAAGACCGCCGAGCGAGAGATATATTGATCTGTTTCGATATCGATAAAGGCGCGAACCATGCGTTCCTGCCGCGCGATTCGCAGCGCTGCGATCACCGGTTGACAGGGATCGATTGGGACGTAACTTGCGACTGGACGTTCACCTTCGTCAGTATCAAATTCGTGTCCGGATTCGAAGTCGGTCTGGGTCCCGCTGAACGCCGTCATGGGCTCGCGTTGCAGCACAACTGAGACCACAGGCAGGCGTTCGACAGCGCCCTCGACGTCCTGCTGAAAGGACGGCGGCAGCGGCACAGCAAGACATGAGAACTTCTGAGACAGCATCAGGCGCCGCACTTCAACGGCAAAGTCTCCACTGCCGTGAATAACAGGAAACAGCGTAATGTTACGCCCAAGTGTCAGGACTTTCGAAATGGGGTTCATGGCTCGTTCTGTAAAAATTCAGTGATACTATGCCTCACGCGGTCGAAATTGACAGTAACCCGAAGCGTCAGCGAGGGCTCGAACTCCCCATTCCTCGCTGACGCTTCGGGTTACTATGCCGGGGTCTCAAATGTGTCATTTTCGGCTGCGTGGAGTACAAGTTATGTTGCATAGATGGTACGCATCAGCAGCAAAGAAAGAAAGCGGTCGATGAAGCCCTTCTGCGGACTCATTCGTTTGTCCGTCATTCGCTTGTAAATCGTTCGGCCCTGTGCTGACACATCGACAAACTAGGCGACCGCTCAGAAGCTGCTGAATTTGAAGCACAGCAGGAAGTGGCATGAAATTGAACAACCAATGAAGGACAAGCGAAGAAAACGGCAGACTCGGCAGAATTACAATCGATCGGTCCCCAGCGACCCCTGCAGCTCCGTCAGATACTCTGCCGACAGCACGGTATTCAATCGCTGGCGGGATTTTTCCAGTCGTCCGGAGATATTCATACTCATTTTTTCCTCTGGGAATTCATTGCTGCTGAAGAACGTCTCCAGCGACTGGACGTGACGCTGCCACAACTGCTGTTCACGCAGTTGACGCAGTCGCAGCCGATCGGTGTACCAGTCAGAGGCCAGTAATGATTCCTTAGTAAACATTGTTCGAATCTCGAGATCACGAATCGACTTTTTCTCAAACGATCCTTCGACCATGATGTGCAGCAGTGCCTTCAATGGCGGACAGGCGATATCGATCGAACCATCCTCAAAGTACATCTTCGCAATCCGCTGCTGTGCTTCGGCGATGTACAGAATGCCGTCAGCGAACGCAGCAGCATCCTGTGTTTCCGGCTGCAGAATTTCCGTATCGAAGACTTTCTTCGGATTGTCGAACACGCGTCCGGCAAATCGACGAATAAATCGTGATGTAATCCGCCAGCCCAGACGACTGGCCGGAATCAACCGGCCGTTGAATTCGTAGTCGTCCAACTTCTCCAGCAGTTGCTCGGCAATCAAATACTTCGGAGACCGTTCTTCAGCACTCAGGCGACACCAAATCTCCGGAATCAACAGACTGATGTCATGATCGACACGCACGCGGCTGCCAATGAATCCGGCCGGTGTCGAAAATCCGGCAAGACCCGTGAGCAGGTAGCTCACAAGTGCGTTGTTCAAATCCGTGATCGGGCGCAGACAGTTGAATGGCCCTTTCGTCAACGCACCTTCACTGCCGGCACCGGTTGTGGACGGGCTCTTGCCAGTGAGCGCACTCACGAAGTCCATGAACAGTTCCGGCAATTCCTGATAATGAATCGGATTGTAGACCGACAGGGCGCGAATACCTCGAGCCGGTTCAGGCGGATTATTGCGGCGACCGATCAGAATGGCCTGCACCGGCGTGTGTACAGGTTTATCGACGGGGACCGCTCGCGACAGCCGCATACCCATTTCCGCCACATGTCGATTCACAGGATCGATTAACACGGGCAGCGGCTGCAGATAGCGAGGATTGCGACTCGGCGCGCCATTCACCATACGCGGCGTGTTGGAACAGACGACGTAACTGTCGGCCGTCTGCTGCATGTCATGAAGCAGTTGCTGCATCGGCTGTGTAAACTGGCTCAGATCGACCGGACGATCACAAATCTCATTGACCTGATTGCGTGACAACGGCTCAAAGTTGACGATGAAATTGTCCGACCGTGCAAGGTCAGCTTCGGTCTGCTTATCCAGCCCGCGATGGACGGCATCGTCGGGACGCTGGAAGAGTCGATATTCGCAGTTCCTGACAAATTTGTAGCTGGTTTCTTCCGTGATCGCATTTCCAAGATGCTGTAGCGCGCGACGCGGTACGACGACAGACGCGGTAATATCATCCTCCATCTGAACCTTCTGAGCCGGTGCAAAGTCCTGACGCAGTTTGTACGTGCGCCAGGTGCTTTCGCCGAACAGCCCAATTCGCAAATATGTGCCAACCAGTTTCCGATCGCCGAATTTAAGTTCATGGCCTGGATGACCGTTCGTAATGTCCACGGAAAACTGTTTTCGCCATTCGTCGGGATTGCCGGAGTGCATCCGCTTAATAATGAACACGATCGCATAAATATGATCCGGAATATCTTCCAGCCATTGGTTGTACGTGTCAGTGTAATCCACAGAGGGTGTCAACAGTTTGATGACGCTGCCGAGTGACCTCGACTTGTCCAGCACCTTGCGCGTCGGCTTCTTTGTGTAATCTGGCTGAACGCTTCCGCCGGGTCTCCACCGATCTGAATAGTCCCTGTCAAATATCTCCTGAGCCAGATCCATGTCATGTTCAGCATCGGCGACAAAGATCGGGCCGTGCAGTAGGTAATCGGCGATTGATTTGCTGATTTCACTTTTTCCACCACCGCTCACGGTGCATGGCTTGTGACAGAACACGCCCTCGAAAAGCGTGCCGATCAATCGCCAGGACGGAGCTGCCGGGTGCTTTTCCAGACGAACTTTGTAGCCGGATGGTGTGATGTAGATGTATCCCGGACGCAGCGGGATATCGTGACTGACACTATTGACGTGCCATGAAATACGCTGATCGCTGACTGTGAATCTCGCATTTTCTGAAACGTAGATGACGTTCGAATGCGTCGCATCGACGGCGTAGCCTTCCGGCTGCACATGCATGAGGGATTTATAATCGCGCGCCATATCGGAGAACGTACGGTTATTGTAGCGTCGGCTGTCTGCGGAGAATTCATCTCCCAGATTGAAACTGGCAAACGCCATCGCCCCGCCGGCATGTTCTTCTTCGACCTGCCCCCCGAGGTTGGCGGCATAACTGAGCTGCGTTTTGACTTCTTTCTTGCAGTACCCGTAATAGTTGTCAGCGATCAAAGTGACGATCACGCCTTCTTCGTCTCGACACGTGAGCTTGAATGGGACTCCATCATTGTACTTTTCGTCTTCTGATTTCCAGCACATGCCGTCTTCGCGTTGACGTTCGGTGGCTTCGTCCCAGGCAGGCAGGCCGACATCCTTTTTCGTGACGTGGACCAGATGAGGGGCCAGAATGACACAGCCCGTATGGCCGCTCCAGTGATCGATATCCAGCGCGGCGTCGTGAGATGGCAGAAACGGATCCCCGGCGTTGCCAAAAATTGATTCGACGAAGTCCAGATTGCTGACGAGCGCTCCGGGGACGAAGAGTCGAATTTCCATCGACTGCTGCTCGCAATAGCCCGGTACATCTGGACACAGAATCGGCCTGATCAGCAGCGACACGAAGGCCCTAGCCGGAATGGGATCATTGTGAGTAAAGGGCAACTGCAACAGGCTGACAGGTGGATTCATTGCCTGCTTGAATAACGCCGCGAATGCTGCTTTCGGAACGACTTTCTTGTCGCGAGGAATCGTCAATCCGCCTTCGGTGATGTGGAACGTACCTTCCGTCGTGCGGCGATCATTTGCCGGATTGTGCAACACTCCGTTTCGCACACGATATGATGATCCGAATTCATTCTGATACTCGTCGCCGTCGTGCGGCAGCGACAGCTCACGGGCGATTCCATGGCGGTCAAGAATGACAGTCAGGTCGGGCAGTCTTAGTGCGCTGCAGCCTTTGACGCGATCAAAGTATCGACGCAGAAACGCTTCGATACGTGCGTCTGCGGGACAGTGGATGGAATCAAGTCGCTTGAGTCGATGATGATACGTGCTAAGCAACCGCGGCGCCCCTAGGCGATCGTGGTCCTCAAAGCATTTAGGAATCGGTAATCCGTTGGCCAGAAGTTTGAGTACGATGTAACCGGTAATACTCGTTCGAGATTCGGTTTTCTGCTCACCCGACTGATGCGAAACAAACCCGATCGATTCTTCCAGATCGCGCAGAGACATCGCGTAAACCCCCGCCAACAGGACCAAATAAACAGCAAACCCTCCCGTCGGTTTGCAAATCCACCAATCATTCCAGCAGATGTTCGCATCGACTGCGAATCTGCTGAACCTCTATTTTCTCAGGCGCTGGCTGATTTCCGTCTGTCGGGAACGGATTCCACCGAACGCCTGTTCAAGAAAAACGGCTCGACCTATACTCGGAGTTGCGTGTCCTGCCCTTGGGGATTCAATTTTATTATTTGCGCACGGGAAACAAGATCCAGATGTCTGAAGAACCAAAACTCAGCAAAGTCGAACTGTTGAAAGATGCATCGCACCAGTTGCGAGGAACACTGGCAGAAGAAATCCGGAATGATAACCCGGAATTTTCCGACGACGCAGCAACGCTGTTGAAGCATCATGGATCCTATCTGCAGGACGACCGCGATACTCGTAAGGCCAAGGGAGCTGACGGCAAGCTGCTGGGCAAACAATATTCGTGCATGGTGAGGACTCGAATTCCTGGCGGTCGAGTCACCGCTGCCCAATTTCTGGCCGAACTGGATCTCTGTGAAAAACTGGCCAGTGGAACTTTGCGAATCACCAGCCGCCAGGGATTTCAGCTGCACGGCGTGCTGAAGGGCGATCTTCGAGAAGCGATTCGCGCCATCAATGAAACGAAACTCACAACGCTGGCTGCGTGTGGCGACGTCAATCGCAACGTGATGGCCTGCCCGGCACCTTATAAAACGAAGATCTACGAGCAGATGCAGGCGTTGTCACAACAACTGGCGGAGCACTTTAAGCCGCGAACGACCGCCTATTATGATCTTTGGCTGAAAGATGAGAACGGCGAAGAAGTCGATACGACAGAATTCAAGCCAGTCGAAGAACCGATTTACGGAGCTCGTTACCTGCCGCGCAAATTCAAAATGGGTATCGCACTGCCGGACGATAACTGCATCGACCTCTATACGCATGATCTCGGCCTGATGGCGATCGTCGAAAACGATTCAATCGTCGGCTACAACGTACTCGCGGGCGGCGGTATGGGACGTACGCCAAGCGCCGAAAAAACATTTCCCGCACTGGCTCAGCGAATTGCTTACGCAACGGCAGATCAGGTAGTCGCAGTCTGCGAAGCCATTGTGAAGGTGCAGAGAGACTTCGGCAATCGCGAAGATCGCAAAATCGCTCGCTTGAAGTATCTGATCGCCGACTGGGGCGTTCCGAAATTCAAAGCGATGGTGGAACAGTATTACGGGAAGGGGCTACCCGATCCGCATCCCGCTGAAGTGACCGGCGTCGATGATCATATCGGCTGGCATGAACAGGGCGATGGGAAGCTCTTCCTTGGCATCAATATCGAAAACGGGCGTATCAAGGACGAAGGCGGTCTGCGAATCAAAGCTGGTCTGCGAGTCCTTCTGCGTCGCTTCGGCATGGATACCCGGCTAACTGCGCTGCAAAGCGTCATTCTGTGCGACGTCGATCCCAAAGACAAGGCTGAAGTTAATCGCATCATGGCCGAACATGGCATGAAGAGTGCGGATGAATTGTCGCTGGTACGACGCTATGCGATAGCATGTCCCGCTTTTCCAACCTGTGGACTTTCCATCACGGAATCCGAACGTGCGTTGCCGGGGATTATTGACGATCTGGACATCGCAATCGCGAAACTCGGCATGCAGTCTGACAAGATCGCCGTCCACATGACCGGCTGTCCGAATGGGTGCGCTCGACCATACACACCGGATATTGGGCTCGTTGGCAAAGCCGTCGGCAAATACACAATGTTCCTTGGCGGTAACCCGGAAGGAACTCGGCTTGGCTTCATCTACAAAGACATGGTGCCGATGGAAGACATCGTCCCGACCCTTGTGCCGCTGCTCGCAGCGTACAAAGCGGACCGCAAAGGATCCGAATCCTTTGGCGATTTCTGCACCCGCCAGGGGCAGGAATCATTGGAAGCGTACGCCGGCTAGAGCCTTTCGGCGAACTGCGACCTGCATGTCCACGAACAAGTTTTCTGCGACGGAAAAAGCACAATTTTCAGCTTCCCAATGCCAGGATGGAGTTCAAGGCAGTTGCGTCCCCCGGGGCCAGACCTATAATTCTGACGACAGTGTTTTCAAAGCCGGATGCTGCGCTTTGAACAATTCAACAGCAAGGCCGCGCGACCGAGGGTCGATTCACATGTTGATGTGGTTCCAAAATGTCTGGATGTCTGTAACAACCGTGCTGCAGGGCATGTACGTCACGATGTTGACGATGTTGAAGACATACAACCGACGGACGTTTACAGAAGTCTACGAATACCCTGAAGTGCCGCTTAAAGTAAAGCCACGCTATCGTGGATTTCATCGCTTTGACCTCACCACCTGCATCGGCTGCGACAAGTGCGCTGTGGCCTGCCCGGTTGACTGCATCTATATCGACAAGGAAAAAAGTCCTGTCGGTAAAGGCTTTCGGATTAATGGCTACACGATCGATTATACGAAGTGCATGTTCTGCGCGCTGTGTGTGGATCCGTGCCCGGTCGATTGTATTTTCATGGGTTCAGTACACGACTTAAGCTGCTACAGCCGTGATGGGTGTATAGTCGATTACGCTAAACTTCCGCTGGAAATCGCGTGGGGCAGGGCGTCCTTGAATCCGATTGTGGTTTCAGAATCAAAGGTTTTGCATCAGGCAGTTTGGGTCAAGGGTGAGCCTAGTCCGTTTGAATTTGCTGGCGCAGAGAATTAGTGTCGCGAAGTGCGCTGAAGTCGTGATGAGTGTGATTGATCAGGATGATCGATGGTGTGAATCTTGTTGGCGGTCAAACTTCTGATCGTTGATCGAATCAAACTCTGAAGTAAACGGATGCAGAACATGGTCGCTGAAGAAACATTGCTGACGATTGAAGGTGTCAATCAGCGACTACCCTTGGTGCGAACAATTGTGCGCGACATCATGGAACTGCATCGAGATATTGCCGTGCGGAGACAGCGCATGAGTGCTCTGCGGGAACGCTATCCGGCGTCGGGAGGTGCTGATTCAGTATATGAGCAGGAAGTGCTGCAGATGGAAGCTGAATTGTCGCAGGACGAACAGCGACTGGATGAGTTTGCTCAGGAACTGAATCAGATCGGGGGGACGCTCACGGACGCCCAGTCGGGTATCGTGGATTTTCCTAGTGACATGGATGGCGAACGAGTGTGGCTGTGCTGGCAAAGTGACGAACCCGAAGTGCTGTGCTGGCATTCCGGTGACTGTGGCAAGAGCGCTCGAGTCTCGTTGTACCACGAAGTGAGCGGCGGCGGGTATTTGGCAGAAAACGGGCTGCAGCAGGATGCGTAGTCCGGGGGCAACCGTAGTTCTGGCTGACCGCCGGTGAGCCGGGAGGCGTTAGCCCCGGGCCTGTCTGTTGGTATCGGTCGCGATGAGTGAAATGTCGATGTTAAGAGTTATCAGTAAATTAAGGTTAGATCGATGACGGATCTCGTTGGGCATTTTCTAGTTTTTGCTCTGGTAGCCATTGGCTTCCTGATGGTGCCCCTTCTCGTCGGCCGTCTGCTTCGACCAAAGTTGCCGACACCTGAAAAAGACGCAATCTATGAATGCGGCGAACCAGCCATCGGTTCCAGCTATATTCAGTTTGACCTGCGATTCTACGTCGTTGCTTTGCTGTTCATCATTTTCGACGTGGAAGTTGCGTTCTTTTTTCCGTGGGCGTCTGTCTACGGAAGCACAATGCAGTTGGCGGATACGCAGTTGTCCGATTCTGCTCGCACCGAACTGAGCGCTCGGCTGCTGAGCATTGACCCTGCAATCATCAGTCCGGCTCAGATTATTGACGCTGAGACAGCGCTGCAGCTGGGCTGGGTTGGGTTGGCAGATATTCTGGTCTTCTTCAGTGTGCTGCTGGTGGGATTTGCCTACGTCTGGAAACGCGGCGATCTTGACTGGATTCGCGCGTTGTCCAAAAAATCGGCTCAGGCTTCGGATCAGACTGTCGCTCCCGCCCGTGGCTGATGATTTTTAGTTTTCAAAAAGCTGTTCAGGAATTTGGAAGACACCTTCATGGATATTCAAGGCATCCATTCGATTCTGCTGGAGAAATTCGGAGCGACAGCTGTTGGCAGCGCGACGCATCCGGCGATCGATCCGTGGATTCAGGTGGAGGCGTCTGCCATTGTCGAAGTTGCCATGTTTCTGCGGGATGACGAACGATTGCTGTTCAATCATCTCAACGATCTGTGCGGTTGTGACTACCTAGAAACAGATCCAAAAAAGGTTGCTAAGTTCGGTCACGAACCTCATGTCGAAGTTGTGTATCAGCTCAGCAGCCTTAAGCTGCGGCATTCGCTCAAGCTCAAGATCCTCGTGCCACGCTGGAAGAACGATGTGCCTGGCGAACTACCAGTGGTACCGTCTGTCAGTTCTCTCTGGGGGATTGCCAACTGGCATGAACGGGAAGCCTACGATCTGGTCGGCATTCACTTCGAGGGTCATCCGAATTTGCGTCGCATTTTGTGTCCGGAAGACTGGGTCGGGCATCCCTTGCGAAAAGATTATGTCTTTCCGCTTGAGTATCATGGCGTTCGAGGTCGGTAATTGAAGTTGAGTTGAATTGGGCGGCAAGGGCCGACCCGGAGCAGTTCGGTCATGAGTATGCAAATTGAAGATCCGCGCGTTGTTGAATTTGACGTTCAGACGGACGAAATGCTGGTCAACATGGGCCCGCAGCACCCGAGCACGCACGGCGTGTTGCGGCTGTTGCTGCGAACGGACGGCGAAATTGTGCATGAATGTACGCCGCACATCGGCTACCTGCATCGCTCCGCCGAGAAGATTGGCGAAAACCTGTCGCCACCTCAGTATATTCCATACACCGATCGTATGGACTATCTCGCCGGCATGAACATGAATCTCGGCTTTTCGCTGGCCGTCGAAAAATTGATCGGGATGAAAGTGCCCGAGAGAGGCGTCCATCTGCGTGTCCTGATTGCAGAACTGGGTCGGATCGCAAGCCATCTTGTCGGGATGGGCACATACGGACTGGATCTTGGAACTTTCAGTCCCTTCCTTTACGCATTTCGTGAACGCGAAATTATTCTGGATCTGTTCGAAGAGGCCTGTGGGGCGCGGCTCACGTACAGTTATCTGACTGTCGGTGGTGCGACGCATGATCTGCCGGATGAGATTGAAATTCCGGAAGGACTGGCATCGCTGACTGGTCGTGTGCAGGGCGAGCGTTTTCCGTTTACGGATGTGATTGAGATGTTTCTGCAATGGCTGGAACCACGGATCAAGGAATATCACACGCTGCTTACGCGAAACACGATCTTCATCAAACGAACGGCAGGACAGGGTGTGTTGACGCCTGAAATGGCCGTCAGTTACGGATGCACGGGGCCCGTACTGCGGGGCAGCGGTGTCAATTTTGACCTGCGACGTGATGGCGAACCGATTTACACAAGCATGTATAAGAGCTATGACTTCGACGTCATCGCAGCTCCGTTTAAAGATGCGCCGCGCGAAGTGGTGCTTGGCGACAACTGGTGCCGTTTCTATGTGCGGATGCTGGAAGTCGTGCAGGCAATTCGACTCGTACGCCAGGCGATACCAAAATACAAAGCCGCCACGGGGAGTTTTCGTGAAGTGTTTAAACTTAACAGCAAGCTGCCCAAAGATGAAGTCTATCTCGAAACCGAAGCACCTCGCGGTCAGATGGGCTTTTACGTGGTAGGAAATGGCGAAGGTAATCCACTCCGTGTGCGTGCCAAAAGCAGCTGTTTCTGCAACGTGGCAATCACTGATCAGATCTGTCAGGGTGTGCCACTCGCCGACATCCCGGCGATCGTCGGTTCACTGGACATCGTGATGGGCGAGATTGATCGGTAGGTATGGCTCGGGGACGGCTATGCTCCACGCGGGTCTGAGTGAGGCTTTTTCTTGTAGCCGAAGTCGTGAGACTTCGGGTTGATTCATGGCCAGCCTCCGAATTCTCACGAATCCGGCTACCTCTCATCGCAGCCCGCGCGAGGTATGAATCCGTCGCTCACTTTGGCCGACGTCAGTTCGTTTCGCTGACTCAATGACAAGGAACGACGATAGGATTGCAAGCTGTTCGCTGCCTGAATCGCCGTAAAGAGTATCCCACTGGATTACAGGTTGTAGCCTGCTCCACTCGGGATGTTGCGGGCTGATGCCTGTACTCCGGCGAAATCACCAGGAATAATCGCATCTTTGTGGCAACAGCGAGATGCCCGTTCCCAGAAATGCGTGTCAAACCGTATGATTCCGGAGCTCCACGATTGTGCGGGCTCGCGTCGCTACGATTTGTAACAACCATTCCACAACATGAATTCGCATGACCTCCAACCGACCTGACATCCGGAACCTGCTTGAAGAACGCATCCTGATCATCGACGGCTCGATGGGAGCCCTGATCATGTCCAATAACCCGGACGAAGCCGGTTATCGAGGCGAGCGATTCAAGAACCATACGATTGATATCAGAAACGCCACCGACCTGCTTGTGCTGACTCAGCCAGAGCTGATCTCGGGCATCCATCAGCAATATCTGGACGCTGGCGCGGACATCATCGAAACGGACACGTTCAACGCGAACATCGTGTCGCTGGAAGAATTCCAGTTGTCGCACCTGACGTATGAAATCAACAGGGTCGGGACTGAGTTGGCTCGCACGGTAGCTGACCAAGAGACGGCGCGCGATCCGAACAAGCCGCGCTACGTTGCAGGAAGTATCGGGCCCACGAAGGTCCAGCTGTCGATGAATGCCGACAAGCCGGGTAGCCGACCGTTTCAGTTTGATCAGATGGTCGAATCCTACGCCGAACAAATTCGAGGCCTTATGGACGGCGGCTGCGATCTGCTGCTGCCCGAAACAAGCTTCGACACGCTGAACATGAAAGCGTGCCTGTTTGCAATCGGCAAGGTCTTCGAAGAGAAGGGCCGTGAGATTCCCGTGATGATCTCCGGCACCGTGTTCACCGGAGGTGTGACGCTGCTGGGGCAGTCCGTTGAGGCCTTTTACGCGGCGATTGAACATTTCCCTGCGCTCAGCGTCGGCTTCAATTGCGCGCTGGGGCCGAAGCAGATCAAGCCGTATCTTGAAATACTTTCGAACATGGCAACGACGTATGTCAGCTGCTACCCGAATGCTGGCATGCCGGACGGAATGGGTGGCTTCGACACGAACGCTGCTGACTTCGCTGAGATCGTGCGATTGCTGGCAAAATGCGGATTACTGAACATTGTCGGAGGCTGTTGCGGGACAACACCCGCATACATTCGCGCCGTGGCGGAGGCGGTGAAGGGAATCAAGCCCCGAAAGATTCCACAGGGCAATGGTTGGTCAACCTATTCGGGATTCGATTATCTGGCCCTGCGTCCGGAATCGAATTTTATGAACGTCGGCGAACGCACAAACGTCGCGGGTTCGCGCAAATTCCTGAGGCTGGTTCGCGAAGACAAGTTTGACGAAGCCGTCAGCATTGCGCGCGATCAGGTGGAAGGCGGCGCGCAGGTCATTGACGTCAATATGGACGAAGGGCTGCTGGACGGGCCTCGCTGCATGGAGAAATTCCTGTGGCTGCTGCACGATGATAACATTCGTGTGCCGATCATGATCGACAGCTCTGATTGGAAAATCCTTGAAGCAGGTCTGAAGTGCGTTCACGGTAAAAGCATCGTCAACAGTATCAGCCTGAAGGAAGGCGAGGCCGAGTTTTTGCGCCGCGCGAAACTTGTCCGTCGCTACGGAGCCGCCGTGATCGTGATGGCGTTCGACGAAACCGGGCAGGCGGCCACCTGCGAAGAGAAAGTGCGGATCTGTAAGCGCGCGTACAAACTGCTGACGGAGAAAGTCAGCTTTCCTCCCACAGACATCATCTTCGACGCCAACATTCTGACGGTCGGCACGGGCATGGAAGAACATGCCAATTACGCGGTTGAGTTCATCGAAGCGGTACGTCGTATTAAAAAAGAATGCCCCGGCGCGAAGACGTCGGGGGGCGTGAGTAACGTATCGTTTTCTTTCCGCGGCAATGACGTCGTGCGCGAGGCGATGAATGCAGCCTTTCTGTATCACGCGATTCAGGCGGGGCTCGACATGGGCATCGTGAATCCACAGCAGTTGGAAGTGTATGACGAAATCGATAAGGAGCTATTGGTCTACATCGAAGACGTGCTTCTGAATCGCCGACCGGATGCGACGGAACGCCTGGTTGACTATTCCGAGAAAGTCAAAGCCAAAGCCAGCGGCAAAGAGAAGGTTGAAGAATGGCGAGGCTCAACCGTTGAAGAACGTCTGCAGCATGCTCTGCTGAAGGGGATCACCGATTACATCGACTGCGACACTGAGGAAGCGCGTCTGAAATACGGCCGACCGTTGGACATCATTCAGGGGCCGCTGATGGACGGCATGAATGTTGTCGGCGAACTCTTCGGTGCCGGCAAGATGTTTCTGCCACAGGTGGTGAAGTCCGCGCGTGTCATGAAGAAGTCTGTCGCGTGGCTCGAACCGTTTATGGAAGCCGAAAAGGCCGCAAAAATCAGCGGACAGTTGCAGCAGTTCACTGGTGCGGGACTGTTCACGGGGACTCGCGCAGAAGCGGTGGCTTTGGCGGAAGCTGCCGAAAAGCTGGCCGATCCGAACGCCGTCGCCAGCAGCAATCGAGGCACAATTCTGATTGCGACGGTGAAGGGCGACGTCCACGACATCGGCAAGAACATCGTTGCTGTCGTCCTGCGGTGTAATAATTTCAGGGTGATCGATCTCGGCGTGATGGTGCCGTGTGAGAGAATCCTCGAAGAGGCCATCAGGCACAAGGTCGATATCATTGGACTGAGTGGCCTGATCACGCCATCACTGGAAGAGATGATCGTCGTCGCGCGCACGATGAAGGAACAGGGGTTTCATGTGCCACTGCTCATCGGCGGAGCCACAACCAGCGCGAAGCACACTGCTGTGAAAATAGCACTCGCCTACGATCAGCCTGTGGTGCATGTTGGCGATGCTTCGCTGTCTGTCGGCGTGGTTGAAGCATTGCTCGATGCGGATAGAAAGCCGGAGTTCGTAGCGAAGAATCTGGAAGCCCAGGCAAAAGCCAAGGCCTCGTTTGACCAGCGTCAGCAGGTCTCCCTAGTACCTTATGGGGAAGCTTTGGGAAAACGGTTTACAATTGACTGGGCGAACTACACGCCACCGAAGCCTGAGTTCACAGGGACTCGCATCATTGAAGACCTTCCGCTGGAAGAACTAGTGCCGTACATTGACTGGTCGCCATTCTTCAGTTCATGGCAGCTGATCGGGAAGTATCCAAAGATTTTCGACGACGCTGTGGTCGGGGAAGAAGCACGCAAGCTGTTCGCTGATGCTCAGACGGAACTGAAAGTGCTGCTGGCCGACAAGAGCATCAAGGCTCGGGGCGTCTATGGCTTCTGGCCCGCAAATTCTGAAGGTGACGACATCGTGCTGTGGACCGATGAAACTCGCACCAAGGAACTCATGCGATTTCCAATGCTGCGTCAGCAATGGGAACGGGTCGGACAGACCAGTTTTCGGTCACTGGCAGATTATGTGGCACCAAAATGTAGCCATCACGCTCCGCGTGATGAGCCTTCAACAACGCCCTCGCATGAATCAACGCCACTCGATTCGCCGATTCACCCCTCGGGGCTCGTCACGCGGAGCGATGACGGCTACATTGACTACATCGGTGCCTTTGCCGTCACTGCCGGTCAGGGCTGCGACGAACTTGCAAAATCCATTGAAGCGGCGGGTGATGATTATCGGGCCATCATGATCAAGGCACTTGCGGATCGCTTCGCCGAAGCTTTCGCTGAATTCCTGCACGCCAGAGTTCGGCGGGAGTGGGGATATGGCCAGACAGAAAACCTGACCAGCGAGCAACTGATTGAAGAAGAGTACGACGGCATCCGTCCGGCCTTCGGATATCCTTCATGTCCCGACCACCTTCCGAAAGGGCCGCTCTGGAATTTGCTTGACGCCGAGAAAGCTACCGGCATGACACTAACGAGCAGTTTTGCCATGTGGCCGGCGGCTTCGGTGAGCGGTCTCTACTTCAGTCTGCCCACACGCCTACTCCCTGGCTCGCGCTATTTCAGCGTCGATCGCATCACGAAAGACCAGGTCGAGGGTTACGCCGCTCGCATGAACATGAACGTCAAGGAAATGGAACGCTGGCTGGCACCGAATCTTGGGTACAATCCATAGCGCCCAATTTATCCTGTCAAGTGGTGGATTGCCACCTGCCTCGATCGTCCTTCGGATGCGTTCTTTTGCCGGAGTGCGTCGCCAGTAAAGTTTTGGCTGCCGACCACCATGTCTCACGCCGATGCTTTGCGTATTCCCACAAAACCAGTTCAAAACTGGCACACTCAACTGTGGTGGGCAAACTCGATCGGAGCCTGCACGCTGATCGGCTGGTTGCAGCCGCTGCAGGCACTGGGCAAACGCTTCGAGCCGACTCCTCCGTTGCTTGACGCTGCCATGAACGGCACGGAGTTTGAAGTGCGGACCAAGGCGGCAGCCTGACCGGACATCGCGGCTCAGGTTTGGCAGGACTCGTCTGCAGACCAGAGTGGCAGTAATCGTCCAGCGACCCACAATGCGATCAGCGGCAAAGTCAGCACCACGGCGGCGGCAATCAGGCCCTCGCGACCGCCGATCGGCAGCGGGAATTCCACGAAGCCACGGAAGCTTTTGGAGAATAGCTGCCCGCCGACCACCACGTTCCAGCGCATCGCAAAGACTTGTATCAGGATCAGTACAGATGCCAGACCGCTCAGCGACTGCATCAACTTAGGATTCCTTCGAGGGTGAATTGCCAGGAGCAGCAACACAAACGGACACAGCGAACCGATAAGCACCTGCACAACGCCATAGGACACGGCGAGGCGTTCTGTCAGCAACGTCGAAAGCACATGCCATTCGGCACCTGCTTCATAGGCCATGTGGACCAATTCCAGCATCTCCAGTGAAACCGCGATAATCAGCGAACTCCACAGGTAGCGTGACAGCGACCGGACGCAGGCTGCATCCGGCGTCACGTTGCGGCGCCAACACATGAACAGATAGAGCACAATCAAAGCCGCGATTCCCGATACCACTGCCGACGCCAGAAAGATGATCGGCATCAATGCCGTCGACCACCACGGATTGGCTTTGACTGCACCAAACAGAAATCCCACGTATCCATGCAGCACGCACGCGGCCGGGATTCCGACAATCGACAACGCGCGGATCAGCCATGCGTCGGCGGCCTGTGATTCTTTGGTGATTTCCCGATCACCGAAGGCCAATATTCGGTACAGTAGCCCCGACGGCCCGCGAGCGGACTGTGCTCTGGCCACAATGTCTGCGCGAAAAACCAGCCACACTTCGACCAGCAGCAGCAGCATGTACACGCTGTAGATGATGCCGAATCCGGACATTGCGGATGTAGCACTCGGCGTAATCATGATATTGAGCGCTCGTTCCGGATGATGCAGATGCAACAGCAGTGGCACCGTCGCGAAAGCGCAGAAACAGAGTGCTTTGACCAGCGCCAAGCGAGCAACAGGGCGGAGTGCTTCCTGATGAAACACATGGTACAGCGATGAAACAATAAATGCTCCGGCCACCAGACCTGTGATGTACGGATACAGCACGATCATGATGCTCCAAGCCACATGCGGGTCGTTTGGAAACACGAACGATGAGCCGTCCATCAGTTAACCTCCCCGGTGATCCCGATATAACGAAGTTTAGGGTGCGTCCCGAGATGCTCCTTCAGAACACTGGTCGGAATCTTTGCAATCCGTTTGCTGATTTCACTTTGAGGATCATCCAGTCGCCCGAACACGCGGGCTCCAACCGGGCAGGATTCGACACAGGCCGGCTGTTCGTCTCGCTGGATTCTGTGGTAACACCAGGTGCATTTGTCGGCGATGCCGGTGTCGGGATTAATGAAACGCACGCCATAGGGACATGCCTGAACGCAGTAGGCACAGCCGATGCAGCGATCGGGATCGACCAGTTCAATTCCTTCCGGAGACGTAAAAGCAGCATGCACCGGACAAACCTGATTGCAGGGAGCGTCCACGCACTGGTTGCACAGCTTGGGCGCAAAGTAGGCACGTTCGACAAGGTCCGGATTAATGGCCGGGATGTCCGACCCGGCGTAGCCCGTCTCCGGAACCAGGTCCACCTGAACTCGCCCATCTTTGAAATGCACAAAACGCTCGACCCATGTTCGCGAATAGCCTTCCGGAACGTTGTTTTCGACGCGACATGCCGTCAGACACTTTCCGGCACCGACACATTTTTCCGTATCGACCAGAAATCCATACAGGACTTCCTTTTCTTTCACCGCTGCTGCGGCGCCGGAAACTCCTGTCGCGGAGGAGGCACCGCTGGCCAAAGCGATTGCCTGTTGTTCAGCAGCGCCGCCGGATGATACGGGCAGCAGCGTCAGGCTGAACGAACCGAATGCGAATGTTGTCGCTCGTTTCAGAAAATCCCGACGGGAACGTTCAGGCGAAGCTTCACGGCAGCCACCGCACGCACCGTGGTCCCCGCAGCCGTCGCTCGCTGAATTGCCGGAACCACAACCGCCCGCAGAGTTGTTCAGTATGTTCAATCCGAAATTCATGATGATCTCCCGATGTCGCTAAGTGGCTATTCGAAAAGGTGTCTGACCCTTGGGAGGCGTGTCTTGCCGGAGGGGGTCAGACCCCTTTTCGGATAGCCTCTAAATGCCCGGACTGTGCCCCGTATGGCATTCGAAGCATACGTTCCTGTCCTTGACGTTTTCAGCGCCCTGTTCTTCCAGATGTTTCGCCACATCAATGCTGCGAAAGCTGCTCGGCATTCCAACGACTGATGTGTGACACGACAGGCAGGTCGCTCGATCCTGAGTAATGAACAGGTCCATCTTCGTGTGAAAGCTTCCGTCCCACTCCCCGGCAGGCGGAATGACCTGACCGGGCGTGCCAGCTGCCTTGATCGCAGCCGCGATGTGTTCATGACCGTTGCCATGGCAGTGCATGCACAAGACGGCTTTGTGAGGCGACTCAGCACGTTCTTCCTGCACTTTGGAGTGACATGTCAGGCAGTCGGAATCGGACGACAGCCTGCTGGGCTGCGATGCAATCTGCTCCAATGCGGCCGCGCGGTAGGGACCTCGGTCGCCATATGCTTTGGGAACCAGTTGACTGCGAACAAACAGCGCACCTGCACCACCGACGGTCATCAGGAAAGCCAGGACTCGCAAATGACGCGTGTGTCGCGACAAGAGCAGTCGCGAATTCAGAGTGAAGCCAGTCTTCGAATATGCCACCTGCGGCAAAGGCCGACTGATGCTCGAACCAGCAACGGCGATCACTTCCTTACCGGCTTCGTATGGATGAACCACACTCCCGGTGAATCCCACGGGTGCTGCGGATTCCGCGTAGCTGGAATCCAGTCGATTCACAGATGCATGCGGAGACTTGAATACGACATCAATAAACATCAGCATCAAAATGACGAACATGGCCAAGATGGCAAATGCGATCCCGGCGAACACGATGACAAACATTGTAGATTCCTCCAATGGTGGGAATTGGGTCGCGTCACGAGACAACGCGGTGGAGGCTTAAAGTTCGGCGGAGCAATCAGGCAGGGGTTGAGGGCAGAAGACTCACGTTGTGCATAAACAGATACATATATCTATAATATGCATCGACAATACCCGTGTCAACCAGATAGGCGAAAATCGAAAATTCGCAGCTAATGACTAATTGCTGTCCTCAATCAAAGCCGTTTGGCGATGTCGTCATGTACAGAACCGGAATACAAGGCTTCCGAATTGAGGAAGGTCAGGATCTGTCGGGGGGTGATGTTGATGTTCTTTTTGTTGGCGACTCGGTGACGTTCGGAACCGGCGCCAACAAGTCCTGTCCCCTCGATTTCGCAAGGATCTCCCACCTGAAGTCTGAGAATGCTGGCGTTCCATGGTACGGAACGGACCAGTCGTTCTTGGTAGCCAGAAAGGCCATCGAGGGCCAAGGACTACGGCCAAGAAGGGTGGCTACGGCTTCGATTACAATAACATCGCGAACAACGTTTCCGACGTTGCCACTGACTTCGATTCAGACCTCGTCGCTCATAAACCCATTCTGGACTGGAAACAGGACTGTAACAGCGAGCCGAGGTCGAGAAGACAGTCAGCGGCAGTTGCCATGAGCAACATCGTCGATGCGCAGGTGAGAATTCCGACTTCTGCCACACGGGCACATGAATGGCTCGTCTCGGCTGAGCGAGACGGCTACATTGACGAGAAAATGTGCATCATCAGGCGATTCGTTTGCGTCTGTAGCCACACCCTCATCCAGACAGGCTGTTTTCACTATGATTCTGCTCGCCGGTTCCCGCCGTTCGTTCCTGAAAACTTCGGTTGCATTCGCTGGGACAACACCGCTCATGAATGGTCTGCAGCAGGCGCAATCAGGTGAAGCCGCCGGACCACTCCTCGCCTATGTGGGAACCTTCAGCTCTCCGCTCCGCGATGTATTGCCAACCCAGGTGGATCTGCCGCCAGGCAATGGTAGCGGCATTCACCTCTTCCTAGTGGATCGCGCCACTGGGGCGTTGACACCCGCTGGCATTCACGAGATGGGCACAAGTCCGAGCTGCCTCGCTTTGAATACCGACGGAACTCGCATGTATTCCACCAATGAAACGGATCGGGTGGGCGAAGACAAGGAAGGCACAGTCAGCGCCTTCGCCATCAATCGGGCTGACGGGAAATTAGAACTCCTCAACACCGTTCGTTCCGGAGGTGCCGGCCCCACCTATGTGAGCGTCCATCCATCCGGACGGTTCGTACTCGTGGCCAACTATTTTGGAGGCTCCGTCGCGGTGCTTCCGATTCTGCCCGACGGTCGTCTGGGCGCCGCCTCAGATATTAGGAACGATGCTGGAAAGATTGGCCCCATCAGGGCGACCAACGCTCCACCGGGCAGCTTTGCCTTCAGCGGACATGATCGGACTCACGCTCATATGATTCAGGCCGATCCCTCCGGACGCTTTGTGCTGCATGTGGATCTGGGCTTGGACCAGATCTTCGTCTGGACGTTTGACCAGGAGAAGGGCGTGTTGACTCCGAGCGAACTGCCTGCGATCTCGCTGCCACCCGGAGACGGGCCTCGGCATTTCCACTTTCATCCCAATGGACGCTGGTTCTACTCCATTCAGGAAGAAGGCTCGACGATCGTCTTGTTTGATTACGATGCCGCAACAGGTCGGTTAGCCTCAAGGCAGACGATCTCTACATTGCCACCCGGGTTCGCCGGCAGTAACTTCTGCTCCGAGATCCTGGTTTCAGCCGACGGCCAGTTTGTCTATGCGGGCAACCGACTGCACGACAGCATCGGGATCTTCTCAGTTGGCACAAACGGTGACCTGACATTTTTGGGGGAAGAATGGACACGCGGGAACTATCCTCGCAGCTTCAACTTCGACCCCACCGGCCAGTTCTTCTATTGTTGCAATCAGCGCGGTGACAACATCGCCGTCTTCCGTGTGGATCGCAAAACGGGCGGCCTCAACTTCACCGGCCATTACACCCCCGTCGGCAATCCTTCGAGCATCGTTTTCCTTGATCTCACAAAGTCGGGTTGAAATCACAAAGTTTCGAAACCATGAAGGATACCATGCTCTGCCTTCGTTCCGGGATCGAAGATGCGAGAGACAACCTCGGGGCGCCGCTGATTGATCATTGCGATCAGTTTGCGTATGTCGTGGCCCGCCGCCTCAGACATCGCTTTTCGCACGCGACGTACTTCGCTGTAACTATCCATCGACGATGTCCTCATTAAGAAGTTCGAGGGGCGTAACCAGCGCTGGATTCCCCAGCCCAAGTATACGATTGACACGTCGAATGTGTCCAAACTTGTTTGCATTAGCACTGAGCGAAATGGCGTGATTGACAAAAAATGTGGTCTGTCAAAGATCGACGATTGTTGCGGGGATCACTCGGAGGGCTGACGCCCTGCCGCTCGCCTTGTTGACGCTCCAATGGATTTTATCGACTGCCGTCTTCGTCAAGTAGCGGCTTGCAGGACGGAAATTCAACTTAAGATATCGTGCAGCACATGTCCATGCACATCGGTCAGCCGTCGGTCGATTCCGTCGTGTCGCACGGTGAGTTTGGTGTGGTCGATGCCCAGCAGGTGCAGCGCGGTCGCGTGGATGTCGTAAACCTGAGTCGAGTTGCTGCGGTCCAGCGGCTTGTAGCCCCATTCATCGGACGGACCGTAACTGATTCCACCACGTATTCCGCCGCCGCAGAGCCAGTTGGTGAACACATACGGATTATGGTCGCGGCCCTTGCTGCCTTGCGTGGACGGCATGCGACCGAACTCGGTTGTCCACAGAATAATGGTGTCGTCCAGCAGTCCGCGTTGTTTCAGATCTCTGATCAGCGCGGCCGTTCCGATTGCCATTCCCATTGCCAGCGGTTTGTGGTCACGTTCGATGTCTTCGTGGCTGTCCCAGTTACGGCGAGGAAATCCGTTGTCGTTTCCGGACCAGATCTGAATAAAACGCACCCCGCGTTCCAGCATCCGTCGCGCGATCAGACATTTGCGACCGAAGTATTCTGCTTCTTCCGGAATGTTGATTTCCGCAGGGTATGCGGCGTCGGGTTTGTTGATGCCGTACATCCTGAGCGTTGATTCAGTTTCGTCGGCGAGGTCGAAGACTTCAGGAGCACTCAATTGCATCTTTGCTGCCAACTCGTACGATCGCAGGCGTGCTTCCAGTCGCGAATCGCCGGGACGCTGACGGCTGTAGCTCTGATTCAAGGATCGCAGCAATGACTGCCCGTCTGTTTCTGCAGTCGGCGTGACGAATCCGGCCGTCGCGTTCAGATCGTCGATCGGAGTTGTTCGCTGCGGGAAGATCATCGTTCCCTGATGACTTGCCGGAAGAAATCCGGAACCCCAGTTCTTTGGTCCATTGCTGCCGAAGCCTCGATGATCGGGCAGCACAACAAACGTCGGCAGATTGTCGTTGAGCGAGCCCATCCCGTAACTTACCCAGGATCCCATGCCCGGAAATCCAGGTCGGTCAAATCCGGTCGCCTGGAGATACGTCGCCTGACTATGGACACCGGTCTTGCCGACCATGTTGTGGACGAACGCGATGTCATCCACGCAGTCTCCCAGCGGAGCAACGACTTCACTAATCGCCTTACCGCAATGGCCGTACCTTGAAAACTGAAACGGCGACTTCATCCACGGACCAAGCCCATCCTGAAACGCTTCGACATGTTCGCCAAAGTCCGATGTTTCACCGTGATGTTTTTCCAGTTGAGGCTTGTGGTCCCACAAATCAATGTGACTTGCCGCTCCCGCCATGAACAGCTGAATGATGCGATTGGCCTTCGCCGGATGATGCAGCACCCCGCGCAAAGTTCCGTTGTCGATGGTTCCTGACGCGCGTTCGTTTGCACTGGCAGCCGATTCGTGGAGCATCACAGCAGCCGCGAGCGACGCGAATCCGTCGCTGCTGGAATCGAAAAATTGTCGACGGCTGATGGACACTCAGGACGCCTGATAAAAGTGACAGAATGGAGGCCTCATTCTAAACCACCGATACCGACTTTGCCACACGCAACCGGCGGATCGTTGAAGTGGACGACTGCGTAAGGATCGAGTGGCAGGCCGCGTCGAATCCAGTACAGTTGTTTTACAACGGGTTGCCAGTCGTGCCCCGGAAACTCTTCATCGGCTCGCACGATTTCTGAGATCTGTTCCATCTGGGTCGATGACAGCGGAACGCTGTTTGATGCGTCGATCCCTGCGTGCTTTAACTGAGTGATATTCGCTTTGGAAAGCCGCGTGATGAGCAGGCCGTTGCGATGGCCCGTCAACCACTCCGACAGGTCTTCGCGACTCCTTGATTCGTGGATGTAACTGATCCCGCCCACAAAATTCAACTGTCCATGATAGCCGCCATACCATGTGACGCCGCTGTTGTGACTGGCTGCCGCGTCCGCCAGCGGCTTGAGATCAAACTCCTGCCAGATCGTGGATTTCAATGACAGAACCAGGATGACAATGAACAGAAGTGCGGACGTGCCAACCGCAAATACAGCGGATTCGACCCGCTTGAACGTGAATGGTATCAAAACCAATCCACATGCCATCAAGGGAATGGTGTACCAGTCAGCGACCAGATCCCGCAATCCTGTCTCGAACAACTGAGGAATATGATTGGCGAAAAGCGGCAAGGCTCCCATCGCAATCGTGCCTGCGATCACAAATAACAAGTCCCTTCGAGTGACCGGACCTTCAACCAACGTCGCCAGTCGCGCAAGGATCAATGCGAAGGCCGGAAGTGCAGGCAGCAGATAGTAGATCTGTTTGCCGCTCACGAGACTCAGAACCAACAATGACCCTCCGGCCCAGCACAGCAGGAATTTTAAAGGCGCATCAATCTTCGAAAGCCGAATTCCACGCCAGACGGAACCGAGTGAAATCCATGGCAGCAGGCACAGCGGCAGCATTGGCAGGTACCACCAGAACGGCTGACGATGAGCGAACGAATTGACCATGCGACCGGTCGTTTGACCGAAGAGTAGTTCGTCGCCGTATTCCTTGCCGCCGGCGGCAGCGGACGGAAGAGCCCAGGAAAGCGCGATTGCGGCTGCAATCGCGGTCGCAACTATGCAACCGGCATACCATCGAACAAACCGTGTTCGCACTCGGATCGACCACCACGGCGCAAAAAGTGCCGCTGGCACGACATGGACGAGGATCACCGGCCCCTTTGAGAGAATACCCAGTCCCATCGCGATGCCTGCCATCAGCCATCCGGTTGCGGTTGCTCCTGATTCGGCGCGCAGCACACCCAGCAAGGCGATCATGGTGAAGCATGTGAGCAGCGTGTCAAACATCGTGACAGGGCAAAAGACGATCCACAGCGACATAGATGCAAGCATCATTGGTGCGCACCGATTGAAAGCAACGGCTTCCGGCCAAAGTCGGCGAGCCATCGGAACAGTCAGCAAAATGCACACAATCCCAGCCGCAGGGGCCACTAATCGCGCCGCGTACTCGTTCAATCCGGTCACCGACCAGACGGCATTGATGAGCCAGAACAGAAGCGGCGGCTTATGAGCATACGTCTCCGTATTCAGATGAGAGACAAGAGAGTCGCCACGCACATGCGCTTCCCATGCGACCGACATGTATCGCGTTTCATCCACCGGCAACAGAGGACGGCTGACAAGCTCGCTGGCGACAAGCAGCATGGCAAGACAAATCGTCCACAGCAGATATCGCATGGAAATGACCGTCTACGCCGCTTTGCGATGCTGAACCGTCGCAGTGACCTGAATAATCTCCGACTTCGGAGGTGGCGTCTCAGTGGCAATTCGTCGCTTTTCGTGGCGAATCAATTGCAGATTGCGAGCGTAGATGAACAAACCGGATGACTGTCCGAAAACGAACACAACATCCTGGCGATAGATTGCGTACGTCAGCAGAATGATGGCACCGCCAATGCTGAAATACCAGAACATCGGCGGCACAACGCTGCGTTTTTCGCGTTCGCTGCTAAGCCACTGCACGACGAACCGGGCTGTGAACAGGAGCTGTCCGGTCAAACCGAATACTATCCAGATTTGTTCGCTCGTCATGGACAGGATCCATCCTTTCTACATTGGGAAGTCTGTTCCGGCGCAGAAGCCAGGCAACGCCCATCAGGTCCACAATACCCACCATTAATCGCCGCACCGTATCGTAGTGTGACTGTCCATGAACGCGTGGACGATGATGTACCGGATATGAAATTACTTTTCCGCCACCACGCACAATTAACGCAGGCAGGAAACGATGCATATGATTAAAGCGTGGCATGATTTCAAATGCCTGCTTCAGAAAGACTTTGATCCCGCAGCCGCTGTCCGGAGTTTCATCGTGCAAAATCCGACTGCGCACTCCGTTAGCTATGCGTGAACTGACCAGTCGCCAGCGTGAGTCGCGTCGCTTGCTTCGGACACCGGCGATCATTTGGACGTCGTCGGTACGCCGGGACTGCAACAACAGATCGACCATGCCCGGTATATCCGCCGGATCATTTTGTCCGTCGCCATCCAGCGTGGCGATGATGTCTCCTGTCGCAGCGTCGATACCCGTCATCAACGCGGTACTCTGTCCGCAGCTTGAAGCGTGCCGCACAATTCGCAATTGAGGAAAATCAGCCTGAATATCATCCAGGACCGATTGCGTGCTGTCGGAACTGCCGTCATCAACTACAACAACTTCATAGGCACCCACGTACGACAGCACCTTGCGAATCTCGTGCAGAAGGTAAGGCAGGTTGCCGGCCTCGTCATGAGCCGGGATGACAACTGAGAGCACCATCGCGCTCCTCCTGTGAGCTAAACCGCAGGGTCGAGACACCACGTTACGGACAGATCCTTTGTCCAAAACGACAACTGTAGTTTTCTGGAGTTTGTACTGCGTTCCGGGATTTGTCAATCCGGGTTTTCAGGACATTTTTGTGCCGGGAAACCAGCGAGCCAGCGTGATTACGGGCGCAATTACTGGAGAGCGGCATGCGTCAGCTTGCCGGTACAAAAACGAGATACCGGAGGGCTCACGCCACTCTGCTCGCCGGATTGCGGAAAATCCTACATCAGATTCCGAGCCTTGATGCTCAGATATTCATTGATCAAACGCTCGGTCAGCAGATCCGGGGGCGTGTCGATGAGCATGATACCGGCTTCCCTGAGGGAAGCGGCTTCGTGGGATTGGCCGGTAAGGATCTCAGCTGCGGCGGCGGTGTGGAATGCGTCGAGGTCGGATTCCGGAATGCGATTCGCCATCGCTCGCAAACCCACATCCTGCAACAGCACACACAGCGGCAGATATGGCAGTGAACGAAGCTTCAGACTCTCGCCGATCACGCGAAGTTGCAGCTCGTCGGTCACAAATGTAATCAGAACCACCAATGCTCGCTTGCGCTGAACTGTCGTCAGATACTCCAGCGCCATGCTGTAGTCGGACGCATTTTGTGATGCCTGAATATCATACGTCGATCGCAAAATCGATTGAATTCCCGGCTTGCCCCGCACTGGCCGAATGAAGCGTTCAATGCGACTGGAAAACGCCAAGAGTGACACATTGTCGCCCTGTCCCAGCGCGATGTAACTGAGCATGATGGCCGAGTTCAGCGCACGGTCAAGATACGAAATCCCGTCGGTTTCATTTCGCATGAAGCGACCGCAATCAACCATGATGACGATGTTCTGATTGCGTTCGACATTGAATTCACGGCTGATGAGTGCTCGCTGCCGCGCCGTAGCTTTCCAATCGATCTGGCGAATTTCGTCGCCGTAGCGGAATTCACGCAGACGCTCGAATTCACGGCCCTGGCCTGGCATCCGCACCATACGCACGCCGATCTCTGACAGTCGATTCTGCCGCGACATGAGTTCATATCGATAGACGGCGCGAATGTCGGGATAAATACGAATCGGAGTCACAAGCGGTCTTACCTGTTGACGGGACCACAGACCCAGGCGTGTCGGATAGCGAAGATGCACGGCAACCATTTCGGACGCGCCGCGACGATGGGGTGTCACGACATACTGAATCGTGAATTCTTTGTTTGGCGCGAGGTCAATTGTCTGTGGCAATCGATCCACTCTGCAGAGCGGACCCGGATCATCATGCAGGCTCAGACGCAGCCAGGAATGCGAACGATTGCGTACCACGAGCGAGGCCGGATTGGATGCTCCAACGCTCAGCACCTCTGAGATTTCACGTCGCACCTCGATCTGGTCTGGTCCTGGGCTGACCAACAGATCGACACACGCGACGGAGACTAGGACAAGATTCACGAGCAGCGCAAGGTCCGCGACGCTGCGGTCAATGCTCGAAAACATGAGCGGGACCGCAAGTACCGCGGCCAGCAGCACGAGTCGCCGGGTCGGAATCATGACCGAGGTGCCTCAACGCTGTCCATAATGGCTCGGATGGTTTCATCCGGCGTACTGCCTTCCAGTTCGGCCTCCGGTCGCAGCCGCAGGCGATGACGCAGAATCCACGGGGCCAGTTCTTTGATATCGTCGGGCGTCACGAAATCACGACCGCGGCAAGCCGCCATGGTCCGCGCCGCCAGCAGCATATTGACTCCAGCGCGTGGACTTGGACCAAGGGTGACCGAACCCCAGGAACGCGATGCACCCAGAATATCGACGATGTACTTCAGGATTTTCTGTTCCACGATCACCTGACGCACGACATGCTGGATCTGGAGCACATCGTCGGCCTCCATCACAGGATGCAGATCAAAATCTGAAAGACGACGCGGATCGCGACCGGCGGCGTAGTGCCCAAGGATCTCCATTTCGTCGGCTGGTGGCGGATAATCTACCAGCAACTTGAACATGAAACGATCCACCTGTGCTTCGGGAAGCGGATAGGTACCTTCGTGCTCGATCGGGTTCTGCGTCGCAATGACCAGAAACGGACGCTTCAAAATGTGCGTCTTTCCGTCCACGCTCACTTGCGCTTCCTGCATGACTTCCAGCAATGCCGACTGCGTCTTAGGAGGCGAACGGTTGATTTCGTCGGTGAGCAGGATATTCGTGAAGACCGGACCTTCATTGAAACTGAATGCCTGCTGTTTCAGATCGTAGATGCTGTGACCTGTGAGATCTGACGGCATCAAGTCGGGCGTAAACTGGACTCGGCGAAACTGGCACGACACCGTCTTCGACAGCACGTTGACGAGCAGCGTCTTTCCCAGTCCCGGCGGTCCTTCGATTAATACGCTGCCCTCGGCAAACAGGGCGATGACAGTACCTTCGACGAGTTCCAACTGACCTACAACGACTTTCCCAATCTGTTCGACCACGGATTCGAACAGGTGTTTGACTTCACTAAGTTCCATTGTTGACGATCTAGCCGGAAGGGGTTCAAGTGAGTTGTTGAAGAATAAATGTTTGTTGAACGATCATGTCGCTTTTTCGTCCCGATTGCCAGTGAGCCGACTTTGGAATGAAGCCAGCCAGCGGAGTGACGACGCGGTTTTGTCGGGCGACAGTTGGGCTGTTTCCGCCAGCGTCTGTGCCTCGGTAAGTCGGGTGCGGACTTCATCGACGTCCATGCCAGCGCGGTTTGCCAGAGATTCCACCTGATCCAGACGCACACTGCTGCCATAGCGGCGGCGTAATTGACTGCGGATGTATTCCAGGTAACTCCGAATCACGGCACCGCCGTCGTTGAGTCGATACTGCAGGTTACCCACGGCTTGAGCACTCTCAGTCAGTGATCGTCGCTGCAGCGTCGAAACTTCCTCTGCAGGGCCGAAGCGATAGAACGACAGCCAAATTCCCAGCACGGCAACGAGCACAAGTTGAAGTGTTCCGATTCTGAGCGACGGACTAAACAGCACGCCAGTTTGTGCATACGAATCACTGGCATTGAAATATTCGCTCAGCACGATTGGAGTGTTCTGACTGTAATTGTCGCGACCATGGAGATAACCGCGTTCGACCAGCCGCACGGCCAGACGTCGGGAATCGCGATACAACATACTGCGGTTCGAAAAGATATCCGGGCTGGAACACGCGACGACGCGTCCATTTCCCATCGGCCATGTCGCCACTTCAACACGATCAGAGGTCGAAGTTACAAGCGTCTCCGTCGCCAGATACGACGGCACTTCAAGGTCTGCACTGGAATTCCATTCCACCGAACCATCCACCAGATCGCTGGACGCATTGACGATTTCGCCAGGCGTTGAAAACTCCTCGATTTCTTCCTGCGACGGATCAAGTCCAGGTGCCGGAGTCAGGCCCGGAGTTTTCTTCTGGAGCATCTCTTCGGGTGAACTGATCTGGTTCTTATCGCTGGCCTCCGTCTCATCCAGAGTCTTTTCAATTTCGCCGGGTTTCGGAGACTCCGCCGGCATCTTTGCATCACCAGCAGGCGTGGTCGAAACGACCAGAGGTGTCGTGGGCGTCACCGTCGTGGAATCCGTCCAAATCCGTTTAGTCGTGTGAATCCCCAGCAACCTCATTTCGCATTCTGGGTCATCCCAATTCGGCGCGAAGACAAGTGTACCGCCGCTGTAGACGAATTCGTAAAGCTGACTCTGCTCTTGATCGTTCGGATATCGATCCGGCGAAGTCAGAACAAGGCACGCACGTTCTTCGGGAACCACCAGCAGCGCATCGCGATCGACGCGGGGAAACAATTGACTCAGCGTTCGGTAAAGTCCCAATTTTCCATCGACGGTTGTGCTGTAGGAATCCGCCGCAGAACCGTCCTCGCCCGGCAACCACCAGAACTGCAGGAGCACAAGCAACGCCGCCGTCAGTCCCCAGAAGGTGTCAGACCGCAGCAGTCGGCGTTTCTTCTTCATGGAAGGCTCCCTGAAAACTGGTCAGACACAATTCAAACATTTCCGCCGTCGCACTTCGTCGTCCAAAGTACACAAGTTCAAAGTGAGATGCGGTCGTCAAATATCCTTCACGCTTATCCGCGCGTCGCCAGACGGAACGCAGGTAATCCCGGTTCGTGAGTCCCCTTCGATATCGGATCAATCCGGCACGCTCAATCCAGCTCATACTGCCCAGCAGCAATTCACGAATTGCTCCACGGTAGTTTCCGGTCGATGCAAACTGCCTCGCGCGGGATTCGTATGTTGAAGCTGCCAATTCACCCGGAGGCGCGGTGACGTCGGACAACATGTCTTCCGAATCCGACAACAGACCATCGCGATTGCGTTTCTTTGCATCGATCGTTTTCACAATCATCGCGGCGATGACGATCAGCAACAGCACAATGACTACGATGACAGAGATGGCAAACATGTTGGCCAATCCACCGAAGCCAAAACTCCAGTCGAAGCTGCCCGATGGCGCATTTGAAGGCTGCGCAGGGGCTCGTGTACTTCCGGGTCCGCTGAAACCACTGAACAGCCAGCGAAAGAAATTGCCAATCGCGCCAAAGACGTCACCGAGCTTGTCCCCGACCCATTGCAGTGCGCCGCCCAGAAAGCCCTTATCAACGTCCGACTCCGGCAATTTCTCCAGCACCGTGCGTCGCACCGAACGAAATTCATTGCGGTCCATCACCTGATCGCCGACTTGATCAATCTGATCGCCGTCGATCGGCCCGGACTGCACGGCAGCAGCATCCACTGACGATCCGGACACCATCAACAGGATCATTACCAGAATGACCACCAGGCAAGCCAATTGTGGCGACTCACGTAGTCGAGTCTCTCCGAGAGTCAAAGCCGCGCAAAACGCGATAACCATCCGTCTCGGAGAAACCGAGCTGCGTGAAATCTCACACTGTCCAGCTGAACTCCCTCGTTTCATACGGCCAGCTCCTCAAGTCGTGCCGCTTCGGCGCGAAACTGCAACTGCAGGTCCCAGCATTCGTTCCGGATCCGCTGATCAAGATAACAGAAGAACCACGCCAGCCGAATCACCGGGTAGGGCAACCACACGGTCAACTGGATCGCCGTCAGCATTTTGGGGTCGTCGTACAGAAGTTGAGTAAACACGTCACCCATGTTTTGAGAACTGTTGAACAGGATTTTGAAGAAGATTGGCGAATTGAAAAGCACCGTCGCCAGAAAGTCGAGAATCAGAAACAGCCCAAACGACAGCACGACCCAGAACACCATCAGTCCCGTCAATCGACCCAGATTTCGGCTGTAGCCACCGCCGCCTGCCAGCCAGCTGAGGCGCTTTATGACGCTGTTGATCGGCGCCTGTTCCAACAATAAAACTTCGGGCATGTGGCCAGCGTACGATGTCACAAAGATGGAAGGCAGCACAAAACAGAAGCCGGTAATCGCCTGCATAAACCGCATTACAAAACTTAAAAGGAACCACGCCCAAAAACGCTTTCGCCAAGCTTTTACTGCCGATCGCACGGAAATTGGGACGCCAAACACCTGCGGCCCGATGCAGGCAACCAGCAGTGAACTAAAGACAGAACTGAAAATCAGAAAGATGACAATCGACCAGAGCCACATTCCGGCGGCGACGGAAGCAAGCAACCAGACCAGAACGCACGACGGTACCGCGCAGATCAGCCACAAGCGAAACAAGGGTACGGAAAACTCCCGCGCGAACACGAACGCCAGGTCCAGACATCCGCCCATTGAACGACGTTCGACGGTGACGATACATTCTTCAACCTTCATTTGCAGGGCCTCCTCGGCCAGCAAACGACAGGTAAGAAATCACCAGCAGCCACAGGCAGGAACCGACCACGTACTTGATACTCGCCGGAATAGGCAGCGGCGAAAAGTAGCCTTCCAGCATTGCCGCAATCGCCAGCATCGCACCGGCTCCCAAGGCAAGTTTCAGAGATTCCAGACCGTGGTGGCGTAACGAATCCATTCTCGTGCGTTGTCCGGGAAACAGAATACCCTGAGCCAGCACAAATCCACCGCCGCCCGCAATTACAATTGCTGTAAGTTCAAATGAGCCGTGCGAAACAGCAAAGCTAAAAAAGTTCTCGGTCGTCGGCTGACCGGCTGACAAAATGTATCCCGTGACCATGCCGATAGAGATTCCATTCGACAGCAAAATGAAGCAAGTGCCCAGTCCGACAAAGGCTCCCATCGCGTATGCCTGAAACGCGATCCCCGTGTTGTTCTTGACGTAGAAACCTGCCATTTGCGATCGCTGTCCGGCGTATTCAGCATCCACGCCGGTATAAAGTTCCTGGCCGAAGTTCTGGCGAGCGGCTTCCAGCGATTCCTTTCCAGCAATCATTTCTGCGACGTCCGGTCGCTGCCAGCCCACAAATGTGGATACCAGAAGCGGAATCAAAAACAATGACAGGGCCAGCGAGAATGCTCGAATGCGGCGACGAAAAGTCCGCGGAAAATCAAACGCAAAAAAATCCCAGACCACCGAGAGCGACATCGGGGCTGATCGGTACAGTGCATTGTGTCCCTGCGCGACCAGATCGTTCAGGTAGAGTTCCAGTCGAGCGCCCCATTCCCGCGACTGCACCAGAGACAGGTCGTAGCAGATCGATCGATATAATCGCGAAAGGTCAGAGACGTCGCGGCTGGCCCATTTTCGCTGTCGATTCCCGCGCAACCGGGACACAAGCGTCTCAAAGCGTTGCCAGTCCGATCGGCGCTGTCGAATGAAGCGTTCACGGTTCACGACGAGCCCTTCCTCTGTCTGCGGCATCATCCGCCAGAAAGTTGGCAAGCTCCGAGGTGACAAAGTCGTCTGTTTTCGCGGCAAGGAGTTGCTTGCGGCTCGCAGCCACAGAGGTCGGACGCTTATCGCCTGTGTCTTTCGCCGCGAACTTTGTGCCTTCAGGATTTTCAGCGAAAGTCTTTAGGACTCGCAGCAGGAACAACGTCTGCCGAAAACCCTGCGTGCGAAAAAATATATGCGGATTGTGCGGGTCCGGCTGCGGATCGACGTATCCCAGTCGTTTTCGCAGTGCTTCGCTCAAAGGTCGAGCAATCTCTTCGCGTCGTGCTTCCGAAATAATACGATCTGATTCGAACAGCCGTTCGACAACCGCCAATGTGCGTTCAGGAACACTGAAGCGTCGCGGGCACTCAGAACGTGGAATGGCTTCAATGTTGGCGGTGAGTCCTCCTGCTCGGCTGATCCATTCGCGGCGTTCGTCAATGACCATGGTGTCGAACACCAGATCACCCAGCCGCTGCAAACGGCGTGTCATCAGCATCGAGATCATACCGATGGTGTAGAAGAACGGAAGCATGTCGGCCGCACGCAGAAAGTTTCTGCCGATGGCGCTGGAGGCATCGATCGGTGTGCCGTTCGTTCTGACCACACGAAGCCCCTGAGCCCGCTTGCCGGGTGTTTGACCATTCCAGTACGCTTCGAACAGACTGAAGTAAAACCAGTCGAGCAGAAAAGAAATGATCAGGGTTCCGCCGACACCCAGTCCGGCGCCCGCTTCACCAAATGGCAACAGGAAAAGCTTCAGGATCCCCACAAGGGTAATGATTCCGGCCTGGATGAGCCTGTCGATAAGCCATGCAATGACACGCTTTCCAGGGCCAGCAATTACGAATTGAAAATCTGCGCCCTCAGGCGTCTCGACAACAACTCGAGTGTCAACTTTTTTGTGTTGCAATGCACTCATGGAAGGAAGGATTCGTCGTCGGGAAAAAACGAGCCAAAGTCAAAGCGCACCTCAGCGGGTCAGGAGTCGTTTTAGGCTAGCCACGATGACAGAAAGTCTGACGTATTGCAAGCAGTACTCCGTTCAGGTGCAGGCATGCAGACTACAGCCCACATCCGTTGATTCAGCATTAAGACGGCGTCCGGAGATCGTCTTTCATCGCTTCTCGGGAAGTTGCTTTAGTGCCTGTGGAATTGAATCGCAGAGTCAGGGAGCTAATGCTTCCCGGGTTGCCGACTGATTTGCATCGCTACAAAATCCTCGCCCATTGTTCTTCGAGCTTTGCCGCAGACACGCTGATGGCAGTGCCTAGTTTTTGGGCGAACATCTGGATGCGGAATTCTTCCAGCATCCAGCGGTAGTGTGTCAGCATCGGGTCAATGCGGTGTTGACGCTGATGGTCTTTAAGAGTTTGCTCATAACGCGCCAGCCACGGCGCGAATTCGCTTTCGATCGATTGCTCAGTTTTCAAACCGCCGGATGACAATCGCTGAAGACGCTGGCGGATGCCCATGAAATAACGCGGGTACTGGATCAGCCACGGCCACGGCGTTTCAATCAGAAATGCCGGATGCACGAGAGCGGTCAGTTGCGTCTTCATGCTGTTCAACAAATGATCCCAGCCGGGGCCACGCGTTTGGTCAAGCGTTCGGCGAGTTTCATGGTACTGCTGAAACAGATGCGGCATGAACTGCACGAATTCCTGCGCGATGACGCCCAGTCGTTCGCGGCCACGCTGAAGAGTTCTGTCGAACGCTCCTTTCGTTCGCGCCAGCGGTTGATCGGACAGCCAGGCACGTTCCACCATCAGCAGCGACAGATGGTTCATCAGCTCCAGCCCTTTGATCGACGACGAAAGCAGTTTCACCTGGCCAATCTGTGGCATGTTGCCGATCTGAATAAGGATTCGCTTTCGTTCGGCGATCAGAATCAGCTTTTGCAACCCCTTGCGAAGAATCCGCGATGCCTCTTCAGGAGTCTGGCACAGCATCAGACCAACCGTTTCACCGTCGTCACGCAGCGTGGGAAATGAACGCAGTAACATTCCCGCGCGTTTGATTTCGATGTGTTCCGGAATGTCGAACCAATCCCACGCCTTGAATCCCGTTCGCGTCCATTTGGCTTCCTCCGGCGACGGGCCACTCACGGCCGCAGACTTTTCTGCGGAAGCGAAGGCCGCCTGTGATCTTTGAATCAGGGTGGCTCGCAAGTCTTTCAACTCGCGGCCTTCGATGATCTTCTTACGCTGATCGTCAACGACGCAGATATTAAACTTCAGATGATCCGCGATCGTGCTCAAATCAAACTCACGCGAATCGAACCGTTCACCGCCGAGTTGCGACAGTCGTGACGCGACGCCAGTCAATAAGTCACCTTTGCCAAATTCTAGGTCAGAGTAAACCAGTTTGGCCGTGTCAGGCGCTGGTACAAAATGACGACGCAGGTTCTTTGGTAACGCGCGAATCAGTGCCAGCACTTTCTGTTCGAGCAGCCCGGGTACCAGCCATTCCAGTCGCGTGTCGGTGAGTTGACCGAGTCCCTCGACTGGAACGGTGACAGTCACTCCGTCGGCATCGCAACCCGGATCGAGCTGATACGACAGCGGCAAATGCATGGCGCCGAACTGCGAGGATTCAGGAAACATGGCCGCTTGTTCAAAGCGATGCGCTTCATCAGCAAACTGGTTGATGTCGAATTGCAGCAGCCTGGCATTACGAGTCACGGTTCGCTGAAACCAGCGTCGCAGGCGATCCCGGTCACTGCATTCTTCGGGAATCTGCGCTGCGTAAAAATCGAACAGTGTTTCGTCGCCCGGAATCAGATGATGCGATCGCGTGCGAGCCTGGAGGTCCTTGAGCTGTTCCAGCACATCGTGGTTGTGCTTGAGAAACGGAAACTCATGCCCCCAGCCTTTCCGCTTCGCCGACGTGTTCGATGTCGTGCTGCGGCCGGGGCGGACTTTTGTGGCACCTCCCAACAACAGTTCTTCTTCATCGTCGTAGTCTTCGCCTGGATCGCCGTCAGTGTCGGAATCCCCAAACAGCAAACCAAACTCGACCAGCCCGTGCTGAATCAGCATCTCACGCGACTTCACAGGATCGACTTTCGCGTACGTCACCTTGCGCCGTGTGACAATCGGCAGTCCCCAGAGGCTGACCTTTTCAAAGACCATGATGTTGCCCGCGACCGGATCCCAGTGCGGCTCCGAATACTCTCGCGTGATCAGGTGTCCGGCGAGTGGTTCGATCCATTCAGGCTGAATGCGTGCGATGGTCCTAGCAAATCGACGGCTGGTTTCAACCAGTTCGCCGGCAACGAACCACTTCGCGCCTTTGGGGGCGAGTGCTGAACCTGGCCAGATCGCAAGATTGTTTCCGCCGGCTCCAATGAAATCGCCGTTCGGTGTCTGGCAACCGATATTGGCCAGCAGGCCGGTCATCAGAGCTTTGTGAGTTGCTGCAAAGTCGTTGTGGCGAGTCTCGTTCGGCGAGCGGCAGGGCGTCAGCCCTCCGAGTGCGCTGTTCTTCTGCGATGTCTTGTTCTTCTGCGGCGAGTTGGGTTGATTTTTCTCGTTGGTGTTTCGTTTTTGGTCGTTCGGGTTCTGCGCTTTGCTCGGAGGGCTGACGCCCTGCCGCTCACCTCGGTGCCTTTCATGCAGCGCCTTTGCGGCTTTTGCAATCGCCGGATCATCGCTTTCCGCCAGCAAGTCCTTCAGCTGCGCATGCACATCCACCCATTCCCGCATCCGCATGTATGAAAGAAAATTCTGCTGGCACCATTTGCGGACCTGACTGTGCGAAACCGTCTTCTGTTTGTCGTGCCATGCATCCCACAGATTTAGAATTGTCAGAAAGTCGGAATCGCGGTTGTAGAATTTCCTATGAGCCTCATCAGCCGCCTGCTGTTTTTCAATCGGGCGTTCGCGCGGATCCTGACTCTCCAGCAATGCGGCGATGGCGAGAACTTCCGGCAGTGCGTGTTCATCGACGGCGGCCAGAATCATGCGGCTGATGCGCGGATCGACGGGCAGCATTGCCATGCGGCGACCGATCTCGGTCATCTCACCTTCGGGCGTGATGGCTCCAAGTTCTTCGAGCGTCTTGTAGCCTTCCCGCACTGTGGTCGAACGCGGCGGATCAAGGAACGGAAATTCTTCGATATTTCCAAGTCGCAAATTGATCGTACGAAGAATCACGGCTGCGAGATTTGTCCGCTGAATCTCCGGAGCGGTAAATGCTTCGCGGCCGTTGAAGTCTTCCTGGCTGTACAGACGAATGCAGATGCCGGGGCCCACACGTCCGCAACGCCCGGCTCGCTGATTGGCTGACGCCTGAGAAACCGGCTCAATGGGCAGGCGCTGCATGCGGGATCGTGCCGAATAGCGACTGATGCGGGCCGTTCCTGTATCGACGACATAACGGATACCTGGCACGGTGAGTGACGATTCGGCAACGTTGGTCGCGAGCACGATCCGCCGATGCCCATACGGAGAAAAGACCTTCGTCTGATCGGCCATCGACAGTCGTCCGAACAGCGGGACGATCTCAGTCGGCATTTGTGGCGTGTCGCCGCGAAATCGTCGTCCGCCGAGGACCTTTGCGGCTTCGCGAATGTCACGTTCGGTTGGCAGGAAGACAAGGATGTGTCCGGAGTCATTTGCCGTGACTTCTTCCACGGCATCGGTGACGCCATCGAGCCAGTCGCGCATTTGGCGGTTGTCGTCTTCTCCCATTACGGCATCGGGATCGTCCAGCGGTCGATACCGAATATCGACCGGATACATGCGCCCCGAAATCTGCAGCACCGGAGCTGGCTGAATGTGCCCCGACAGTCCGTGGCGGGATTGCGTCATACTTCGATCCTGCCCACCTTCAATAGTTGCTCCAGATGGGGCGACGTTCGTTGCACCGAAGTTAAGTTCCCGCCACGAAGTGTCGGGGCACAATTGCCCAAAATGGTCGGCAAACCGCGCGGCATCAATCGTCGCCGATGTGATGATCACCTTCAGATCGCGCCGCTTAGGCAGCAGACGTTTGAGATACCCCAGCAGGAAGTCGATGTTCAAAGATCGCTCGTGCGCTTCGTCGATGATGATCGTGTCGTATTGATCAAGAAAACGATCCGTCTGAGTTTCCGCCAGCAGGATTCCGTCGGTCATCAGACGCACGCGCGTGTTAGGCCCGCTGCTGTCCGTAAAGCGAATGCGAAAACCAACTTCCTGCCCGAGTCGGCAGTTCATTTCTTCCGCCAGCCGCGCAGCGACCGATCGAGCTGCAATACGACGCGGCTGAGTGTGTCCGATGACTCCCGAGAGTCCGCGTCCCATTTCGATCAGGATCTTCGGCAACTGCGTCGATTTTCCTGAGCCCGTTTCGCCGCAGAGTACGATCACCTGGTGATCACGAATCGCATCGATGATCTCCTGCTTACGCGCGACAACGGGAAGCTCTTCGTCCCAGTCCAGTCGAGGCTGCCATACTGCCCGTTGTTCGCGTCGCTGAAGTGACTTCTGCAGCAGTCCTTGCAGCTTATCCAGCGTACGATCAAACGGCTTGCCGGACTTCTCCGAATCCTTCACGGTCCGCAACAATTTGCGCAGCGAAAACTGATCCGCCTCCATGGCGAGCGAAATAGACTGTTCAATTTCCCGGAGAGTAGACATCGTCTCAGTGTGACACGTTAAGTGGATTGTTGGTTCTGCAAAACCTGGCGGGCGAGGGGCGTAAGCCCTCCGGCACAGTGACGCAGTGGGTGTACGGTAACTCGGTCGATCGGCCAACGGGAATTCCCGTGGCATGTTTTACGACCGATCGAGGTGTTTTTCTCACACACACCTTTAGGCTCCACGCCAGCGGGCTGTTGATTTAAAATTTTCTGAATTGATGCAACTCTTATACCTGCCTTCCGAAAATGGGATGGGTTTTGTTCCGCGGAGAGGGGGCTGTCTGCTCCGTACGACACTTGCGGCTCGTTTTTGACAAAAGGTATGTCGCAGCAACAAGGTCGTGGCAAAATTGTCGTGACACTCCAACAAAGCTGAACTGCAGCCGAGGATTCACAGTTTCGCATCGAAATGACGAATTGCGGGGAGCAGCTTGCAAGCGGGCAACCGCGCGTGATAATCTGAACAAGTCGGCCAGTCGCCAGTTGCCGCAAAAATCAGGGGATTTTCCCGGGGTGGCTGTAGACGCACGCGGAGTCGTTCAGATGAGTCTGTCAGATCAGTTGGGTCCGATGCGTCGCAGTATTTTAGCCGCGATTGGCGTTTGCTGCCTTGTCGCGTTGGCTGGCTGTGGCGGCGGAGAGGAACCGGCGACCAGTGATGCCGGAACTTCGGGAGACTCGTCGCCTGCTGCCACGCCGGAAATGCCTGTTCCTGACGCGATGCCCGTTGTTGATGCTGCGCCAAAAAGTGCAGGCAAGCATGATGCCGACGAAACAGATGCGCCGCCGCCTGTAGCGACTGAGAATATCGCGCCGCCAGTCGCCCCGCCCGGCGGTTTCAGAATACGTTCAGGCGATATTGACGATTCTGGCGCGCCCCCTCTTTTGGGTGGTATTCCTGTCGGTAGTATTCAGCAGGCCGCACAGTTGCCAGCCAAATCCGCTCGACCAGACAGCTTTGATGCATGGACTGATGAAGATTTCTTGTCGGCTGCTCGTGAACATGACCCGAGAATTCTGGACGCAATTGACTTTAAGGTGAAGTCGGCACCGGGCGATGCTGGCGTAGCGGTGTTGCTGACAACTCTGCTCGATCCGTCGGCAACGCCTGTTCAAACAAAGGCCGACGGAACGCCGCCAAGCCCCGCGCCCGCCGGAGCTGCACCGGGTTCGATTGCTACACCGGCACCATCCATCACCCCACAGAGTTCGTTGCGAAAATCCATCGACAGGAATCACAATAGCGGAGTGATGGAGTTGCCGAGCGCTGTCGATAGTGTCACGGCCATGATTCTGGAGGCAGCGGTGACGTACATGCCGCAAGGCGCCGGAGTGAGCGCGATTGCCGGCGGAGTTCCGGGCCGCATCGAAGACCTTTCGGGCCCAGCGTCGGGTGGCAGGTCAAGAAAGAAGAGAGAAGACCAGAACGATGATTTGCCTGACCAAAATGTGGAAGGCACAACGCCGTCAGGCTATCCGTCAGGCTATCCGTCAGGCTATCCGGCTGGCTATCCGGCTGGCTATCCGGCTGGCGGCAACGCGCTCGGTGCAAATACGCCACCAGGCGGCGGTCAGTTGACGGACAGGGCGTTGGTGGAACGTGTCGTGGATGGCCTGATCGCAAACAACTCACAGGATGCGTGGCAATCAGTGTTTGGAATCGTTGCTGGGACAGTGAAGACTCCATTGCCTGCCGTGATGAACTGTGAAATTGTGGTCGAACGTCTCATGCAAAACATGGATTCAAATCCCAACGTGATTCAGCCGGTCATGATGGCATTTCTGGACAATGCAACACCGATCCCTCCGGAAAGCCGAATCGCGTGCATGCGGATGCTTGCCGCAGTCTCGGCGACTCAAATGGATAAGCTCACGGGCTTTGGAGAAACCGCACTGCTTCCTGCCGCAAACCCCGGCGGAATTAGCGGTGTTTCAGGAGTGGCCACTGGATCAGGTCTGCCGGCCAGACCGATTTTTAGATTGAGGCGTGGTGGTGACGATGAAGACGATTCGGGTATGACCCCAGTGGCCATCAGCCCAGTCGGCATCAACGCACTTGGTGGCAACGCTGCGGTTACCGCGACGTCGTTGCTGCCGAAAGTAACGATGGAACCGGAGGTTGTGGCAAAGGGAGCCAGCTTTTTATGGAGCCCAAAGGCCGTCGCTGCGATTGTGAATCAGTTAGAAAAGGCAACCGACCTGTCTACAGCGTCCGATGTGATTCTGCTTGCATCGACAATTCCCGTTGCCGAAGTGCGACAAGCGATTTGCTCAGCGTTTTTGCGATTGTATCCATCCGGATCGGACGGGCTCAAAGGTTCAGGGTTGTTTGCCGATGTGCATGATCCCGGGATGCTCGTAATTCTGAAATCACTGCCAAGGACTCGACCGTTGAAAGAAACGCCGGGAATCATGGATTCGTGGACGTCTGCCACCGAAAGTTTGGTGCTGGTTCTCCGCGACGAATTGAGACGAAATTCTGGCAGCATGATTCAGCACACCGACACGCTGCCGGTCAAGCTGCATAAGAATGCGACCGCCGAAGTATCGGTAATGATGCAGTTTCCAGGGGGACCTAGTGAACCTGCTAAGGATGCAATTCCGGCAGCAACGCAAGTCTATTACACTCGCACAACCTTTACGCCGCAAAAGAAACGCGACATCGAAGATCTGACGAACCACTATGAGGGCCGAACCAGCGGCTACAGCCGCCCGGATCAGGCGAAGGGTTTGTGGTGGATTGAAGGCGTTAGAGCTTTGCCAAACGGCCATCGTCGCACAATGGATGTTGTCATACAGACAGGTGGAGCAAACGGGCAAACAGGATTTTCCGAAAATGCTGTTGGCGGCGGTGTAGGTGGGACTTTTATTATTGAGATTATCGTGGTGGACACAGTGGATCCAAAAGCCGCAAGTCCCGCAGAAGCCACCCAGACATCTGCTGGGCCGTAACTATTGCCGTGCGTCCCTAGTTTTACGGCATTCGGACAGGGCTATGGGCGTGCGGGACATATTTGAGTGCGTCTGGGGAAATTTTCCGGACTTTGCTGACTCTAACGGATTCTATGTGCGAAGGTTTTATTCAGGAATTTAGAACACTAATCTGCGCTGATCTTCACTAATCCGGATTAGCGAAGATTAGTGCAGATTAGTGTTCTACATCTTTTTTCCACGCAAATTGGTTGGGCGAAAGCACTCACACATAGAAAACGTTCGT